>DATHIZ010000198.1:0-19760 GCA_035316385.1 Bryobacteraceae bacterium | reverse complement strand
CTCCTTGCCTAAACTCGATGGCATACTTATGGCCAATAGCTTGCATTTCATCAGACATCAGGCGGCGTTCTTGCGAAGGCTTTGGTGCAAAGTTACCGAGTGTCGGATAATCACGGCCATGGCAGGGACGGGAAGGGTTGAGGCTTTATTCAATGGACGGCAGTTCGACCAAGAGATCATCGTCTTGTGCGTTCGATGGTATCTGCCGTACAAGCTGAGTACACGTGACAGGTGGAAATGATGGCTGAACGCGGAGTGATCCTCGCACACACGACGATTCTGCGTTGGGTGCAGCGCTACGTGCCGGAATTTGAGAAATGCTGGAACCGTTATGCGCGGCCGGTTGGCGGATCGTGGCGGTGTGACGAGACTTACATAAAGGTGAAGGGCCGGTGGACCTATCTGTACCGGGCGGTGGATAAAGCGAGAGGCGGGATGTGAACGCTGCGAAACACTTTTTCCGCAAAGCGATGAAGAGTGTTGGGTCGCCACGAGTGATCACTCTTCACGCCTACGCCGCTTCACACCGTGCGGTTCGGGAACTGAAGTCGGAAGGTCGGTTGCCGAAACGGGTCCGGGTGCGATCGAGCAAGTATTTAAATAACATGATCGAGCAAGACCATCGGCGAATCAAGCAGCGGATCAGACCGATGCTCGGATTCAAACGGTTCGAGAGCGCAGCAGTGACGATCAGCGGCATCAAGCTTGTGCAGAAAATTCAGAAGCAGCAGTTTAAGACCGGTACATTGGGTGGCCACTCAGCCACAATGCCGGAACTTGGAATGCCGTGCTGGCCGCCTGATCCGAAAGTTCTGGGAACCCGAGGTCGCATTGTCCACGTACAAACTTTGCACCAAAGCCTGGCGCTGTGCCGCATGTTCCACCGTGCGATTCGCGAGCATAGCCTGCCAAAATACCTCAGCTCGGATCATGATCCGCTCTATCGATTCCACCACTGGCAAGCTAATATCCGGGTGCTCGAGGTGGCGGAGATCAAGACTATTCCTTACGTGCCGCTGTCGCATCCGTTTGTAGAGCGACTGATTGGCACAGTTCGGCGCGAGTACCTCAACCGGACTTTATTCTGGACCACAGCCGATCTGGAGACGAGCCACTATCGAGGGTTGTACCAGACTCCAATCGCGGCATAACTTGTCAATTCGCCATCAATAGGATTCTCCGGCCGATCCTGGCGGCTCAAAACACTCATCCGTTTGTACTAGAAACTAGCAGCGACGTTTTGCTGCCGATTCTATGGCATTATGTAGTCAGCAAAGGAGCGTCGAGTTTAGATGAGTTTAGTTCATACTCAGATGGGCGATTGGCTTGGTCTCCAGCCGCCGAGTACGGAAACCGATGTGCTTCGCATTGTCGAAGGCCAACTCGCACCCAAAGTGATTCAGCGACTGATAGAGATGGGGCTTGGCCGGCCAGAGATCGATGCGCTCATCATTCCCTTGCGGACATTGCAGCACAGGCGCTCCAGACGCGAGAAGCTTTCCGTCGAAGAGTCTGATCGAGTGATCCGATTGATTCGAGTACTATCTTCAGCTGAAACCGTTTATAAAAGCCGAGAGCCGGCGTTGGCTTGGCTGAGAAGACCCCATCCCCGCCTCGGCGGTCGAAATCCGCTTTCCTTGGTGCGGACAGATACGGGAGCCCGGATCGTGGAAGAATTGCTCATTCAGATTGACGAAGGCATGTTTGTTTAGATGGCTTTGTGGAGGATCAGTCGCCACAACGACCTGAGCGGAACGGGAGGTTTTCGAGCGTCAGGCCGTTGGCATCACCTTGGTCAGCCAGTGGTTTATTTAGCTCAAACACCTGCCGCAGCACTACTGGAGGTCTGCGTTCACACGAGTGCGAACGATATTCCGCCTGAATATACCTTACTGAAGGTCGCCGGTCCGGATAGCTCGCTGACGGTGATCCAGCTCAAAGACTTGCCACTGGACTGGAAAGCTCGTATCGAAGTCACGCAAGATCTGGGAACCCAATGGCTTCAGAAGAAGGCAAGTGTGTTGCTTCGGGTGCCGAGTGCAATTGTCCCCGAGACGGAGAATTTCCTCTTCAACCCGCTCCATCCGGATGGGAGCAAGTTTCGTACTCAGGAATCATACGTTTATCCCTTCGACCCACGCCTGAAAGCATGAGACACGGGGAAGATGTTGTTGCCGGCGCGGGTCCCGGGGGATCATAATCCCAAGCCCTCGGCGGCATTCTCGCGGAAGAGATTCCCGTCGCGGATATATCGTCGAACCGTATTCACACTGCGATGCCCGGTCATCTGCATGATGGCGCCTTCGGATTTGCCGGCGGCGGCGACCAAACCGGCGCGCAAGCTGTGCCCGGCAAACTGACCCGGATCGAAGCCGAGTGCTTCGACGTGGCGTTTCACTACGATCCCGACCCCTTCGCCCGAAAGGCGTTGCGGCAACACTTGGTCGTGGCGGTTCATCACCCGAAACACCGCCCCGTCTCGATGCCGGCCGCAGCGCGCCAGGTTTCCAAAGCCCAGAGCGGACAACTTCCTTTGCTCGGCGCCCTGAGGAATGCCCGCCCGTCTTCCCTGCCCTTCTTGGTCGTTTTCGATTTCCGGATCGTCACGACCAGGCCGTCGCGGGTTTCCTCCAAGTCGGTGACATCCAAAACCACCAGCTCCGAGCGCCGGAACGCCCCGGTAAACCCGAGTAGCAAGAGCGCCCGATCGCGTTTCCCTAAGCGGGTATTCGGGAGATCCAGCAAAATCTCCGGCAAGTCCTCGGTCCGCAGCGGCCGTTTTCTCTCCGGGGCGGTTCCCAGTTCCCGGCGCAGCCCGCTAAAAACTGTTGGACGGCCCAAGTTTGGGTGGGCGACGGGACCGGCTTCCTGGTGGAGCTGGCTGAGGGCCGACAAGCGGCGCTGCAAGGTGTTGAACCGTGAGAACGATTCGACGCCACCGCTGTCATAGAGCGCCAAGCGGCTGGCGCTTGTCTTGCCGCACTATCATGTGCCAACATCAATTCTGCGGGTTCGATAGAAGAGGCTCTCCACTTTTGGGCTTCCTACCGCGCGCTCGCCATGTAAACTCCGGCCAGGCGTTTACACAAAACTCGGCACACACCCGACGACGAAGCGCACCGCCTAAAGAATATTTTGAATGAGCTGCAGAACTTGATGCAGTTCTCCCCGCAGTATTTACGTGTCTTCAGTTCCTAGCTTGTCATTGACTGCATGACGGAGCTTTTGCTTGCAACCCAGGTATCGTTCCGTTGTTTGAACCGAGGTATGACCAAGCAGAAATTGGATTTGTTCCAACTCGCCGCCAGCGGCGTGACAAAAGCGCGCGCAGCTTCGCCTCAAATCGTGGGGTGCGAGCTTCTGGATGCCGACGCGTTTTGCAGCCGACTTGACGATATGCCATATCGCATCGCCCCACATTTTGTCTGAGTTGTTCACGCTCCGGAAGATCACTCCGGCGTCGATTCTGGCTGCAGTTATCCAAAGATCCACATTGCGTTTGACCCAATACGGAACCGGCACGGTACTAATGTGTTTACCTTTGCCTACCAAATCCGCAATGATCCAATGATCCTCGCGAAGCTGGAAGTCCTCTATTCTAAGTTCGACCAACTCAGCCCTGCGCAATCCACAACCCACCAGGATGGAGAGAATTGCTCTGTTTCGTTTGCTACGGAGATCGTCAGCAGGCGCTGGCTGGAGAAGCGCCTTGGCTTGGTCGATTGTCAACCAGTTTCCGACCCTCACGCCTGAACGCTTGGCTCCTTTCACACACCGGATGCCACCCGCCAGTTCGGGACTCAACAATCCCGTATCGGATGCCTCGTAGGCCAGCCGCCTCACGGCAGCCAATCTGACGTTTATCGTGGAAGGGGCCAAGCGCTTTTGTTCTAGGAAGAATCGGTAACGGAGGACGACCGCTCGATTGAATGCCAAACGCGGCTCGGAGCAGTACCAACTGATGAACTCGTCGATGGCATACCGATACGATATTTGCGAACTCGCTGCCGGCAATGAATTCAGGACTGAAGCCTTCGATTGTTCCAGATTTGGGAAGCGAAGGATTGTCTTTGGCTTCGCTCGCCTTCGTTGGTTTTTGCTGACGCGCCATACTGGCGGCCTCCTTTTGCCGCGCGGGTTCAGTATGTCGAATTTGCAGGTGGTTGGCTCCACCGCTAGATTTCCGTCAGACCTAGATTTCATCCGAACGCCGTTTCCGGCTACGAACAATGTGCAAGCCAAATCACATCAAAAGGACTTCAAAGCCGCGCCGGATGTTGAAACGGTGCGCTATAACACAGGGTTTGCAACGGTGTAATCTAAATAGGAAAGTGAGTTTCTGGGCATACTAGATGGGTTCTTTCCAAATTGACTGGATGAGCGGAGTGGGTCCGCTGTGCACAGGGCGGGACGAGGAAAGACGCTGATCTCGCGCTTCCGGCTATTCGCGTTGGTAGCGTTCGTAAGCATGTCCAGCGCTCGAGCCGCTAATCTCAAAGTAGAGATCGTCCAGCAGTTCAAAGATCACATCCGTGAAGTGGAGGCGCGGCTTGCGCCGCGGTTTCAAGGCGAGCAGTTCTTGTGGTCCGACCAGAGCCCGGAGGCCCGGAGAGAAGTGTCGGCAGGGCAGATCGCGATTGAGCCTGCGAAGAACAAAGGCCTAATCGAGATCAAGGGCGGCCTAATCCAGGATTGGCAAGGTGCCGTGTTCATAAAGGGCGCGAAGTTGGACAGCGTGCTTTCGATTGTGCGGGACTATGCGAATCATGCCAAATATTATTCCCCGGACGTTGTGACTTCGAAGGTGGTCTCGCATACAGACAATCACTGGCTGGTAGCGATGCGAACGCTAAAAACCAAGCTGTTCCTCAGTGACGTGCTCGAGACAGAGAACGACATTACCTTTGAGAAGCTGAATGCGACAAAGGTGCGTGGCATCGCGAAAAGACGCGCATTCAAGAAGTGGCCAACCCCGGTAAAGGCGATGAACACCTGTTGCCCGAAGGGCATGATCGCGGGTTGTTATGGCGGTTGTACGGGTATTGGTTCTATGAGGAAAGAGACGGCGGCGTCTACGTCGAGTGCGAATCGATAACGCTGACGCGCGATGTTCCGTTCGGCATGGGAGCCGTAATGGCTCCCATTATTCGCAATGTGCCGGGCGAATCGCTGCGCAGCAGTTTGGAGCATACGCGACAAGCGGTGTTGCACGAAGAGCATTAATCAATTGGCGCGATTTCGACGCAGGGCCGAACAGAAGCGAAGCAGCAACCGGGTTATCCGCCAAGGCGCAAGCCGAACGCTCCCATTGCGTCGAAGATTTGGTTAAGTCCTCGAACTGGCTCAACGGAAACCGTCAACGACGCCGGCCCAAATCACATAGTCCCGACAATGTGCAACTAGCAGGTTAAAGTGGCGGCCGTTATCGGAACTGCCGACGGGGCCAAAAGTCTAATTCGCGCCGATTACGTTTGCGCTGATGCAATTCATCTCACAAAAACGAGCTGGTTCGTTCGAACGCCGTTTCTGACCGGCACTAGGTGGCAGCGATTAACGGTTCAATGTACAACATGCCGACAATACGGCCGAGTGGACGTTAAGAATCGCGGCCTAGTTTTTCTATCGCGGCGTAGTACAGCGAGTTACAGCTGTGAGACAGAGGCCGGGCAGGAGCAGAACCAGGGTGCGGCGTTTCATTGTGGGGACGGCGGTAGTTTGGGCAGAGGCCGGTAAAAGCGTGACTGCCATTACACTATTTTGCATGATTGCATTTGGGACTCGGTAAGCAAGGGGGAAACGACGCAGAGTGGTCAAATCGTTTTAGGCCATAATGTCGCGCACAACGTTGCCGGCTACGTCGGTTAGACGGAAATCCCGGCCGCTGTAGCGGTAGGTCAGCTTGGTATGCTCCAAGCCCAGCAGCGCCAAAATTGTGGCGTGCAGATCATGAATGTGGACCGGGTTCTCCACCGCCTTGAAGCCAAAGTCGTCGGTTGCTCCATAGGTGATGCCAGGCTTTACGCCGCCGCCCGCAAGTAACGTCGAGAAGCCGTGATTGTTGTGGTCGCGGCCATTTTGATACTTGACCAGTCCGCTGACTTCCACCACGGGAGTGCGGCCGAACTCTCCGCCTATGACAACCAGGGTTTCGTTCAGAAGGCCGCTGGCCTTGAGGTCCTGCAGCAGAGCGGCAATTGGACCATCGGCCTTATCAGCGAGATCCCGGTGAATCAAGATGTCGTCGTGATTGTCCCAAGGCTGTCCATTCCCGAAATAGACTTGGACCATGCGGACGCCTTTTTCTACCAGGCGGCGGGCCATCAGACAGCCGCGCCCGAAATCTCCATCGCCATAGCGGGCCCGCACCTCAGGCGATTCGTTCGTAATGTCAAAGACCTCCGGCGCCTCGGTCTGCATGCGATAGGCGATTTCGGCGGACTGAATCGTGGCCTCCAGCTGCGGATCGTGGCCTTCGCGCTTCATCTGAATCTCGCCCAGTTGATCGAGCAGATCCAACTGCCGGCGCTGCTGCACCTGCGTCGTACTGGTGTTCTTGATGTAGCGAATGAGTTTATCGGGAGTTTTCTCGCTGTTTGGGATATAAGTGCCCTGGTGGATCGCGGGAAGAAAAGCCGACGTCCAAAGCTGCGGGCCTACAATCGGATACCCCGGACAGAGCACCACAAAGCCGGGCAGATTCTGATTCACCGAGCCAAGGCCGTAGGTCAACCACGATCCCATGGAGGGGCGGCCGGGAACGCGATTGCCGCAGTTCATCATGAAGAGTGACGGTTCGTGATTGGGAATGTCGGTATACATGGAGCGGATCACGCACACGTCGTCAATACACGACCCGAGCTTAGGGAAAATTTCGCTGACTTCGATGCCGCTCTGCCCGTATTTTTTGAAGCTGAATGGCGATCCGAGCAGGTCGCCGGTTTTGCGCTCCGTCTTCAGATTGGAGGAAGGCATCGGCTTGCCGTTATATTTCTGAAGCAGCGGCTTGGGGTCAAACGTATCCACCTGGGAAGGGCCGCCATTCAGAAACAGGAAGATGACGTGTTTGGCCTTCGCTGGGAAATGGGGAGATTTAGGCGCGAGCGGCCCAGCATAGGCCGCCGGAGTTTCAGCCGCATCGGCATGAGAAAGAAGGCCGGCAAAACCAGCCATGCCGAAGCCGCCGCCCATGGTACGGAGAATTTCTCGTCTCGTCATTTTCCCATCTCCTAATTCAGAAAGCTAAATTCGTTGGAACTCAAAAGAACCTGCATGTAGCGCGGCCAGGATTCTTCGCCCTGCACAAACTTCAGGCCCAGAGCGCGCTCTTCCCCGGTCGGCTTGCGCTGGAAAAGCAACTCATACGCATTGTCGATCCTGCTGGAATCATCAGGGCCACTGGTAGCCACTCGGCTCGCCAGCGACTTTGCGCTTGCCATCACCATTCCGCTGTTCATGAAGAAAAGCCCCTGCAGCGGCACGGTAGTGGGAAGGCGCTGTTCACTGGTCACAATGGGGTTCGGGAAATCAAATAACGCCAGGAATGGATCAAGCTGGCGACGGCTCACGAAGCCGTACACCGTGCGGCGGTCATTATCATCTTTGGTGAAGGGCACCGCCGGGCCGCCCATTTTCAGATCGAGTTTGCCGGAAACCAACAGCAGCGAGTCACGCAGAGATTCCGCATCGAGGCGGCGGCGGTTAGCGCGCCACAGCAAGCGATTATCCGGGTCAACCGCGTAATTCGTTTCCGAGTTCGCTGCGCTGAGCGCGTAGGCGGACGAAAGCATAATCTCACGATTCAATTTCTTAATAGACCAGCCTTCCGCCACAAAACGCGTAGCCAAAAAATCAAGCAGTTCGGGATGGGAAGGTCGGTCGCCTTGCTTACCGAAGTTACTGGGCGTGCGAACCAAGCCTTTGCCGAAGTGCTGCTGCCAGACGCGATTGACGATGACGCGCGCCGTGAGAGGATTTTTCGGATCTATAATGGCTTGGGCCAGTTCCAGCCGCTCCGCCCCTTTTGTAAAACGCTTCGGTTCACCGCTGCTGAGAATGGTGAGAAAGTGGGGAGGCGCGGGCTCACCGGGATTGTCACGGCTGCCTCTGATCCACACCCGCTGTTCAACCGGTGTGGGATTATCAGCGATGGTCTGCAGGTACGGATAGTGCGGCGGCAGCTGCTTCTGCAGCACGGCAAGGTCTGTCCGCATGGAGTGGAAATGCGCGCTCCAGACGCCGGTTAGGAAACGGTCCAACTGAGGGTCTCCGTAGTGATAGATGCCTTTGTTCCCGAACAGATCTTCCCAAAGCACATACTTGTCACGCGCCATGGATGCCAGGTTCGCGCCGGATAAATCAGCCCGGCTGGGATTGAGGCCCAGCCGAATGTGATTCTCATCATCAATCCGCTTCTTTTCCTTGTTTACGGCGAAGACAAAATGTTCGAAGTCATTTGCCGCCTGGGTCAGCGCTTGGGTATTCTGCTTCTGCGCGGCGGCCTTGTACCAGGCATCGAGGAAAGGATGCCGCAGTTTGGGTTTTGCCAGGTATTTGGACCAGCGGATCAGCGTCTCGCAGTCGAGCTGCTTTTGCTCGGCGACGGCAGCGAAATCTTTATCCGGCGCGCCAGGAGGTACGGTGGCTACGGCCAGCAGATAAGTGGATGTTTTCGCGGCTAAAACGCCGCCCAATTCTTCGCTTTGATGGGCGATAAAGCCGTCAATAACCGCTTTCTGGTCGTCGACCTGTTTCTTGTGTTCTTCGTATGCGTCCACCACCGGCTTTGCGGCCAGCGGCGCTTCGTGCAGCGAAGTGTTGTTGAAGATCCCCAGCAGAGAGTAATAATCCTGCGTGGGGATGGGGTCGTACTTGTGGTTGTGACACTGCGCGCACGCGACGGTCAGGCCGAGAAATCCCCTGGTTGTAGCATCGACGCGATCGTCCTGAAACTCCGGACTGAGCGCATAAAAGCCAAGTCCAGCCTCATACCGCTCTTTGTCGGGCATGAGGTCTCCCGCAATTTGCGCCTTGACGAAGGTGTTGTACGGCATGTCATCTTGCACCGCCTTGATCACCCAATCGCGATATCGAAAGGAGTTTTCGTAGGGCTCATCCCGTTCTGAATTCAACTTGTCGTCTGAATACCGGGCAACATCCAGCCACAGACGCCCCCATCTCTCCCCATAGCGCGGCGAGGCGAGCAAGCGGTCCACGACCTTTCCAAACGCATTGGGCGATTTGTCGTTTTCAAAGGCGGTTACTTCGGCCAGCGTAGGAGGGAGCCCGGTTAAATCGAAAGTGGCGCGGCGAATCAAAGTACGCCGGTCCGCCTCAGGGGAACGCGTCATCTTTTGCTCTTCCAGCTTGCCAAGGATGAAGCGATCAATATCCGATTGCGCCCATTTGGTGTCTTGAACCGCGGGAACGGCGGCCTCCCGGATTGGTTGAAACGACCAGAAGGCACGCTGCTCCGGAGTGATCTGATAGGCAACGGCGGTTTGCGATACGTTGGGAGTGTCGGGCCAAACAGCACCAACCTTGACCCAGGCTTCAACGGCGGCGATTTGGTCGTCTTTCAGTCGTCCGCCAGGAGGCATTTTGAGCTTAGGGTTCGTGTAGCGAAGCGCCTGGACCAGCAGACTTTTTTCCGGATCGCCCGGCACGATGACCGCGCCGTCTTTGCCACCTTTCATCGCGTGTTCGCGGGTGTCCAACTGCAAGCCGCCCATCCGCTCTTCGGTGTGGCAGGCATAGCACTTTTCCACCAACAACGGACGAACGTGCATTTCAAAATTCTGGTCATCCTGAGCGAGTACCGGACGAGCGAGAGTGCAGCTGAGGAGGAGCGCCGCCGCGTAAGCGTGGCGATGCACTGTTGACAGTTGATTACTGACGACGGAGTTAGCTTTCCGTTTTTGCCGGAGTAACTTTAAGCGATTCATCGTTTACCACGAGGGTAATCAGATCATATGTCATTGATTTGCATCATGGGTCCTTTCGAGTGGCCATAACCGGATCACTCTGCTTCCCGACAGTCCAAGCGTCCGTCCACGCGGAGCTTCCGGGAGGCGCGTAAGGCAATCCCGTGGGTATCACGCGTATCCACGGCCCCATGATGCTTCTCAAGCGCCTGAACCTGTTGCTTGTGAAACAGGTTAATTGAAACACGCGAATCGGCTCGTTACCCCGCATCCGGGAACTCGCGCAACAACTGCAGCAATGTGCCCGTGCCGATAACGGATAGTTCTGGCATGGATAAGATCGACTGATATGAAGCTGATTTTTCTGCTTGCTGCTGTCTCGTTGATGGCACCAGGACAGGATTACGATATTGTGATCCACGGCGGGCGACTGATAGATGGAAGCGGTAATGCGTCGTTCCTCGCCGATGTGGCAATCCAAGATGGAAGAATAGCGCGGATCGGCAAGTTAGGCGAAGTGAATGCCAAGCGCGTGATCGATGCCAATGGTTTGGCAGTTAGCCCAGGTTTTATCGACATCCATAACCACTCCGATAACACAATCATCACTGATGGGAATGCGCAGAGCATGGTCCGCCAAGGTGTTGCTTCGATGATCTTGGGGGAAGGTGGTTCGGCCGCTCCATTGGGAGGAAAGCAAGAGAAGTCCAATAATGCAGCCAGTTGGACAGACTTCGATGGTTATTTCTCGCGGCTGGTGAAACAAGGCATTTCGACTAATATCGGCAGCTATGTAGGTTCAAGCCAGATCTGGACGTACGTGCGTGGGGAGCACGCTGGTCCACCGACGACGGACGAAGTCACGAAAATGCAGGCGCTGGTGCGGCAAGCCATGCAGCAAGGGGCGCTAGGAGTTGCAAGCTCGTTAAGCGGCCCCCCGGGCTCATGGATCGACACTGACACCTTGGTTGCGATGGGTAGAATCTCGGGCGAATACGGAGGCATTTACTCCACCCACATGCGAACCGAAGGTAAAGGCGTATTCGAATCGGTCGCAGAGGCGATTGAAATCGGCAAACGGGCAGACCTGCCAGTGGACATCATTCACCTGAAACTTGCTGATCACGAACTGTGGGGGAAAATGCCCGAATTGGTAGCCGAAATTCAGAACGCACGCGCGAAAGGCCAAGATGCAACTGCGAATGTCTACCCCTATCGAGCCGGGCAAAATAATCTGGCCACGATCATCCCGCCATGGGCTCACGAAGGTGGTACACAGGCTATGCTGCAGCGCCTGAAAGATCCTGCCCTGCACGCACGACTCGTCAGTGAAATTGAGCACGGCATCCCGGGATCCAACTGGTACAACCACTATACGGCCACGGGCAGTTGGGAAGGCATGTTGCTCGTCTCGTTATCCAACCCCGCATATAAGACATACGAAGGGCACCGCATGAACGAAGTAATTGCGGCGATCGCCGGCCCTCCGGTCGACGCACTTTTCAAGGTTCTGGAAGACAATCAGGGCTCCGTGCCTACCGTTTATTTCCATCACGACGAGAAAGACATGCAATACGCATTGCGGCAGCCGTTTATCTCCATTGGTTCGGACGGAACGGCTGTGGCGATCGATGGTCCCACGGCAGAGGGCCACCCGCATCCGCGCTATTTCGGTACTTTCCCACGCGTTCTTGCCCGGTATGTCCGCGACGAGAAGGTGCTTACGCTCGAAGACGCTATTCGGAAGATGACATCAGCCAATGCAGAAAAGATCCGCATCTTCGATAGAGGCCTACTACGACAAGGAATGTGGGCAGATGTGACGGTTTTCGATCCAGCTAAAATCGCGGATCGAGCAACCTATGAGCAACCGCAGCAGTATGCCGTAGGTGTGGAGTACGTTTTAGTAAATGGCAAGGTGGTGATTGACCGTGGCCAGCACACCGGCAGGCGTCCGGGCGCCGTCCTGTATGGTCCTGGCAAACATAAGATCGGGCAAACGGCAGATTATCCCGATCACGCTAGTCGACAGCAAAATCCGGCACTTCAATCGGTTCACTAATGTGAACTTGGCCGGAAGCTGACGCGACTTGGATTGAACGTAGTCGGGAATACCTGGATCACAAGGTCGAGGCAGCCGGCCGGCATCGTAATGGCGAATGTTAAGGACGTGCCAGAACGACTCAAAGGAAGCGTGTTGAGTCGCGAAATTCTCGTCGCACAGCACCATGGGTCTACATTCCTCAGTCGATCCTACGTAGTCGGCAAATCGGGTTTGGGCCAGATAGGGAACGGTAAGTCTTCTGGTCGACTGGAGTCCAACTGGACTCCGCACCTGGCGAATTTCACATTGCCGGGAAACGCGCTGTCGTTGAAGTGGAACCCAAAGGAACGCGAAGTCCGGTTCGCGTCCAATCACTTTGCCTGCGCTGTAAGTCAGCTCACAAAACAAGGGTGCTTCGTTGGAATGCCATTTGTGGCCCCTCGGCCGCTGGCACTTTGGTGGTTTGCCGGCAAACGGTCAAAGTAGAGGGAAACGCTGCGCCGTTCTTGCGACCAGATCATCCGTTACGACGAATGGCACTTAAGCTCTTCGAACCGCGCCGCCTGTCATCCGGCCCGTGGCTTGGGACGAATCGAGATGCTTTTGAAGCAGGCGATCGAAATCGCTATTATCGCGAGATAATGCGACTTAGGAAACCCGACCTCGATGACAAGCATCGCCCGAAAATGAACTCACGCGCATCCTCCCTGAAATGGAACGAGCTTGACGGCCGCACCGGCGTCTTTTATCTCGAAGCCGACGAAATTGTCATTGGGCGCCGGGAAGACGCCGCGATCGTTTTCAAGCACGCCGAGGTGTCGCGCCGGCACGCGAGCGTCAGGCGCGAGGAACAAGGCCTGACTCTCGTCGATCTTGAAAGTACCTTTGGCACCTACATTAATGGTGCGAGAATCAGCCGTCATCTTCTGCAACCCGGCGATCGGATTCGCCTCGGTCAGAACGGGCCGGAGATGGAAGTTGATTCCGGCGACCCGCACCCGGCGACGGTCCTCGATCTGGCAATCGCGCAGCTTACTTCCGTCCTGCCCGCGGCCGGCTCAGCGGACTCGGCCATTTCGAAGATTTCCTACCTGCTCGACTTGCAGTACGCCTTCGGGCAAAATTTTTCCGCGGACAGCGTCTTTCGTCAAATCATCAAGTCCGTATTGGATCTCAGCGGAGCCCAGCGCGGCTGCATTCTCCGGCTGCGCAAAGGTAAACTTTCCTATGCTGCCGGGCTCGACGCGCGTGGAACCAGCCTGAACGAGTCCGACTTCAGCGCTAGCCAGAGCGTGATTGCCCGCGTGAAGGAATCCGGCCAGGCAATTTTCATGACGAAAGGCATTAACGCGGATTTGGCCCTCCAGCAGAGCATCGTGGCTCAAAGCCTGCTGGCAGTCGCTTGTCTCCCTCTTCAGGCAATCGGAGAGGATTCAGGCGAGGCGGAAGCCGTTGGCCTACTGTATATTGACAGCCGCCAGTACATGCACGCCATGACAGGACTCGATCAGAAGATCCTCACTCGGCTCGCGGACGAAGCGGGCCGCGCCATCGAGAAGCTGGAGATGGTGGCCGGCGCCGAGGAGCGGCGGAAACTCAATAACGATCTCGCCTTGGCTAACGAAGCCCAGACGCATCTGCTGCCGCGCCAGTTGCCGGCGTTCCCGCCGTTCGAGATCCACGCGTTCTCGCGGCCTACGCGACATGTTGGTGGCGATTTCTACGACTTCTTTCCTTCGGGCGAATCGCTGAACGGTGTATTAGCCGATATTGCGGGCAAAGGCATCGCGTCCGCACTGATGGCTTCGATGGTTCAGGGCGCCATGGCCGCCGAGTTCCGCACGGCTGTGTCTCCCGACGTTCCGCTGAATGCGCTGAACAATCTCGTGTGGAGAAAAACGCCCGCCAGCCGTTACGCCACTCTGTTTGCCTTCATGCTCGGAGAGGATGGCGCCGGCCGATATGTGGGCGCGGGACATAACCCGTCTTACCTGTATCGGGCGGCAACGGGAGTTATCGAAGAACTGCCCTCTTCCGGCATGCCTATGGGGCTGTTTCCAACGGCGCGCTACGAATCGACAGCATTTCAAATGGCGGTCGGCGATGCCCTGATCATCTATTCGGACGGCCTGACTGAAGCGGAGAGCGTCAGTGGCGATATGTTTGGCGAAGACCGGGTCAAGGCCATCATCGCGCGGGACGCCGCGGGTGGCAGCGCGGCGTTAGGCAGCGCCATTCTAGGCGAAGTTGAGGCGTTTACCCGCGACGCCTTGCCTACGGACGACCTGACGTTTTTGATCGTTCAAAGAACCTGACGGCGGCTACCAGGGCAGCATGTCGCGCAGCCGCTCCCCCCAGTTCAGCCCATCGAATCCTTCCATCATCCAAAGGTTCCTGGTCCTCCGGAACGCCGCGTACATGATGCTTTTTCCGTCCGGCGATAGACTCAACCGCACGCCTGGATTGGAGAAACTCCCGGGTGTGAAATCGCGCGCGATCTCGCCGATTGCCCTGGCCTCATTCGTCGCGAGATCCAATGAAAAGAGCGTATTTTTCGCCTGATTGACACGGATACCGTAGAGCCTCTTCGAATCCGCTGAAAACGTCATGCCGACGGCTTTCGGTTCCCCAATCCGGCGCTGGTTTTTTCCATCCGGCGAAATCAATGCCCACCCGCCTCCCTTGTCTTCTCGATACAGGATCCACCGGCCGTCGGCGGACCACGAGGGTACGAAGTCGCCCGTGTTGTCGCGAAGCATTGCCGGCGTGGCTTCTCCGGTTGCTTTCACGGTCATCAGGGCGCCTGTGGCTCCCCCATACTGAATGTAGGCCACGGCCGAGCCGTCCGGAGCCCAGGTGGCCGCCACTTCGATCCTGTCCGCATTCGTCAGGCGAACCGGCGATCCGCCCGCGAGCGAGGATATCCAGTTCGTCACACGCTGGTCCTTGTCAACTCGCGTGAAGATGAGCCTGTCTGCGCGCGGAGACGGAGCCGGTGTCAAAAATCCGGTGGTGGTTCCGGGGGGAAACGTGTCCATGGTCACAACGGGGCGGTCAACCCCGCCGCTTCGTACCCAGATTGCCTCGGTGCCCCTCCGGTCTCCCACATATGCGAACGAATCCTGGTGTGCGGCCCATGCAGGCATCCCGGCCGTGCGTTCCGACGAGAGGACGTGCTCCACGGTCCCGTCTGCCAGCGATGCGGACAGAATCATGTAGTCGGCATGGCTCTCGGCAAAGAGAACCTTGCTACCATCCGGCGAAACCGCAGGCGAGTCCTCCGTGGAAACTCCGTTCGTCAGTTGCCGCCTGTTTCCGGAACGCACGCCGGCAATCCACAGATGGTCCATATTGTCCTGTTCGAAGGCCAGGATGGCGCTGCGGCCATCGGGGAGGAACGCGAAGTCTGGTGTACCGCCGGTCGCCGGCAGATGATTTTTTAGCATCCGCTCCGGCGTTCCACGCCCGGCCGGAAAAGGCAGGAGCCACGCTTGCCTGCCGCCCGAAACGTCCATGAGAAGAGCGATCCAGCGGCCATCTTGGGAGAAATTCACCGTCCGCGAATTAATTACGTTGTGTGCTTCGAAAGGCGCGGGCGAATATCGTTTTAGGGGGGTGCCCACTGGCGATGCCGTGTAGAGGGTATTGAGGCCATCTTTTTCCAAACGCACAACCGCCAGCGCCTTTCCGTCGGACGAAATTGCGGCGTTGGTGACATGGTCAATCTGCTGGATCGGTTGCGGGTCGCCGCCGAAGACCGGGACATAGTTTACGGCCAAATTGCCGTTCCCTGAACCGGTCTCGAGGGCGGCGACTACGCGCTTGCTATCGGCTGACCAGCCCCAAACGGACCATTTATTGGCTTGAGTGAGCGGCGTTGCCGTGGCGTTGTCCAGGTAGCGCACATAAACGCGACGTTCTTCGTTTGGTCCCGCGGTAAAAGCGAAGGCCTTTCCGTCGGGCGACCAGTTTTCCTCTCGCGGACTCTCAAGCGACACTTCCATCGGCGTAAACCGTGCGTGGCCGGCATCACCAGCGGGACGAAGAAACCATGCTGCGACGCCGGCCAGAATCGCGGTGCTCGCATAGCTGAGCGCGACCCGCGTTTTTCTCGATACGGCAGTCTTTTGCGCCGTTTTCGCAATCGCCGCCGGCTGAATTCCGCTTCCCGCAGTCGTCTCAGTTAAGCGTTCGCGAAGCTGGCGCAGTTCGCGATAGAGATCGCGCGTGGAATCGTAGCGGTCGGCTGGTTCTTTGGCGAGCAGCCGGTCGATGATCCATCGCAGCTGAGCCGGCACGGCCGCAGGCAGGGGCTCGACGTCTTCGCGAATGATCGCGGTCATGATTTCTACCGCGCTTGCGCGCTGGAACGCACGCTTGCCTGTCACCAGTTCGTAGAGGACTAAGCCAAAGGAAAACTGATCCGACTGGTGCGTCAGTTCGCCCTGACCGCGCGCCTGCTCCGGACTCATATAGGCGATTGTGCCAATGGCCATGCCGGCCTGAGTCACAGCCACCGCGCGCGTAGGGTCATCTCCGCCGGCTTCAATGCCTTTTCCTTTGGCCAGGCCGAAGTCCAGGATTTTGACCCGCCCATCGCGTGTAATCAGAATATTGTCCGGCTTCAGATCCCGATGAACAATCCCGGCGGCATGTGCGGCGGCGAGTCCGTCGGCAAGTTGCACCGCGATATCGAGCAGTCTCCGGTTCGAGTCCACCGGAGCCACCGGTACCCCGTCTACAAACTCCATAACCAGGTAATCAGCACCGAAGTCGTACACCTGGCAGATATTCGGGTGATTCAGGGCGGCAACTGCGCGCGCCTCTCGTTCGAGACGTTCGGAGAACTGCTCTTTGGAAACCTTAATGGC
Source organism: Bryobacteraceae bacterium (assembly GCA_035316385.1). Classification (GTDB taxonomy): domain Bacteria; phylum Acidobacteriota; class Terriglobia; order Bryobacterales; family Bryobacteraceae; genus Bog-105. The sequence goes on along the minus strand of DATHIZ010000198.1, from coordinate 2,925 downwards.
TACGGTGCGGTTCAGGCGAGGATCAATTGCCTTGTACACGCTTCCCATGCCGCCTGCGCCGATGGCGGCAACAATCTCGTAGGGTCCGAGGCGCGCGCCTGCATCGAGTGGCATAGAGGACGAACGTTCTATTGTATACAGGCTTGCTGCCGTGTCTGGTCTAGACAGGACGAGCTCCAGGTGACGGCGCAACTCTATTTCTTCGCGCTATGCTTCCCTGTCGTTAACATTCGATCAATCCGGTCTAGTTCACAGATGAAACGTCGCTTTAGAAAAGCGGAGGGGGAAGAGTGAGGCTGGGAATGGGAACCGGTCGAATTTATTCCGGCTTTGAAATGGAGCGGATGATGAAGGCAATGGCGAAAAAGATCACTTGGTGGCAAGCGGCAGCGGTCATCGGGGTGACGGATCGGACGATGCGGCGCGGGGCGAAGTCCCCTTCGTGTAGAACACCACCAAATCCGTGAATCCAGTCCACACAGCCGTTCGTGGTTCGTTCGAACGCCGTTTATGGCCAGTGTACGAGTCGCCGACTTATACGTCCAAATGGATTACTTCCGGGTGGCCGAATGATCGGTGACAAAGCCCCGAAGCCTTCCGAAAAGGCGGCGAGCGCAGGGCAGTAAAAGGAGTAATCCAAGGGCGCTTCTCGAGCGAGTCACCACTCTGATCCGCGCGAATCTCAATGAGCTGATCGAGCGCGCGGAACAACCGGAGACTATCATCCGGCAGATCATCCTGGATATGGAGAACCAGCTCATCCAGGTGAAGACGCAGCTCGCCATCTCCATCGCTGACCAGAGGCGATCCAGCCCTGACTACACTCGTAGAGTGCGCCGAAGCCCTCCTTATCCGGAGATAGCACCACGTAGACGGGCGATGGGAATGTGCGTCACTCCGATTCGAATGAAGTTGCGGCTAAACATACATCCCATTTTGCGCTGACATCACGCAAAAAAGATCTGGAAATTGAAACAACAGCGTTGTAAGATTCCCATGGAACACTTAATCCGGACGGTGCTTGGGCCGCCCGGATCCCAATTCCTGCGGATGCTGTACGTGTGTCCGCTAGCCATCCAAACCTGAATCCAGGCTCAGTGTGCCTGCATAGGAGAAAACTAATGAAATCAATAAAAGACACAAAACTCGGCGGCTTGCAAAGTACATTCTCGCGTCGCAACTTACTCAAGGGCGCCGCGGCGCTTGCTGCCGCCGCGAGTGTGCCAGAAGCTTATGGTCAACGACGAACCGGCGCGCCGTCCGGAACGGTTTGGCTTTACATCGGCACCTACACGGGTGCGGTCGGCAACGGTGGCAACGGCGAGGGGATTTACTTATGCGAGCTCAATCTTTTTACGGGGAAGTTAACCGTCTTGAGGCTCGTAGCTCCTGCTTTGCCGGCCACGGGGACGAACGCATCCACAGCGAGCCCGTCCACCCTTGCCATCGGCCCCAGAGGGAACTACCTGTATGCGGGAAATGAAATCTTTACTCCCAACGGATCGGTAAGTGCATACAGCATCAACCGCATGACCGGCGATCTGACACTTTTGAATGCGTTACCCGCAGTTGGCGCTCCGGCTCACGTTAGCGTGGACAAGTTCCGCAACTATCTTTTCGCGGCCGAGTACGTCGGCAGCTACTTTGAAGTGTTCCCCATGTTGGCAAACGGGTCGCTCGGGCCTGCGGTGTTTCAGATGAAAACTATAGATAACGTTGGGCCGACGAAGGCCACCAGCGGGCCTCCGGGGAGTTTCGCGATCAGCGCTCATGAGGGGCCGGATGGACACCCGCACCAGATGGAAGCCGACCCCTCCAACAAATGGGTTGTAGGAACGGATGCGGGGCAAGACCGGATCTACATCTGGAAACTGACCGTGGGAGGCACCCCGCCTCTGACTCCGGCTGCGATACCCTTCGTGAACGTGCCCCCGGGCGATGGGCCGCGGCACTTCGCTTTCCATCCTAACGGAGTTTGGATGTACTCGATACAGGAGGAAGGCGATACGATCATCTTCTGGCAGTTCGATCCGGCCACCGGAAGCCTAACGAAAGAGCAGCAGGTCTCGAGCCTTCCGCCCGGATTTGCAGGCACGGTTTTCACCTCGGAAATCCGCGTTTCCGCCGACGGCCGATTCGTCTACGGGGTAAACCGCCTGAGCGACACCATCGCCGTTTTCCGGATTGGTCACGATGGCATGGGTCAGCCACACTTCAACGCTCGGGGATTATCCAAGAATAATCACCATCGATCCCTTCGGGCGGTTCATGGTGTCTGGTAATCAGCGTGCCGACAACATTACCACTTTCAGGATCTCCGGTGAACATGAAGATGATGATGTATTTCATGAAAATGACAATGTATCTGGTGAATTGAAGGGATCCGTTGAATTTAGACGGAAAGATGGCTCGCTGACCTTCACGGGTAATTACACGCCCGTGGGGAGCCCGTCAGCTATCGTTTTCCTGATTTGATCCATCGTGGTATGCAAGAGCCGATGCGGGTTATCGCGCTTTCGGCTCTTGTACTTCCGCTCGGATTCGTCGCGCAGGTCGCTTCCCGCATCATCCTCCATCGTCAGGCGAATGCGCGAAGGTATTGGGGGACCCTTGGCGGGACGCCTGGCAGAAGCCGCAGGAAGTGGTGAGCGTTCTCGCACGGATCAGAACGAAGTACGTCAAGTTGACGGGAAACGCGCATACCCTGTGGTTCGCCAAAATTCTGTCCTCGCATAACTGGTTGACTCGCAGGGTGATGGATGGAAAGAATCGGAGACATGCCACTGCTTTTACTGTTCGTGTTTCGATTCGTCCGCTTGCTCCTCAGCGGACATCAGGCCGTTGCGATCGAGAACGCAGCGCTCCGAATGCAGATAGCAGCGTTTCAACGAAAACGGAAGCGCCCTCTGCTGACGACCTTGGATC
>DATHIZ010000197.1:0-6322 GCA_035316385.1 Bryobacteraceae bacterium | reverse complement strand
TGGGCGACAAGGCCGTCAAAACCAGGGGCGTAATGCTTGAGAAGGCTGTAGGTTTGCGTCTGGCTTTCCGTCAGATGCCGCCCATACGCTGCTGTTCCGATCAGTTTCTGTTCTACTTGAACACCTCGGTGGCCCAGAGCGCGTACAAGACCTGGCTCGACCTGACGCCGAATCCCATCGCCTCGCTTCCGCCCGAACGTTTTCAGTTCGATGTAGTCAACATGTCGGTCGATGTTCATTAACTGCCGTGCATTAGTTTAGGAGTATGCCTCAGGCCGTCTCGCTCGACGAGTACAGGAATACCGACTACGAGCCCGATTGCGAGTACGTGGATGGTTTTTTAGAAGAGCGTTACGTTAGTAAAAAACGGCATAGCCGGACGCAAATCCGTCTGGCGCAGTGGCTGGCTTCGCGTGAAGCAGAGCACCAGCATGTCGTCCTCATCGCGCAGCGCGTGCAAGTCTCTCCGAGCCGGGTGCGCGTCCCCGACATCTGCCTCGTGGTGCCGGACGATCACGACGAGATAGCGCAAACGCCCCCCGTAGTGTGGATTGAAATCCTTTCCCCCGAAGATTCCTGGAGCCGCATTCAAACCAAACTGCAGGACTGCCAGAACTTCGGAGTGAGGAACATCTGGATGATAGACCCCTACTCGAACCAGGCTTGGGTAGCGACTCCCGCCACTGGGCCTACACCGGTCGACGATGGCCGGCTGCGCTGCGCCGAATTGCGGCTGGAAGTCGCGCTCGAGGAAATTCTGCCGAAAGCGCCTAAGGTTTAACGGCCACTTGTTTCACGATGACGTTATCGTTATCGTCGAACACGCGCACGGCTACCAAGTCGCCCCCCTTTGCCGCGACGGTGAAAGTCAACACTTGTGAATCGGTGACAAAGTTGTCCGGCGCCAGCAGGATCCAATCGCCTCCGTTCATGGAGTATTCGGCCTTATCAACCCAGCTCAACGCATCCTTGGCGGTGAACTTCACTGTGTTGCCCGTGGTGGAGACGTTCAGGACCTCAGGCGGTGTGTTGTCGATGATGAAGCTTTCGCTTTCGAGCGAGGACGTAAGGGCGTCCGCCGGTGTATTGCCCGATTCGTCGCTGACAGTCACGCGAACGACGTATCGGCCATCCGGGAAAGCGCTGCCATCGAATGCAAAGTAGCGGTCCAGCAGCTTGTCTTTCAACAGGCGCCAACCGGTTTCGTTCTTGCCCCGGATCTCCACTTTGTAGAGCAGCGGATCCCCATTGACGTCGCTGGCGCTCCACCGCGCGGTCACAAATCCCTTGCTGTATTGCAGTGTCGACGCGCCGCCGGAGTCAAGCGACGTGGCCGGCGGAGCCGAGCGTTTTTGCCCGACGGCCGGCAAAGTCAAAAGGGATGGCGAACCCGACGACTGTACCGATCGCTCAAGCGATTGACTGCTGGGAGCCAGCCGGTAGTTGAACGGCGCCATTTCGATCTGCTGCACCTTGGGCGCGACGTTTTTGGGCAGGTAGGCGATATCGACGATGCTCAAATCGGGCGATTCGCCTGAAGAAGATTTGTTCAGCGTGATCCGGTACTGCAGGAAACGCGCCGGCGGCGACTGCACCGGACCTCCCAGTTCCGACACTTTGACCGCAGCCCAGGGACTCCAATTGTTCTCCGGGCGATTGAGGTTTCCGCTACGTGTTTCGAAGCCAATCGCGCCGCCATGCTGCAGGGAAGTCAGGTGCACCTTTCCCCACCGGGTGAAAGCATTCGCGTCCAAAACCTCACTAACCAGAGAGCCGCTTGCCTGCAAGCCCGGACCGATGGAGTATAGATTGCCAACGTTGCCGGTGGCGGCGTATACCAAGCCGTTCTTGCCCTGTAGAAACGCAGTCACCTGCGTGGGCGGCGTATTCAGCAGCTCGGTGGAAAGTTGATCTGAATCCACGCGATAAATGACGCCCTTGTTGCCCGAACCAAGCAGCGGTTTTCCGGACGCATCGATCGCTACCGCGTAGACGATGTCAGTGGGCGAATTCCAGATGCGCTCGGCGAATCCATCGCTCTGTATCCGGTAGACTTCCGAACCGCCGGCCACTGCCGCGCTTAGCGAGCCAACGGCGGGCGGCAATGTGGGCGGCGGCGCTCCAGTACGCGGTGCTCCGGACCCAGTTACCAGTGGCTGATTTGCCGGCAATACCGGAGCCGGTCCTGTTACCGAAACACTCACCGGCTTATTTCCCACGGCGGCGGCGTACACCAAGCCGTCGCGCTCGGCCACCGCGGTCACTTCGCGGCGGTTGGCTTGATACAGCACGAAACCCTTCCCCTGCGGGCTAATGCGTAGAATCAGTCCACCCGGTTCGGTACCCACAATCAAGTTGCCCGCTTCATCCAGCACCATCGAGCGCGCGTGCGTTTCCTGTGTATCGAAGAACTGCGTGCCTTTTCCGTCGGGTGTCACCTTATAGATGATGCCCGCATCGCCGGTGGCAACGAAGAGATCGCCGGATTTGTCGAACGCCATCGACCAGATGTATTTACACTTGGCGTCGAAAAAGAGCTGCGGCTTACCGCCTTCTTTATTGGCGGGGTCGATGCGGTAGATCTTGGCATCGGGCAGCACCGCCGCATACAGGCGGTCTTGCGCGTCCACTGCCAGTGCGTGCACCTCCAGTCCGGAAAGCTCCGTGAGCGTTTTAGCCTTCCCGCCGGGCGTCAGCGCGTAGACCTTGGTGGAAGCACCCGTGGGCGCGCCGCCCGCATAGTAGAGCGTGCCTTTCGAATCTTGCGCCACCGCCCATAGGTAGGGATCGTTGGTGCTATCCAGCTCTTTGAACTCCGGGGCCAGCGTTATATGCCCGTCGCTACGGATAGAGAGGTTTTTGGGCGTGCCGCGCGCAAAGTCGGACTGATCCGATTGTTCCCAGACACGCGTATCGGAGGCAATGCACAGCGTAGGCGCCACAAGCAAAAGCAGAACGGCGGCCCGGCGCAGGCCCGAATAATTGGTCATGTTTTGGCTTAGTTTACGGTCTTAATTAACGTAGATCTTCAGCGAGTAGTTGCCGGTAATCACCGTGTCGAAAGGCACCGACGTTTGTTCATGAGCGCTTTCCGGGGCGCTGACAAACTGATGGTTGGTTGCCCGTCCGCTTTGCATCACATTCAACACGGAAGCAGGCAGACTGGGCAGGACTTTTTCGTCGGAGTAGACGGTCGGCCGGGACTGGATGAGCGACACATACAAGCGATTGTTGCTGCGTTCTTCGTTGAGCAAGGCGACAGTTTGCGGCACATCTTCAATCCGGTTCAAAGTACTGGCCAGGTTTTGAACACGGCTCAGAGTGTCGGCGTCGCTGAACAAGATCTCATGTTGGCCGCGCGTCAGGCCGGCCGGAATTTTCACCGGAATGGTGCGCTCGATACGGTCGCCGCTGTAAGGCCGCAGAAATACTTTCACAGGCACCTCTGTGCCGGGCGTTACCTCGTTATCGGCAATCCATGCCGATTCCACTTGCGCAATGCGGCGCTGGGGCAACAGGTCCACCGTCACGTTAACCGCGTCCAGTTTGGGCAGCTTGTCCGAGTTGACAAACAAGCGGTTAAACTTATCTCCCCACCAGCCTGCCAGGATCATCGGCGTGGGGACCTGGGATTCGGCCGGAGCCTGCATGGTGGTGAGCTTAATTTGCTGCTGTCCAGCCACCTGCAATTCGCCGTGCAGGCGGTAGGTGGCCTCTTCCGAAAAGTCGTTCAAATTCGAGAGCGAATTGAAAAGAGTGGCCATCATCAGGTAGGGCGTCCATTTATGGTCCACGAAGACGTTGAAATGAAAGTCACGCGTCTTGTGGATGCTGTCGTCCGCGTTGAAGGAGTTGACATGCATGGTGACCGGAATCATCTGAGCGGTTGCGCCCAACTCGCCTTCGATGCCACTGTGCCGGTCTTGCCGGAGCGCGCCCACCACGTCGGTGGCATTGCCCATTTTGGTCGGCTGGTACGAAGACGCCAAGGTTGTGATGATTTCGCTTTTCGCAATCGGCATACTCACCGGACCGAGGTTAAACATCGGATGGCCGAACGCCAGGATGCGTTTGCCGTCGTTATAGGTGACCGTGCCCCCGCCCGTCATAGTCACGTCGCCCGAGACCAGCACGGCGGCGATGCTTTCGCCAGGCTGCATGGATGTGGCCCAGTCTTTCACGGGGGTTGCGGAATTCAGCGCGCCCCCTCCTCCGCCCTGCGAAACTGTAAGCCCAAGCTGCGTAAACACCGGCGAGAATTCCTTCATCGACTCGTCAGTAAAGCCGGACATGCTGATAGGCGTGGCAATCTGCGTCATCATCGGCGTTTCGGGGAATCGTCCGCTTGCACCGGCGGCCATCACCCGGGCCAGCAGACCACTCGGCATGGGCAAGGATGCATTGAACTGTTTGATTTTATCGGGCGTGCGGCTATCGGAAGGACGGCTTTTATCGAAATCCTTTACCTCCAACATGGATCGGATCGGAGTGATGCCGCAGATGGAGTCGGGTGAGAAGACGCTCAGCCGCAGCGCAACCGCTCCCACCAGTTTGCCGTCGATATAGACCGGGCTGCCGCTCATCCCGCCGGCGACGTTGGTGCGCGACGCTTTGCCGGTCATTTTGGCTACAATGACGTCCTGTTTCGGACCCCAGGCATTTTGCCAAATGCCGATGATCTCTACCGGCACCGCTTCCGGTTTGCTGCCCTGGAAAACGGTCCAGGCGACGGCCTGCATGCCCGGCTTCAATTCGCTTTCCGGGAAGAGTTCTACTTTCCCGGCCTTTGGAGCTTCGGTCATATTCGGTACGCCCTGACCCGGGGCCGCGCCGAGCGCGGAGCTGAAGACGATCAGAGAATACAAAAAAGCTCGAGTGAGCATGCGAATACCTTCTTCGAGATCGGAATGGACCGCAGTGCCAGGCCGGCCTGGGAGTCACCGGATATTCACCATTATCCCGCAGCAGAGTTTTACCGGTGCGGCGCTGTTCAGGAATAGTCTCGAAGTAAGGCGCAGTGAAGTTTTCGTAGTGTTAATCTCCATTCATAACTGAGGCTTTTTGGCCTGAAACCTATCCAATATGGAAGAGGTTGTAAACTTAAAATTAAAACCTCAGGAGAGCAAAAAGTATCCATGTTACGTCAAAAAATGTTGATTGCGGGTCCTTGTATCCTCGGCTTGTGCTTGGCGCTTGGTCTTGCAGCCGCTCCCAAAGCGCAGGGCAAAGGCGATGCCGCCAAAGGAAAAGAAGCATTTGAGCAATGTAGTGCTTGCCACAACGTCGATAACGATGAGAAAAAGATGGGGCCATCGCTAAAGGGGCTCTTCACGCACAAGGCCCTGGCCAGCGGTAAGCCGGTAAATGACGCGAACGTTCTAGGGCAGATTAACAACGGCGGGAACGGTATGCCGGGTTATGCCGACATGCTCTCATCCGACGACAAAGCGAACATTCTGGCGTACCTGCACACGCTGTAAGCAAGCCGGTTTTTCCGTATAGCGAGGCGCGTTCTGATTTAGGGATACTTTTGCTGCTGAAGCGGTTTGCCGCAAGTAGTTTGCTAAATTAGAAGGGTCGCGCCTCGCATCGCGTCCTCATCGTCTAGCCTGGCCTAGGACACCGCCCTTTCACGGCGATAACAGGGGTTCGAATCCCCTTGGGGACGCCAAGTTCTTAGCTGATTTGGTGATTTTTCGCTACCCTCCTCCCCGCAAGTAATTTTCTCCCATTTCGTAATCCAGCACATACTTCCCCGCTGGCCTTTGACACCGAAAGTCAGCGAAGCAACCAAAGCTTTATTGCACAGTCCGCACCACTTTTGGCCGATGAGGGAATCGGGACGAATAGCAAAGGTAACTGGTCTGATGGATCGAGCATCACTATGGCGGCCAGCGGCGATCTGCTTTGCCGCATTAGCGGTGGATGTGAGAATGCCGCGCGGCGTTGGCGGCTGGCGTCGCCGGTATTCCGCTCATCTTCTGGCGCCAGTGGCTCACGCGAACCCGTTAAGGCGACCGTGGGGAGTGGATTTGCTGAATCTGATGAGTCTTCTGAACGGCTATGGGCGGATACTTGAACTGCCGTAGTACGAAAGGAAGCCGTTCATGACGCAAGATATGCTGCATATCCTAATTGCGGATGACGATGAAGGTGATCGAAGACAGATCAGGCGGGCACTGCAGCAGTCCGGATTGCCGTGTGAATGCGTCGAAACGGCGGGTATTCAGTACGCGCTTGCGGCATGTGAACAAACTGCCTTCGAGTGCGCGATCATCGACTTCGGGGCGCCCGGGCAGGATGGCTTGGCCGGCATCACCAC
>DATHIZ010000196.1:0-8246 GCA_035316385.1 Bryobacteraceae bacterium | reverse complement strand
AACCTTCCGCAGACGCGAACGAATGAATTGTCAGCGTGGTTGCCGGATCAATGGAAGCGCCTTCAGACCACAAGAATGGCTGGCCTGCAAATCCCCGTCATCCCAATGCCATAAATATGCCGTTCACGTAACGCTCACGATACATAGGCTTCCGGGCCTGCCTGGATAAGAGGATACCGCTGAAAAACGATGAAGTCGGCGGGATCGACGCGACTGGACCGTACGAGCGTCAATAAATCCTTGATGCTGATCGATGACCTGTCGAAGAAGGCATTAATGTCTTCCTTAGGAACGTTGTCATGCGCTAAATTCAAGGGCCTGAGAATAAAAGAATCCCGGGAATGCCGCTCCGAAGCGAGGTATTTTATGCCTGCGCAAAAAGCCAGTTCGCAGAACGCGTGTGGGCTCACGCCGGTAGCTTCTGTGAATAGCGGCGCAATGTCGCGGTAGTTCTTCGCGGCTTTCAACAGAGGAGCAATTTCTTCCAATATCACAAGATTACGGGCGAGATCTCGAGGATACGTTCCGTACGGGACGTAGTTTGCGAGCGGGAGAAGTTTGGCAGCTTTGTCTATGGTTGTGTCGTTAGGCAATACATGGGCGCGGGCGATCAGATCGTTCGCCATCAGGCACGTCTCGAATATACGCTCGAAGTCGTGCGGCTCCAGCGGCTTCGGAGCCACGGCATCGTCGCTGCATACCTCGCACGCCTGCTGGGAGACGTACAGCAAGCTGATTCTAGTGAACAGGACATGATTTGACGTTCGGAATCGTTCGATGGTCCGCCTGTGCGTGGGGAGCAACTCTTTTATAAGCTTCAAATCCCCATCAGAGTCTATGTCGTTGTTCCAGGTCTTCGCTATTCCGGCGATCTGCGAAAGAGCGACCAAGACAGTGGTGGCCCCGTATTCGGCTAGCCTTTCACGCATCATTGGAAGAGTCGGCTGCGTTTCCGTTGACTGCGGCCCATGTGATCAGAATTGGCATTGCTAGCGGCGATGATATCGCCCCGTTCCCCTGGTCCTTTTTGGGAGGCGTTATCCAAACGCTGCCTTCGCCTTCGGATCCGTATAGTTATCGTTACTAGAAAGTCAATAATTCTTTCCGAGCCCGGGTTATTGCATGCTCTCCTCTAACAGGATTTCTTTGGAGGACGAATGGTGGGAACGCCCAAACCAGCCAAACGCGTGGCCAGTTTCTTTCGACTGCTCTTTGATCGAACGTGTTTGAGCGCAAGTATCTCAAGCCGTGGGTGTAAGTCAAATCACCTTGGTGGGCATTTAGGGGAGAGCAGTAAAAAAACAAAAATATTTTCGTTTGGACGTGTCCGAAATTTCCTTTTTTTGGACTCTTGGTTAGTGAGGAGGTTAGTTGGCATTGAAAAAGCCAGACAAACCAGTTCTGCGACACAAAGACGGTACACATCTGATTGGTGCAGCGGAGGTCGCCCGTCTACTGGGTGTGTCGTCCGGTTGGGTGCGCGATCATGCAACCCGAAAGACACCACGCATTCCGATGCTTCGAATCGGCAGACTCATGCGCTTTCGTCCGGCCGACATCAACTTGATTGTCCAGTACGGCTTCTCTTCCGAAGCTTGGAGAGCGAATGGTAAGCAATTCTGATGATCATAGCCCCCTACATTTCGTCGGCAAGCGCGGCCGGGAGCGAGGGCAGAATGGTTCGCTGGAAGTCGTCGGCAAGCAAGTGAAGCGGTGGCGAGGTCACTACTTCCTCTACGAGCGGAAGGATGGCGGGGAACAGCGTAAGCACAAAGCCGTGATTCTCGGACCGCGCAGCAAGATGACCCGCAAGCAGGCCGCGGACGCTCTGCGAGCCGTCATCGCTGAAAAATCAGATCTTCCCGTCGAGAGGCAGCCCGAGATGACGTTTGGCCAGTTTTGGCGCGAACGCTACTTGCCCCTCTACCAGCAGAAGTGGAAATCGTCCTCGCGCAAAACGCAAGTCGATAATATTGAACGCTACTGCGTTAAACCGCTTGAGGGCACACTGCTCAAAGAGTTGGATCGATTCTCGCTCCAAATGCATGCCAACCGCCTGGCGCAAAAATTTTCCAAAAGTGTCGTGACCAAATACGTGATTTGGTGCCGGGCCATTCTCGAAGAGGCTCTCGATCACGATCTGATTTCGAAGAATCCGGCGAAAAAGCTCATGGTGCCGGAAACCAAACCGGAAAACAAACGCTTCTTGCTGCTTGAAGAAATTGCCGTGGTGTTGGGGAAGTTGCCGTTTCGGGAACGGCTCATCTTGCGCATGAGCCTCATCCTGGGCCTCCGGCCTGGCGAACTCTTCGCGCTTCGCTGGAATGACGTGGATGGTCATTCCCTCCGTCTGGACGAAGAGACGGTCGATGGAAAACTTTTTCCCACGCTCAAGACCAAGAGTTCGCGCGCCTTCCTCTCGTTGCCGGCATCCCTTCGTGACGGGCTAACCGAATGGCGCGCGATGCAAGATCCTGAGTTCAGACGGCGGCGTGCATCGCGTCGATAATTACCGCGCCGATATTCTGCGCCCAATACTGAATGAAATCGCGGAAGAGACGGGCATCAGCGGCATCGATTTCCGTGCCTGCCGTCGGACTTGCGCTACGCATTTGAGCCAGTTTGGTGGCATCAAAGAGGTCCAGGCGCATCTGCGCCATGCTCGCGCCACCACCACGCTGGATGTCTACATTCAGGAAATTCCGAAAGCTGTGCGCGATGCCGTGGAGAGTTTGGACGCCGCCGTGGCCAATCCGCAGGGAAAACCGGAAAAATCAAAAAAGGAGCGCGTGAATTAAATGTCCTTGATTTTTGTTCATCTTCTGAACAACGAAACGAATGGAGTAATCATGAAACAGTCAAACAACTCACGATTGATCAATAGTTTAGATGGTGGGCGGTCACAGGATCGAACTGTGGACCTCCTGCTTGTAAGGCTGTTAGAGCCTATTTCCCTTCAACCCCATTCCTGATTTTTCAATCGTTTAGGCGGCGTTCATGAGCATTGAACGTCGGTCTATAGCGCCAATTGATGGGGTAATTGATGGGGTCGTTTTGGGCGCACGCGCGCCCGTCGCACTTCGCTTTCCTCCACCAGTAATCCGCGCAAAACGCCCTGGCACTCCTCCGAGGGCACCTCCCCTCTTCCCATCCCGGCACTGTAGTAGCCGTCCTCATTCCTTTTCATTCCACACCCATTGAGAATCCGAGCGTGCTGGTTTTTCATTGGGAACCGGCCGGAAGGCGGTTTTCGCCTTGTCGGCTTGATGGACGAAGGCCCGCAGCGGAGAGTGAGTCAAGGATGCCGGCTTAGGGCGGCACCGCGTAGCGGCGCGGAGCGTCCTTGAAACGCTCGTGAGCGTAGGGCTGCCGGGATGGATTAAGGGAAGGGCGGCGCTAGAGCGCCTTCCCTTACTTATAAAAATGCTGCGTGGAGCGCTTCTCATCTGGAACGAAGAAGACCGGGAGCGACAGCGCCGCGCGAAGCAAGATTTAGCTCTTGAGTTGAAGGAAGGGCGTCTGAGGCCGGTGGCTGAAGCGCTGGTCCTTTCGATCCACAGCGTGAAGTCGAAAAAAGCGAGCGATTATGCGCAGGGTCCGAGCAATCGGTCGGATAGAACTTCGCTTTTCGATCTCGACCTCATAAGAAAACAAACCGACAAGGAGAAAAATTATGAACAGCAAATTTAAGACGACCGCGCAGAGGCTCTTACTGCTCGGTCTAACAGCCACGGTGGCGTTCGCGCAGAGTGGCGATATATCGGGATCGACCAGCAACTTCACCACGCTGGGAACGACCATCCTCAAGCTACTCGTGGCCCTGGCGGGCATGGGTTTTGTGGGTCTAATTATTTGGGGTGGCTTAACCCTGACGACGAATCGCGAGCGCGGCCTAGCAATGGTCGGCGGCGGTTTCGTGGGCGCATTGCTCGCTGGATTAGCGTTCGTGATCGTCAACACGCTCACGGGGCAAACTGTGTCGACCGGGATGCTGCTGGCGCCGGCGCAGCAATTGTTCCTTTCCTGAAAACAGGCGGTGACCAGCATGCTCTCGGATGAAAAGAAGCTCGAACCAATGAACGGCACGCTCAATCCGGAGCCCAGCAAATTCGGGATGCCTTGGTATGTCATCCTCGGCATCCTGTCTCTCTCGATGCTGGTGTTTCTCTTGCCGGGCGGCAAGATCGTGGGCGCTCTGCTTTGCCCGAGCGCCCTGGGCTTTGGCTGGTGGTTTACGAAGGACGATCCCAAGGAAGTCCTTCTTGTGATTAACGACCTACTTTTACCTTCGGAGTTTGACCCAGGCAAATGATTCATTTCTCGCTGACACCCCCATTTATTCGCTCAATTCCTGATGTAATGCGGCCGTTTGTGAAGGCCGGCAAGGTAGACGATATCTTTCACCCGCGCGTCCTGGCGAATGGCATCTTTGCGACGCGCACCGGCTACGGTGTGAGTTTCCGCCTGGGCGGCATCGATAGTGAGGGCCTGGACCGCGCTACGCTCGATCACATCTCCAAGCAAATCGCGATAGCGAACCGGGCATTGCCCGAAGAGTGCATGGTCTTTGAGTACCTGATCACGGTAAACAATCCTGACCTGCCAGGGCGACACATCGAGAACGAAGTCGTGCGGCAGCAGGCGCAGGATCGCGCAGAGTTTCTGAAGGCCAATGCCAAATTCAAACGCATGCAGTTGATCGTGACCCTCTATATTCCGGGTAAGGTGGACGCCTCGGCCGAGGAGTTCACGGAACGCTCGCGCTCGGTGCTGCGGAAGATACAAAGTGCGGCACTGCTGTACGAGCAGCAACTCCGGATGGCGCAAATTGCCCGCCTGAATCCTGACGAACTTGTTCAGATTTACAGCTATTTACTGAATTTTGAGCGGTCTTTGATGACACGCAAGGCCGCGGGGCCAGCCCAAAGTCCGAAGAAGCTGGGACGCGTCCACATTGGGCTAGAAGGCGATTATCTCCGGGTAGGAAAGCGGTATTGCCAAGTTCTCTCGATAGTGGGAGCGCCACGAGGCACGCGGCCAGACCTGTGGGGCAGCGGCCTGCCGGCGGCGGTGAAGGACTGCGAAGTGGTTTGTTGTTCGATCTGGCAGCGTAAGCCGAGCAAGAGCGCGCGCAGCAAAGCGGCGGCCGTCGAGAATGCCGTGGGCATGGCCGGCGGTGATATCTGGTCCGCCGCTGTGGGTGGCTATAACTCCATGATGCCCGCGCCACGCAGGGCCTCCACCATCGCGCAGGAAAAGAAGGTGGGAGAAGTGGGCGACATCCTGACGGATCTGGATGGCCGCCACTACTACGGTCATTGGTCTTTGTTCCTGCTGGTTCATTCGTGCGACAAGGCGCAGATCGAGGCCGCTTTGCCGCGTCTTCAAAATATCTTCACTGATCCGGCAGAGGCCGGATTGCTGGAGGAAAAGCGCGGCGCAGTTTCTGCTTACCTTTCGTGCTTTCCCGGTCGTCAGTGCAACGTGCGCAAGCTGTGGCTGCGCGGTGACCACAAGGCAAACCTTTCGTTTGTGTATAGCCCGTTTACAGGCTATCCGTGGTCCGACGATCTTCAGGACGAATATACGCTGGTGTATGAAACCCGCCAGAATACACAGTTTTTCTTCACGCCGTTTGTGAATGGCAACGGGAACACGACCATATTGGGCGGCCCTGGCCGCGGCAAAGGCATTAATGCAAATGCGATTTTCACTGGCGCGCTGAAATACAAACTCATCAAGACCGTCATTCTGGACCAGGGCGGCACGTATGAGAGCAATGTGCGCGCCCAAGGCGGCTCAGTGACTCACCTGGGGCTGGACTACCCACGGTTAAACCTGTTCAGCGTTGAGGGCACGAAAGCCAATATCTACGCCATCGCGCAAACGATCCGGCTGATGCTCAACAAGTCGGGCGTCGCGGTTGGGAACAGCGACCAGGACGCGATCGAGAAGGGCGTTGAGCGGATGTATTGGGCTCCTCCGGAGATGCGCTGTCTCAGCAATTTGGTATTGCCGCCGAATTTACGGCCGGGGCTGAAGCGTTGGGTGGAGGGCGGCATCTATGGCGCCATCTTCGACAACGTGGAAGACGATTTACGGTTCCACGATTTGCAATTGTTCGACTTCGCCAGCATGGGCAAAGATCACAATGACCTGCTCGAGGTCGAGATGGGCTGGATTCTGATGCGCTGCCAGGAGGTGATTCGCGACAAGAAAAACCTCGGCGCACCGAAGCACATCATCATGGACGAGTTGTGGAAGCGCATGGGTGTTCTGCCGGTCCTGTCGTTCTTGCTCGAAACGATCAAGGCCGACCGAAAGAATCTGGCCTGGGCCACGTTGGTCACCCAGTCGCTCGAGGATCTGGGCACATACGGGCCCATCATTAAGGCCGCGTGCCCGACCACGATCTTTCTGGGCGGCACGTTTGATCGCAAGCTATACGCCGAGCATTTCCGGCTGAATGCCAAAGAACTCGATGAGCTGGAAGGGCTGCAGGAGCGCGAGTTGGCCGTCAAGGTGGATGGCGAGCCCTTCGTCGCTGGTGACCACGGCTATTTCAAAGTGTTGCGTATGAATGTGGACCCGGCCGCCTACGCCAGGGCGACCACGAAACCGTCAGAACGAGCGTTGCGCGAGCGGCTGATAGCCGAACACGGCGTGATGGAAGGCATGAACCAACTGAAGGCGCTGGCCGCGGGCTATCGCGGGGCCCATTAGGAAGAAGGAGGAGGAGAGAGCAAATGAGCAAAACGAAGTTAGTAAAGGTTACGGAGTTTGCAACGCCGGTGCGTGCAATGCCTGGCGCAGGCGTAACGGATACGTTGCGGGCTATCTTGGCAGGCCCGGAGCAACTGACTGATGAAGTTTATGTTTCTCATCGAGCCGGCCGGCGTGCTTGGCGATCTGCTGCAAAGCAGATCACAACCGGGATGCTCGCCGCCGGAATGGCGGCGTCATTGCTTGCGACTGAGCCAGCCGGTAAGTCCGCCGATCCCACGCCAGGAGAGCCGCTGATGTTCACCATGGGGCAGCGGAAACCGGTGCGCATCCGGGTGGCCCGCGGTCAAGCGACGTTGATTCGCTTACCGGAGGGGCAGCGCGTGATGAATGTGTACGGCGGCGACAAGGGCGAAGCGGGCGTTTGGTCCGTGGATGCCGGAAAAACGCCGACGCGCTTCCTGGCGGTGAAGCCGAAGGAGACCGGCATTCATACTACGCTACACATCATTTCGGACGCCGGTCAGGAGATTTCGTTCTTCCTGGAAGAGGTCACCGGCATGGACACGCAGTTTGATTCCGAGATCGACGCAGCAGCGCCTGGTGGTGGCGTTAGCGCAGCGGCGCCCGATGTCAAGTGGGTGATGGCGGAAGAGGTAGCAAGCTGCAAGGCGAGCGCCGAGAGCCTGAAGGTGGAAGCCTCGCAAGCCGCAAAGAAGGCGCAAGACAAGACCGATGCGGCTATTGCGGAGTATCAGGCGCAGTATCCCAAAAAGCTGTTCTTTGGCTACGAGTGGGACAAGTCCAAGGCCGACAAGATGGGCTTTGAAATGGCCTGGAGCGACGACAAGTTCACGTATTTCCGCTCGAGCAGGGTGCTGGCGCTGTACGAAATCAACGAGGACGGCAAGCCCAGCCTGATCCAGTACAGCTACGCCAACGGCGTCTACACCGTGCCCAAGCTGCTGTATGACGGCTACTTTGCCATCGGCGAAAAGAAGGAAAACAAACTCACCTTCCACCGGAGCCGGTCGTAATGCTTGACAATTTGGGGTTACCGCCCTCGCCCTACGAAGAGGCGGAGGCCGAGCAGCAGCAGCGCGCGGAAGCCAAGCTGGTGGTTCCCAAGCCAGCCGGGAAGGATCGCAAACTCTTCTATGCGGGGCTGGTGCTATCCGGCATCGTCCTCACCATCTTGATCCTTTCGCATATCGCGGGGATGTTCACTATCGGCAATTCGGAAGCGCGGCCTACGCCGAAGCCGACGACCTTAACGCCGCAGCAGAGCGACGCCTTTGCGCAGCAGCAGGCCGGCGAAGCGGGCTATCTGCGGAACATGGACCGCAACAAGGTCCAGCAAAACAGCGAAGACACGGTGCTGGGGCAAGCCGGCGGCCTGGCGAGTGATGCTTATGACGAAATTGATGGCGTTCCGAAGAAGACCAAGGCGCAGGACGACGCCATGCATCATCGTGGCGGTAGCAATGGCGAGGGCGGCAGGGCGGCGAAGTCGGAAGCCCAAC
>DATHIZ010000195.1:0-2959 GCA_035316385.1 Bryobacteraceae bacterium | reverse complement strand
GGCTGATGCACGCGCGGCTTTCGGCCGGACGCTCAAACCGGACGCGATAAGCGCTATGCCGAATCCAAGGTGGAACTGTCTTCTGGTGACCATTGCGAATCCCTTCATGCCGAGAGCAGGAAGGTGCCGGCAGGCCCCTGTCTTGACAAACGATCAGTTCTGCGGGCAGGCATAAGTAAAACTAGGGACAGACAATGCGGCGTCAGACGAAGCTTGCGCATCTTCCGCTCAACGCGCTGCGGGCCTTTGAAGCGACGGCGCGCAATTTGAGTTTCACCCGTGCCGGGCTAGAGCTCCGCGTCACGCAGGCCGCCGTCAGCCAGCACGTGAAAGGGCTGGAGAGCCGGCTTGGCGTACAGTTGTTTCGCCGCCTGCCACGCGGCGTAGCGCTCACCGACGAAGGACAATTGCTGCTGCCCAGCATTGTCGAAGCGTTCGGCCGGCTCAGCGAAACGCTCAATCGTTTTGAAGACGGCCGTTACCAGGACGTCATCACGGTCGGCGTGGTCGGTACTTTCGCCGCGGGATGGCTGCTGCCGCGGCTCGACGCTTTCAGGAAGGCCTACCCGAGAATCGACCTGCGCCTGTTCACCAACAACAATCGCATCGACATCGCGGGCGAAGGCCTCGATTATGCCATCCGGTTTGGCGATGGCCTATGGCATGGTACCGAGGCGACCCATCTGATCGGAGCGCCATTTACCCCATTCTGCGCGCCCGCACTGGCGCGCCGGCTGAGCAGGCCGGCTGATCTCAAGCGCGAGGTGCTGCTGCGTTCCTACCGCCAGGATGAATGGCCGCGCTGGTTTGCCGCCGCGGGACTGCAGAGTCCGGTCCTCAAGGGAATGGTGTTCGATTCATCGATCACGATCGCCAGCGTGGCGGCGCGCGGCTCCGGCGTTGCGTTGTTGCCGGCGGCGCTGTTTCAGGACGAGGTCCGTCAGCGGCGGCTGGTGAGGCCCTTCAAGATCGAAGTGCCGCTCGGCGATTACTGGATTACGTCGTTGCACTCAAGGCAACCATCACCGGCAATGCTCTCATTCAAGAGCTGGTTGCTCGAAACGATCGCAGCAAGGCAGAAAGTCCCGGCAATCGCGATGAGATCCAAAACCTGATGGAAGAGTGTGGTAATTCCCCGTCTCGGACCACGGGCGGTGAGTGTGCGATCACGATTCGACGCGGCCCGGAAATGCCTACCGCCTCAGCGCCGGCTGCGCTGATTCCGCGTGGGCCCCCGCTTGGTCCCCCTGAGAAGTATTCGCGCCGCTTCAGCCATCGCCATGGAACAAATTTTAGAGTTAGGAGTAGAGTTTCAGGTTCAGAACCTGAGGCCCCGTTGACGAAGCCTGGACATCCAGATTTTCTACCCGTGCGAAAGATTGATCAGCGTTCCTGTTTCTTCCTCGGAATCCAATTCATTCCAGCCAGTGCGCAGATCGATCGCTCTTGCGTGGATCGATCACGCGCAAGGAAAGCGTCGGTATGCAAGTGCTCAATAGCCGCCGTCCGCAGAGGGAGCGGCCATGGATATGAAGACAAGTGCTGCACACATTGCCGTGCAGGAAATGGTATCTCCGATTAGTTCGCACAACGAGTGGGACCCGCTTGAAGAGATCATCGTTGGACGGTTGGAGGGCTCGGTCATCCCATCCAGCCACCCGGTTGTAACCTGCAATATTCCGGGCATGGCGGCGTGGGGACAGGCGATCACGGCAGGTTTCCGCTATCCTCAGCTCATGGTCGCGCCCGCGCAGCGCGAACTCGACGGGTTCGTGGCGCTGCTCGAGTCGCTCGGCATAACCGTCACAAGGCCCGACGCGATCAATCACAGGACGAGGTTCGGCACGCCTGACTGGTCGTCACGCGGTTTCTGCAACACTTGTCCGCGCGACAGCATGCTGGTCATAGGTGAAGAAATCATCGAAACGCCGATGGCTTGGCCATGTCGTTACTTCGAAACCCATTCCTACAGGCCTATCCTCAAGGACTATTTTCGGCGAGGCGCGCGGTGGACTTCGGCGCCGAAGCCGCAGCTGACCGACGAATTGTTTGATCCCGATTTCCAGTTACCGGAGAAGGGGGCGCCAATGCGCTACATTCTCACGGAATTTGAACCTGTGTTTGACGCCGCGGACTTCTTTCGCTGCGGGCGAGACCTCTTTGTTACGCGAAGCAACGTTACCAACGCGTCCGGCATCGAATGGCTTCGGCGACACCTCGGGGAGGAGTATCGGATTCACGAAATCCAGAGCCGGTGTCCCAACCCCATGCATATCGATACGACTATTCTCCCACTCGGCCCGGGCAAGTTGCTGATCAATCCGGAATATATCGATCCGGATTGTCTGCCCGACATTCTGAAAAAGTGGGACATTCTGGTCGCGCCAGAGCCGAATCCTATCACCGATCGTGTCCTTAACATCACTTCACTGTGCGGGAAGTGGCTCAGCATGAACATCCTGATGATCGACGAAAAGCGCGTTATCGTCGATCCGCACCATACAAACATGATGCGCGCCATGGAAAAATGGGGCATGGAACCGATCCCCTGTCCGTTCTTGCACTACGCCGCATTCGGCGGTGCTTTCCACTGCGCAACGCTCGACGTCCGTCGTCGCGGCACTCTCGAAAGCTATTTTTGACGCCTCCCGAGGTTTTTTCAGCGGACTGCCGGATCTACCGCCTCAGCGCCGGCACCACCAGGAACGGGATCAATCCCAGCACCACATTGACCAGCGCGAATGCGATCAGCCAATTATAGCCTTGGGTCCAGTCGTGGATCAGGCCGCCGGCCCAGGAACCCAGTCCGGAGCCTAATCCGCTGCCGATCGAAATCGTGCCGAAGATGGTGCCGACCCGCTCGCCCCTGAAGATGTTGAGCGCGGTCGCCGTGATCAGCGGCCCGCGTGAGCCGAGCATGCTGCCGAAGCAGACGATAAAGCCCGTCAGCAGCCAGTAG
>DATHIZ010000194.1:0-2959 GCA_035316385.1 Bryobacteraceae bacterium | reverse complement strand
AACTGTACCGCTCAACTCAGCTGAAGCAACCTGGGCAGACGCGGGAACACACAATGCGCTAAACAGCGCGAACAACATACAGTATTTCAACACGGGAACACCTCATTTTTAGTAGCGGACTTGTCTACTTCGCGAAACTTGACTGTCATTGTACAACTTAAGGAGCTGCAAGGGGCTTTCGCTTTTTCACGCGCGGCCGTGTGGCCCTCTTAGGCCCAGACGCGTGCATAGAGGTATGGTTAGTTTGCCGCCGAACTTTTGGATCTTGCGGAGGGGGCCGGTTCGACGCCGGCCCCCTCCCTTGCTTAGAACAGCGCGGTGGGTTGACGGATCCAGGTCTTGCCTGTCGCGGCCGTGATGGCGTCCATATCCTTCAAATATGCGGCTGCTTGGGTCAGGACATGGTGCAAGTCGTTCCCAACGCTAATGAACGTGAAGCCCTTGTCGAGGAACTCGCCGACGCGCGAAGTCCCGAAGAGGAACAGGCCCAGAATCACGCCGTTCTTCTGCGCTTCCTTTACCAGGCTCTGCGTAGCAGCGTTCAACTCAGGTGACGTGTACATGTGCGGGAACTCGTATTTCTCGTACAGCCCCATGGACATGCAGAGGTCGTTCTGGCCGAGGAAAAGAATGTCGACACCGGGAATCGCGGCAATCTCTGCGATATTTTCGATGCACGAGGCCGTTTCCACCTGCAGCGCAACAATGATGTTGTTGTTCGCATTGCCGGCGTAGCCAAGCAGCCCAGCCTTGTTCATGCTGCGCTGCGGGAAATAGACCGAGCGTGTGCCTGCGGTGGGATACCGGCAACAGCTGATGGCTTCCCGTGCCTCCTGGGCGGTGTTGATGTAGGGCACCAGTACGCCGTCCGCGCCAAGGTCGAGAGCCTGCTGAATGCCCGCCCGATCCTGATAACCGCCCACGCGAATCATCGATTTTGCGCCGCCGCTGGCAATGGCGCAGAGCATGGCCGAGAGCTTCTCGTGATCCATTGGCCCATGTTGTGTATCCACGAGCAACCAGTCGTAACCGGTGTGCGCTAACTGCTCGGCGACAGTTGGGCTGTGCGAATTGACGAACAGCCCCATTTTGGGCGTACCCTCGCGCAACTTCTTCTTGAACTCGGCCCCGGTAAGGGTGGCGTTGGACATGGCAAACTACTCCTTTAGATGAAAACTTTGTTTCAATGATGATGAGAATCCTTTTGAATATACCCAACAGAGTGAATGGCGTCAAAAGCCGGAGGCAAAACAAGAGTGAAGCCACTAGATCGAAGAGCGAAACAACCAATTAAGCCCAGATTGAAGCTACAGGCAAGGTCATACCGGCAATTGGTGTCGTCGGTGATTGAACTTATCGATCATGGTAAAGCTACCGCTGGACGGGCTGTTAACTCCGTACTGACGGCGACTTACTGGCTTGTAGGCAAGCGCATTGTAGAGCACGAGCAAAGCGGAAGCAGGCGCGCCGGTTACGGCGAGCAACTCGTGATGACGTTAGCGGAAGACCTCACGGACCGTTTTGGCCGCGGTTTCTCGCAGCGAAATCTCGAGCAAATGCGGCTCTTCTATTTAACCTGGCAAAAAGCGCAGACAGTGTCTGCGCAATTGGCGAATGCTCCCCAAAAACGAAAAGCGCAGACACTGTCTGCGCAATTGGCGATGCAGCCAGCCCCTGTATTTCCGCTGTCCTGGTCGCACTACGTGCGGTTGCTCTCCGTGGCAGACAAGACCGCGCGCCGCTACTACGAGAGGGAAGCGATCGGCGGTGGGTGGTCTGTCCGTCAACTGGATCGTCAGATCGCGAGCTTAGTATTCCAACGGACGCGCGGTAGGGCGCTGAGAGGATCCACACTGAAAGGCTCTCCGGAGGATGCCATCAGGGATCCATACGTGCTTGAGTTTTTGGGATTGAAAGACGAATACTCAGAAACCGACTTAGAGGAATCCCTGATCCGCGAGTTGGAACATCTGCTACTGGAGTTCGGCAACGATTTTACCTTCGTCGCGCGGCAGAAGCGTCTGCGGGTCGGCGATGAATGGTATCGTGTCGATCTCGTCTTCTTTCATCGCCGTCTTCGCTGTCTGGTGATTGTAGATTTGAAGATTGGCAAATTCACTCACGCGGACGCAGGGCAGATGAATATGTACTTGAATTATGCGCAGGAACACTGGACGCATAAGGACGAGCACCCTCCCATCGGCATGATTCTTTGCTCGGAGAAAGATGCTGCAGTGGTTCGCTATTCGCTTGGGAACCTGAAGAATAAAGTTCTTGCCCGGCAATATCAACTAAAAATGCCGGACGAACTCGATCTGCAAAAACGGCTCACGAAGGCACGTGCGCTCATCGCAAAGTAAGAGGGCTAGGTGTCCCGTTGCATCCGTTCGGCCCACCGCAAAAACCGCAGCAGCTCGTGCCGTTGTTCCCAGCTGAATCGCCAAAACTGACCAGGGGTAATTTGGTCCGCATGCCAGCCCCAGTACGTCTCAATCCGCCAGCGCAGATAGGGGCTCCTCCAGGGTGTAAGGCGATAGCCTCGGGTGGACTTCCAAAGGAAGCGGATCAAAAATTCTACCTGGACGCGGACGCGCGTGCGGACTTGCTGGTCTTCGCCGGCGTGTCGGGCGTGGCGTAGTAGCCGGTCCGGGTGCGAACCGCGGGTTTCCCCGGCGCGTTGACTGCTACGCGAACCGGACGGAAGCCGCCATCGAAGTTCTGGTTCAACGGATTGTATTCGATAATGTACTGGCTGCGGATTTCGCCGGCAATCCCCACGGTGATCCTATCCACATCCCCCAACTCTTTCGGGAAACTGGCGGACGCTCCGGAGGCATCTGCCAACACCTGCAAAGCGTGCTTGGCGCGGTTGGCATCGCGCTTCGACTCCTCGCTCAACAGCCCAACCATGTAAAGCAGCACCTCGCTCTTTTGCGCCTTCTGCACCAGCCGTTCCAGC
>DATHIZ010000193.1:0-4003 GCA_035316385.1 Bryobacteraceae bacterium | reverse complement strand
TTCGCGTAGTGTACGAACAGAGGCAATGGAATGGCGCTACGCTCGCCTTTTCCTTCACCGCGAAGATCGGCTTGCTGAGTTCACCGATAAAAGGAACCGTCGAAGTAACTGACCGGGATGTCACGATTGACGCCGATCTTGGACTGCTCGACCGGCTTCTCGGCACCAAGCAATCGCGCGAGGCAATCGAAAGCAAAGTTCGTGGCTTTCTGACGTGAGTCCAGGTTCCAAACTACAAGCCGTATTGCAAACTCTCAAACCAGCGGGTTCGTATGTTCTGACCGAAGCGCTGTTCCTGCGCCTGCTCGGCTTGGTTTATCTGGCGGCGTTCGGTTCTCTTTGGCCGCAGCTTCCCGGACTAATCGGATCGAGCGGCATTGCGCCCGTGACGCAAACGCTCACCGGCATGCGCGCCGCTTTTGGCGCCAAAGCCTTTTTCTATGTGCCCTCGCTATTCTGGTTTGCCACCGGCTGGACCAACAGCGACGTTGCGCTCACCCTCTGCTGCGCGCTCGGCTGCCTGGGCAGCATGCTTCTGCTGGCAGGCTTCTTTCCTCGCTATGCAGCCGCCGCCTGTTTCATTCTCTATTTGTCGCTTTCCACCGTGGGGCAGCCGTTCACATCCTTTCAGTGGGACGCGCTCCTGCTGGAGACTGGCTTCCTTGCACTTTTCTCTGGAGCCTCCTGGCTCGTCTGGGCTTACCGCTTTCTGCTTTTCCGGCTCATGTTCGAGTCCGGGCTGGTCAAGCTAGCCTCGCATGATCCGAATTGGCGAAATCTGGATGCACTGCGTTATCACTTCCTGACCCAGCCTCTTCCAAATCCAATCGCGTACTATGTTCATCGCGCGCCCGATTGGCTATTGGATTCGTTCACCGGCGCTACTCTTTCAATCGAGCTGATTTGCCCGTTTCTGCTGTTCTGTCCAAAAAGGGTCCGTCGAGCCGGCGTCGGACTCCTTATGCTGCTGCAGGTCGCCATCATCCTGACCGGCAATTACGCGTTCTTTAATTTGCTGACCCTGGCGCTCTGCCTATGGGCTTGGGACGATGCCACGTTTGCGCCGCTCGAGCAACTGCTTCGCCGCGGCTTCCCCCTCAGCTTGCTCCCGCGCTCGAAGCTTACCGCGCGAACATGGAACGCGGCGCTTGCCGTGCTCGCCCTGTTCGGCGCGTTGCAAATTGCCGGCATCCAACCAACTTGGCTCCAGCCTTTCGAAATTGTCAACCACTACGGCCTCTTCGCTGTAATGACCACCACGCGCCCCGAGATTGTGATTGAAGGCTCCGACGACCGCGCCACGTGGAGGGAGTATTCGTTTTCCTACAAGCCTGGGGATTTGCATCGCGGTCTGCCATTCATCGCGCCCTATCAGCCCCGGCTCGATTGGCAGATGTGGTTTGCCGCCCTGGGCTCCTACCGCGAGAGTCCTTGGCTGCAGGGTCTGATGTACCGCTTGTTGCGTGGCGATCCATCCGTGCTCGCGCTTTTAGATCCGCCGCCCTTCAGCAAGCCACCGCGTTATATTCGCGCGAAGCTTTACATGTATGATTTCTCTACGCCCGGTGAACGCCGGCGCAGCGGGGCCGTCTGGCGGCGTGAATTGCTAGGCAACTGGTTCGGCCCGGTATCTCTGAAGGAGTAAATCCAAATGACCGAACGACGAGGCTTTCTTACGGCACTAGGCAGCGTGGCCGCGCTCGTGGCGCCAGGAGGCGCGAACGCCGGGCAAGCGTCTACCGCATCCGGCGCAGGCGCGGCAAAGGTTCCCGAATACGCCCGCCTGCATAACTATCGCACCCTCAAGCAATCCAGCTTCGACCGTACCGGCGCCAATCACGACTCCTGGCGCATCGAACCGGGCGCATCGCTCGATGTATTTCAAGCCTCTGGCCCCGGGATCGTTACCCACATCTGGTTCACCATCAGTTCACGTAGCGCCCACCATTTGAAAGAACTGGTGCTCCGCATGTACTGGGACGGAGCCGCCAAGCCCAGCGTAGAGGTGCCCGTCGGCGATTTCTTCGGTCTGAACCTGGGCGAATATTTCCTCTATCAATCGGCCTTCCTGAACTGTTCTTCCATTAAAGCGCTGAACTGTTACTTCGCGATGCCCTTTCGCAAAGCGGCTCGCATCAGCGTGACCAACGAGGGAGCGCAGGCCGTTGATTCGTTCTATTCGAACATCGACTACCAGCTCGTGTCCACGCTCCCCGAAGACGCTCTCTACTTCCACGCGCAATACCGTCAAGCTACCCCTAATCCCGCCGCGCATTTCGCGCCGGGAGCGAAGGAACTCAATCTGGACGGCAAACAAAATTACGTCTTCTTCGAAACCCGCGGTAAGGGACAGATGATGGGCATTAGCCTCGGAGTTTTGCAAAACACCGACGGCTGGTTTGGCGAAGGGGACGAAATGATCTTCATCGACGACGAAGCGAAACCCGCCATCACCGGCACGGGCACCGAAGACTATTTATGCGGCGCCTGGAATTTTGGCGGCATGCCGTTCGCGCATCTTTATAACGGTGCACCCTTCATCGCCATTGCCGAACGCGCCGGCGGGCGTTATTGCGTCTATCGCTGGCATGCCGACAATCCCGTGGCGTTCGACCGCTATTTAAAACACGCCCTCGAGCATGGCCATGCCAACGATCGCGGCGATTGTTTCTATTCGGTTGGCTATTGGTATCAAGCCGAGCCCTATACGGACTTTCCGCCCTTGCCGCCCGTGGCCGAAAGGGTAGTTGCCCCTAAACTCAGTTCCTGAAATCAGTCCCTGAAATCAGTCAATGACCTCTGCTGCGCTCCATTCGCGTCGAAATTTGCGGGGTCGAGCCAGTTCTCCATTGCCTGCTTCCGGCTCGGCCATTCATGGTCGAGCATGGAAAACCAGGCCGTGTCGCGGTTCTGTCCCTTGACGATCATGTGCTGCCGGAAAATGCCTTCGAAGCTGAAACCCAGCCGTAACGCTGAGCGGCGTGATGCCTCGTTCAATGCATTACATTTCCACTCATACCGCCGGTAGCCGAGCGTTTCAAAAACGTGCCGTGCCATCAAATACATCGCTTCCGTGGCGCCGCGCGTTCTTTGCAGGGCCGGCGAGTACAAAATACTTCCTACCTCCAGGCAGCGGTGTTTGGGTTCGATCCGCATGTAGGATGTGCGTCCCACGGCACGCCCAGAGACGTGATCGGTAATGACATGAAAAAGCGGATCTTTCGACACTGCCTTATCTTCGAGATCCCGCTCAAAATCCTCCTGCACGGCAAAGGGTCCCTCGGGAAGATAACGCCACAGATCGTCGTTCTTCGACCCGCTGATGCCTTCCCAAAGCGCTGTCCCATGCGCGGCGGGATTCAGCGGCTCAACTGTCACATACCGGCCCGTTAGCGTCACTGCGTTCATGCCCGGCGCTCTTGAATCTGAACCTTCCATCTTCCGTGCAAGGGTACTCGCATCGCGCGCTCGAAAAGATCGGAATCCTCCGTCTCGCCTTTGAAGAGCCGCACTACATCCGCCACGCTGACCTGATTGGGGTCGGCCGAAATCTGCTCCACGGCGTCGCCGCTCCCTAGTTCGCCCTCCTCCACAATGGCGAGGTAAATGCCCGAGCGGCCGCTCTGCCAAAAACGCTTAACCATGTCTGGAAGCCCAAACCGCAGCGCGAGTTTCGAACACGGCATTCTCGGCTGCGTCACTTCCACCACTGCCGATCCAATGCGGTAGCGGTCGCCGATGTGTACCTGCTCTTCGTGAAAGCCCTCGGTGGTCAGGTTCTCACCGAATTGGCCGAAGGTTAATTCCATGCCCGGCAGTTCTGCCGCCCAGTACGGATAATGTTCGGCCGGATAAACATAAATTGCCTTGGACTAAACCGCTGCGCGGTATACCGTAACAGGACCATTTTAAGCGTCTCCTCTGCGGCACTTAACACTCGCCCTGTTCTTGCCGCAGATTGAAGGCTCCACTGCGAAAGCATGGATGAGCTGCTTGCAGCAAA
>DATHIZ010000192.1:0-19870 GCA_035316385.1 Bryobacteraceae bacterium | reverse complement strand
GATTGGCGTCCGTGACTGTGGGTTGCTCGCCGCGGCTGTAGCAAATCGGTCCTGGATCCGCACCCGCTGATTCCGGCCCCACTTTTAGAGCGCCTCCGCGGTCGAAACTTGCCAGCGAGCCGCCGCCCGCTCCCACCGTGTGAATATGCAGTGTCGGCACTGCAATAGGCATGCCCATGATCCGGGATTCGGTGGTCGTCCGCAATCCGAGCGCGCTATCGATCAGCGAGACGTCGGTGGACGTTCCCCCCATGTCGAAGGTCAAGATGCGATCGAATCCTGCTGCCCTCGCTACCGCCAGTGCGCCCACCACGCCGCCGGCTGGGCCCGACAAAACTGTCCGGACAGGTTCGCGCGCCGCCACAAACGCTGGAATAATGCCGCCGGATGACTGCATCACGTGCAGCGTCGAACCTTCAGCCTGAAGAGCGCCGTCCAGTCGCTCGATGTAACGCTGTACTTTCGGCGCAAGATAGGCATTGATGACGACTGTCGAAGCGCGTTCATACTCCCGGAACTCGGGTAAAATCTCATGCGAAACCGAGACCGGAATATTCAACTCGCGCAAGGCGGCAACCACTGCCCTCTCATTCGCCGGATTCGCGAATGCAAATAAGAGCGATACCGCTATGGCTTCCGGCTCTCCCTGGCGTACCTGGTTGACTAAGTCGTGCAGGTCCTCTGCCTTCACTTGCGTCAACACTGTGCCGTCGCAAGCGGTCCGCTCCTTCACTCCAAAGCGTAAGTCTTCCGGTGCTAGCGCTGGTTCTTTGGTGAACGACAGATCGTAAAGCTTGGGCCGGGATTGACGGCCGATCGCAATTGTATCTTCAAAGCCGGCTGTAGTGACAAACGCAACACGAGCGCCCTTTCTCTCGAGCAGCGCATTGGTCCCCACTGTTGTGCCATGCCTGACTTCCGCCGCCTGACCCGCAGAAATACGTTTCACGGCGTCCATAACAGCCTGCCCAGGGTCAGGCGGGGTGGAAGAAACTTTTAAAACCTGCAGTCGGCCTTCGGAAAAATACACACAATCCGTGAATGTGCCGCCGGTATCTATCGAAATACGGATCATCCGGTTAAATCATCTGCTCCAGCCGCGCCTTTTTATTGCGGCCACTTAGTCGCGAGCAAGTCATCTGTGTTCCAGCTTGCCGCTTCCTCTTTGGTCTTTCGTCCAGCGCGGCGGGGCGCTTTGCCTCCCCTTTTGCCGTCGGCTTTCCAGGCTTCCGCGAGGGCGGCTGCGTTCAACTCAACGTCGATTCGCATGCAACCCGTTCGCCCCTGCACCGGGTTCAGCAGTAATCTCGCGCTGCGTTCAATGGTTTTTCGTACGTGGTCCGCTGCTCGCTCGCTTGCCAATAGGGCGTTCCTCGCGCGAATAGCTGAGACCAGTCTCTCATGCTCATTCACTAGCTCCGGGCCAAATGCATCCATCGCAATAATCAAGTAGAAAAAACGCATCAGGCGGGTTTGTATCGAAGTAGTTACTTCCACCAGATGATCGTTCTGGGCCGCCTCCGCAATCCCCACGTGTAATTCGAAATTGCGCTGCAGGAAAGTAAAATAGCTGTTTTTCTGACCCACGCGATACTCATATTTCCCGGCGGTCTCAATCGCTTTGATCTGCGCCGGTGTGGCACGCGTTGCCGCCAGGGCGGCGGTCGCGGGTTCAACAATCAACTGCACTTCCTGCAGGTTTTGAAATTCACTTAAAGTCAACGGCGCAATAAAGTAACCCCGGAACGGCACAATCGTAATCAGCCCTTCGCTCTCCAGGCGTCTGCTTGCCTCGCGGACCGGCGTCCGGCTGGCCCGGTAGCGCTTGCATAGTTCGGCCTCGGAGATCGGCGATCCGGGCAGCAGCGAACAAACCGTGATGTCCTGCTTCATCTGCTGGTAGAGCCTGTCGGAAGTGGTCATTGCCATCTCAGAACAACTTAAATTGTATACAAGCTAAATACAATAAAGAACTGCACCGCGCCGTGTCAAGCGCTTTCTCTAATGATTGCGGGCCTTCTGCTGATCCGAAGGATTGTTGTTGACATTAAAATTTCAGACATGGTATAAGCAACTAATCGCGCCCCGTTAGCCCGTAAATTTCATCCGTGAGGTGTTAACGTGCAAACCGTCGTTCGGGGTCTTTGCGCTTCGTTCCTTTTTTTGCTCCTTGTCTTGCCCGCGTTCACTCAGGAAAGCGGCGCGCAAATACAGGGAGTTGTCACAGACGGTAGCGGCGCTCCCATGCCCGATGTGGCGATCAGCGTAACCAATCGCGATAGCGGTGTCTCGCGCGCCATCAAAACTGATTCGCAAGGTCGCTATCTGGTCGCCCCTTTGGCTCCGGGTGCGTATGTCGTAATTGCGGAGAAAACCGGCTGGGCTAAGTACGAACTGACCGGAATCACGTTACAAATTGGCACAAACTTTCAGCGGGATATCGTGATGACGGTAGCCACGGTGCAGTCCACGGTAAATGTACTGGCCGAAACGCCGTCCATAAACACGACCAGCGCTGAAGTAGCCAGTGTCGTCACCGAACAACAGATTTCGTCCCTCCCAGTGAATACCAGGCAATATCTAAATCTCGCCTTGCTGGTTCCCGGCACCACACAGGATGCTTCGCGGTCGTTCTACAACAACGTGGAGATTGGCGGGGGAGGTTATTATTACGCCAACGGCTTCATGATTGACGGCGTCAGAAACACCTGGGCGGAGATGGGCGAGCCCCGCCAGAACTTCCCCGAGGGCGGCGTACAGGAGTTCAAGGTTTACGTAGCCGAATATCCCGCCCAATTTGGGCTATATATGGGCGGGCTTCTCAACGTGGCCACGAAAAGCGGCACAAACGCATTCCACGGCGAAATCTTCGAGTACTGGCGCAACGAAGCTCTGAATCACGATAACTACTTCCAGCGGCAGGCCGAACGCGCTCAAAACAGCAGCAATCCTTTCAATCGCAATCAATACGGCCTCGATATAGGCGGCCCTATTATCAAAGATCGCACTCACTTTTATCTCGCTTATGAGCGCACGCAAACCGCCGCTGCCTTCACGATGTTTACGAACTCCCCGCAGTTTTACGGCGGCCTGCAGGGTACATTTCAGCAACCCAGTTATGACCAGATGATTACCGGCCGTCTGGATCACCAAATCAGCAACACGCAAAATTTCTTCGCTCGTTGGGCGCAAGAGGAGAACCGGCTCACTTACACTGGCTGCGGCGGAAATACCCAGCGCAACTGCTATGACGGTTTAATTCCCAGACGCTCCATCGTTCTCGGCCATATCTGGACGCCATCGCCCACCGTAGTCAATGAGTTTCACTTTCAGTGGGCTTACGCGGCCTATTTGCTGGGTCCTCCCGGCCACATTTGGAAAGACGCTAATACGTTGGCTACTGATCCTACCGCCACGTCGCAATTGCAAGTCGGCTACATCTTCCCGAGCTTTAGCTACGGCTATGGTTACGAAGAGGATGGTGTGGAGCGCCGCTGGGAAGCCAACGATGTCTTGAGCTGGCAAAAGGGAAGCCACACGCTGCGCTTCGGCTATGACATCGATTTTGTTCCATTTATTGACGCCAGCGCCACCAACATTCAAGGCACCTATACGTTTAGTACCGACCAGTTGTTCAATCCGGGCAATCCTGCCTCGCTCGCGGCGCTAAAGAACGCCACGCTATACACCGCCTCGATTCCGCCGATTGCCACCAGCATCAAGACTTGGGAACTGGGCTTCTTTGCCATGGACGATTGGAAAGTTCGCCCCGGCCTGACCGTGAATCTGGGGCTGCGCTACGACCTCGAACTTGGCGCATTCAACGAACATGTCAATCCGGCCACCTTCCCCAAAGCCATTCCGTTCCAGGGCGATCCTTCCAAGCGCGGCGATAAAAACAACTTCGGACCGCGCTTCGGCGTCACCTGGGATCCGTTTAACAAAGGCAAGGATGTCTTCCGCGGCGGCTTCGGCATCTACTACAACAACATCCAGACTCTGCAGAATTTCAATGAACCCCGCAACTTTGCCTTATGCAGCATCACCATTCGCAATCCAGCCTATCTAAATCCCTATAATGGACTCAGCGCCACCAATTTCTGCTCCACCGCTGCCCCCAACGTCACTACTCTCTCTCCGGACTACGTGAATCCGTATTCTGAACAATCGGTAATTGGGTATTCGCATCAATTCGGCAACGATCTGGCATTAAAGGTCGATGGGTTTTATCAGCACACGCTGCGCGATTTCCGTATCGTCGATTTGAATTACGCCGACGCAAATACTCCGCGGCCCTATCTTCCGTTGGGTCAAATTCTCCAACATCAATCTACCGCGCAGGCCAAATATAAAGCGCTCTTAGTCGAGTTGGATAAACGCTTTAGCCGACGTTATCAATTTACCGTCTCGTACACGCTGTCTTCGGCCACCGACGATAATCCTCAGGCCCTTATCGTCAACTATGCAAATCCCGACCTCAGCTGGGGTCCCGGAAATATTGACCGGCGAAACGCTTTGGTCGCGGCCTCCTCGGTGAACCTACGCTGGGGAATTACTCTGGGCGCGATTTGGACGCTACGTTCTTCGCTGCCTTTCAGCGCATTCTCAACCGCCACGAATGGGGACGGAACCATTCAATATGTGCCCGGTACATCGCGCAACCAGGGAAATCGGGATCTCGATCTTTCCCTTGTAAACGCCTATCGCTCATCACTCAACCTGGCGGCCGTTGCGGCTGGGACAATCCAGAGCACTGTATTCAACAGCTTCGATCTGCACCTTTCAAAGTCTTTCTCTCTGGGTGAACATCGCCGCGTGGAAGTAATTGCGCAATGCTTCAACGTCTTCGGTCATACTAACCTAACGGCATCTAGCTTAGTCGCAAGCGCGGCGTCCGCATCGTTTGGGACCGCTACCTCCGCTACCAATCTGCAACAGGCCGAGCTGGCTGCCCGCTTCGTGTTTTAAGGGAAAATCTAGTGAATCTGCTTCAAAGCTACCGCTTGGCCGGCATCGCGATCTTCTTGGCGGCCATTCCCGGGTTCTCTCAGCCGCCCGCGGCGTCACATGTAACTGATGTGTTCTCGGAAGGTTACATGTTGCGGGACACGAATCATGACGGCATTGTCGATTTTATCGAGGGCAAAGTGGTGGTCCCCGCGCAGCCAGGCGCGGCGGAAAACGCCGCCTCCGCAAACATAGCAGCGCGTTTGGGGTTTGCGAGTACAGGACTCACGCCGCCGCTGGTTGTAAGCGCCGCCGCCGAAAGCGCGCCAGGCCCTCGAATCTGGATCGGTGAGCATGCCGTACCGCCAGCCTTGTCGGCAAACGCCGCGCAACTTCTTGCCCGCCTTCAACCCGACGAAGGCGGCGCCTTCGCTCTTGCCGGCGGATTGCTGGTAGCGGGCAAGAATGAAGCAGGCCTGACTGCGGCCGCAAATGCTTTTTCGGCCCGTGCGCCCTATCTCTGGAAAGTCTCCGGCGGTCAGTTCACTGGCGTCACAGAGGAACTCAACCGCATTGTCCCCGGCGCGAACGCACATCTCACGGGCGTGACTTACACCAAAGGACGCTCCGGCGTAAATAAGTTGTTAATCGCCTCCAGTGTCACCGTGACTGACGTCAATCTCAAAGCCATCCTGAACCTTCCTCGGTTCGCCTCGGTGCATGAGTTGATAGTCGCCACTGGCGGCCGTTCCTTGAGCGCCGTGAATCCCAAACCGCTGCCCGGCGCTCCATCCACGCCGGAAGCGATTCCAGCCGCAGGCGCGGGTGACGAAGCCGCCGCTACACCGCCGCAACCACTGGACCTCTCCCTGCTCTACACCTCAAAGGGACTTTTCAAAGGCACTCCCAAAATGTCCATTCCCTCCTCGCTGGATGGTCAACTCAGCGTACCCGCGGGAGCTGCCGGCATCGCCATGGCCAACCTCGCTGCGCGCATGGGACTCGAAACCACCGGTCTCTCGCTTCCTTTAGCGAAACCCTCCGCCGGTGAACTTGCCAAAGACATCCACACCAAAGCGGTCGTGGCGGCTGACTCGCCGGTAGGTCAATCCGTGATACAGAAGCTGCAGGCGGAAGACACCGCCGGTGAAGCGCTGCCATCTTTAGCCACTGGAGAAGGCGAATTGCGGATTGTAGATCATGCCTTCGGCAAGCAATCCGCCGTGCTCGTGCGCGGTGATGCAACGGGTTCCACGGCGGCGCTGCAAGTACTATCGGATCGCCTGCCGAGTCTCTGGGAAACCGGCAAACAGTTCGCCTCGCTGGAGGAGCTGCGTTATGACCTGCATCGTTTCTTCTCTCTCCGTTCCTCGGCCGGTCAAGCGGCTGTGTCCCTCTATCACCTGAAGAAGTGGACCGACGAAATCAATCGCGACTCACCCGGCGGCGTTCACGATGTCAAAGCAGAAGTGTATGTGGATGTCGCCGGCGAACATCTGAATGACTTCGTTCAAAAGCAGTTGCGGAGCTCTCTAAAGACGAATACCGTGGAAGTGAAAGCGGCCAGCCTGCATGCCGGAACACAGTGCTGTTCCGAAGATCCGGAACTTCACTATGAACAGCCTGGCGTTACCTTTCACCAGGGCACGCCCACCTTCACGCAAGACATCGCTATTCCCTGGGAAGGCACTCGGCTCATCAATCTGGTCGAGAACGCGCTGCACGATGTGAAGCCGGGCCGTCCTGTCAAACTAACTGCCCGCGTCAGTGAGGGGCCGCAAGTTAGGCAGCAGTTACAGACACAGCTTACTTCGCTACTGACACAGCACGGCATCCCAGCGGATCAACTGGAAGTGCAAGTCTTGTGCTCTTTCAAACAGGGCTATAGCTGGCTGATGGATGAGGTCGCGCCCAAGCTGCAAGGTAAATCAGCGGCCCGCATCAAAATCGAATTCGCGAAAGATACAGATCCTTCCGGTGTCCGCCTCATGTATTCGCCCGCCCGTTGGGTGCAGGAGTTGTACCCGGTTGACGAGATGCTAGCCAAATCGCTGAACATCCCCTTGAACAGCGTGGAGATCGCTCAGTTTGATCCGCAACCCGACTCTCCCACTTACCGCGTCCACGCCTATGATGCCGCCGGCAAGGAAGTATTTACTTCGGATTTCGCTGTCGCCACAGTCATGCGGCCCTACAACGGAGTCATTCCCGGCTATGAACAGGTGCAGGTCGAAACCGGCTGGGTAAAGCTCGATGCCGGTCCGAGCGCGGTTCTCAATCAGCGCATCGAAACGGACATAGAAACGTTCTGGCGGAAATATCAGGACGAGACGCTGCCCAAGGTGTATCAATTCATCATGTCGCAGTCCCAGGGTCACATCCGCCCCGAGTTCGCGCCGCCCTTCGATACCTTGCGTCTCGACATTCACTTGAGCGAACCCGACTACGCCATCGGCCTGGATAAAGAACGCATCTCTACCCTGGAAGCGATTCAGGAAGATACGTTCTACTCCACTGAGAACTTCGTCAACATGTTGACCAGCCTGGAGTCAGGCCGCCCGGAAACATATGCCGGGCGAATCATTCCGGTTGTCCATGCCTCCGAAGACGCCAAAGACGGCCACGTACACATCGAGTTCTTCGGTAAGCCCGCCGCCAATCCATTAGTTCGTCTCTCTTGGACCGACGCGAAAGGAGAGCATCACGAAAAACAACGTGATCTCGCGGTTTTGAGCGGCGCCATGCAGCCACGCCTCATCCGAGCACGCGTTAAAGCCGGGCAATCTGGTTTGGAAGATCTGACTTGGATACTCCCTGCCGATTACCTGAAGGACGACCACGAAGAATGGATCAAGCTCGAACCCGAAGAACAAGTCGACCGCTCTATCTTCTCCGTGGAGCAAGCCAAAGGGCAGATTGACTGGCTGCGGCAGATGCACAACGCCGGTCTCTATCGTGATGAAGTCGCATACCCGCATCTAAGCCGCTTAGGCATGGAGTTTGAGCTTCCCGTTCCCCTTTCCGCCAAGTCCGATAGTCCCGCGCCGCGCTCCTACAGCGCTTGGGATGTGACGGCTCCCGCAACGCCCCGTCCCATGATCCAGCAACTGGCGTCATCTACTGCGAGCAATGCGACCGGTCCCATCGTTCAATGGGATGAGCCCATTGGCCCCGCTGAAAACGCCGAAATTCTATCCAAGCTCGCTAAGTTCGAAGGCGTAACTGCCTACTGGATGGGACGCAGCTACTTAGGCCGAGACATATGGGCCGCCGATGTTACTACGCCGTTCACCGCGCAGCTCAGATCCTGGCCGAAAGAGACAACGCTCAAAGCCTCCATCCTCTATTCCGGCCGCCAGCACGCAAACGAAGTTTCCAGCACCAGCCACGTCGACAAGCTCGGCGAGCAGTTAGTAACTGACCCAGCCACGCGCGCCATGTTGAAACAGGTGAACGTAGTGCTGCATCCCATCGATAATCCAGACGGCGCTCAACTCTCTGTCGTATTGGCGAAGATCACGCCCGATAACCTCCTGCATCCCGGCTATCACGGCTCGCTCGCGGCCGATGTAGCCAACGGGCAGGCCGATTCTGATCCTGTCTACCCGGAATCCAGAACCCGTCGCCAATTACTGGAATCGTGGCTGCCCGACGGTTTCTTGAATCCGCATGGCTACCCCTCGCACGAGTGGGTGCAGCCTTTCTCTGAATACACTGCTTGGGTGCAGAGTCGCGAAGGCGCAAATCCAGGCCGCGCCTGGTGGATTCCCCGCGGCTGGTTCACCAGCTTGAATTACATACGGGACGCCGATCATCCCTACAGTGAAAAAGTGACTTACGAATTGCGCGACCGTATTGTCGAGGCGGAGAGAAACGTCCCTGGCCTATTGGAACTGGAAACCCGCATGAACGAGCGTTACCAGCGCTTCGGTCAGCGCTGGCAGCCAAAGGACATGACCCAGCCGATCGTCAACGGCATTCGCATTTACATGTCACTCAAAGGAAGTCCGGCCCGTCCCGCTTCGGAGTCCACCCGTTCGGCTACCGGTGGCGTCTCGCCGGATATCACCTGGGATTCCGGTTACACCGAAGCGCCCGATGAGACAGCTCACGGCGATTACATGAAGTTGATGGCCTCCGCCGGGCTTGCGTTCGATCGTGTCCACCTCAGCTACTTCGCCAATGGCAAACTGCGCATCCGCCGCACGCAAAAGGAAGCCGGCGATAAGGTAGTCTGGCAAGTAATGCGGGACCGGCCGAATCTGCCGGTGTCTGAACTACCGCAGGCCGGCGCTAAGCCCAGCAAGGTGGAATAAGAATTGGTTACACGAGCTGCGGGTGAACTCGTTCCAGACGCAACTCAGTTTCGCTGGCGGAACACTACGCTCGCGCAGCGCCGCACACTCATCGCGGCCGGCCTGGGTTGGATGCTCGACGCATTCGACGTCATGCTGTATTCCATCGTGCTCGCGACCCTAATGCGCGAGTTCGGAATGACCAAGTCGACAGCAGGCTTGCTGAACAGTCTGACCCTGATTGCCTCCGCCATCGGCAGTTTCGGTTTCGGCCTATTGGCGGACCGCGTGGGTCGCCGCCGCATGCTCAGCGCCAGCATCTGGACCTATTCGCTATTTACTTTCGCCTGCGGATTCTCCACCAGCGTGACCATGCTCGCGGTCTTCCGTTTTCTATTGGGGCTGGGTATGGGCGGCGAATGGAACTCCGGCGCAACTCTGGTAGCCGAAACTTGGCCTAGCGTCTGGCGGGGCCGCGCCATGGCCATTGTCCAAAGTAGTTGGGCGGTAGGCTACGCCCTCGCTGCCCTGGTGGCCAACGCGGTTCTCTCCCGCACCAGTTGGCGCTGGGTCTTTTTCGTCGGTGTTCTGCCCGCGCTGGTCACGCTTTGGATTCAGCATGATGTCCCTGAGCCTGAGCTTTGGGAAAGGCAAAGGGCCACGCCCGTTTCCGCGTCAGCCAAGCGCCAGATGTGGCGCTCCGTGCTTCCGAGTCTCCTCGCTCTTCTCAGCATGAACACCTTTGGCATGTTCGCCTGGTGGGGCCTCTTCACCTGGATTCCCGCCTATTTGGTTCTACCCCTGGAAAGCGGCGGGCGCAACTTCAGCCAGCTCAGTTTTACCGGATTTCTCGTAATGCTGAATCTCTGCGGCATGTTGCCCGGCTATCTATTGTTCGGCGTCCTTGCTGACAAACTGGGCCGCAAACGCACCGTCATCGCCTATCTCTTCTTAGCGGCCCTTTCTGTACCCGCCTTCGCCGTCGCGCGCAGTCCCGGCCTTATTCTGCTGACTGCTTCCATCTCTGCATTCTTTGGCACTGGCTTTTTCACCGGCTCGGGCCTCTTAGGAAGCGAACTGTTCCCCACGCCCATACGCGCCACCGCTCTGGGCATTTCCTACAACGCCGCCCGCGGCCTCAGCGCCTTCGCCCCTTTTTTTATCGGAGCCATTGGCCAGGCGCACGGCCTTTCCTGGGGCTTCGCCGCGTGCGCCCTGGCCTTCGCTGCTGCTGGCGTCAGTGCCTTCTGGGTCTCGGAAACCCGCGGGCGTGAACTGCAGTAGTGCACCCTGGCCGGCAATAAGATACAGTGAACATCTGTTCCGACAGAGAGCAATACCTATGCTTCGAAAACTTTCCTCCAGCCTACTGCTCCTTTCCTTCCTGCCCACCTGTCTCCTCTTGGCGCAGGCTCCGCCCACGGCCGCCGCCGATCGCGCAGCCATCCTCGGCCTAGTGAAGCAATACGTAGATGCCCGCGAGAAGCAAGATCCCAAGGCCGTTGAGGCATTGTTCACGAGTGACGCCGATCAACTGGTGTCCTCAGGCGAGTGGCGAAAGGGCCGCCCTGCGCTCGTGACGGGCACGTTGAACAGTTCCAAGCAAACCGGCGGCAAACGCACCATCACCGTGGAGTCTCTCCGTTTCCTGACGGCGGATGTCGCTCTGGCCGATGGACGCTACCGCCTGGCCGAATTAGCCGGAAACACAACGCGCGATATGTGGACAACCCTCTTACTGACGCGCACCGCGGGCGGTTGGCGGATTGCGGCGATTCGTAACATGCTGCCCGCGCCTCCCGCTCCCGCTGCGAAACCCGCGCGGGAGAAACCGCGTTAACGACTCCAAATCATTCCCGGTTTGATGTAAGCTAGTTAACTGACTAGTATTGGGGTCGGGCGCCGTCTCAAACTGCGCCAATTGGGTTTCAAACTGTGTCTAAGTTCGAATGCATATAAAACAAAACAAACAGTAAACTGACTCAGTTTGAAAAAATGCACACGGCAGACGCCGGTTGGGGGAAAATTAGGTCCGTCTGCCGTGTTGCTGTTTCCCCCTGTTCGCTGGAACTTTCCGCCCTCCTACATACTTCTATTACTCAGAAGCCTCTCCGGCGCTCAGAATGGAGTTCCATGCAGATTTACATTCGTCCTCTTCAGCGGCCCCTCGCCGTGCTATTGTCTCTGGCACTGGTGAGCTCGCCGCTCGTCCAAGCTGCCCTCCCAGAGGGCGCGGAAGCCAATGTTCCCGTGAAGCAGGTGACACTGTACAAACACGGCATCGGCTTTTTTGAACGGGAGGGCTCTATACCCGCGGGCCAGGAAGTTCGTCTCGATTTCAAAAACACCGACATGAACGATGTGTTGAAATCGCTGACTGTAGCCGACGCCGCCGGCGGCCGCGTCACCGGCATCCGCTACGATTCGAACGCCACCCTCGAACAGCGGCTCGATAAATATCCTTTCCGCATCGGCAGCGGTGAACGGCTCAGCGCTTTTCTCGACGGACTCAAAGGGGCTGGCCTGGAAATCAAAACCGGTGACCGGACTGTCACCGGCGTTATCCTTAGCGCTCGCTCCGTGAACATGGCTCCAGGCGGAACCGAAACCGCCCAGCGCGTAGTGAGTGAGCAGGTCACGTTGTTGCTCGATTCGGGCGACGTTGCCAATTATGATCTGGGCGCCATCACCTCCATGCGGCTGCTCGATCCACGCCTGCAAAGTCAATTGAAGGACTATCTGCAAACGCTCGCGCAAGCTAAATCGCGCGACAAGCGCAGCGTTTATATTGATTCCGCGGGGAAGGGAAGCCGCCAGTTGCACCTCTCCTACATCGTGCCCGTGGCCATCTGGAAGTCTTCCTACCGGCTCAATATGCAATCCGCCGACACCACTCTCGAAGGTTGGGCCATCGTCGACAACACCACCGACGAAGATTGGAACAGCGTGCGCCTCTCGGTCGTCTCCGGCCGCCCCATTTCCTTCATCAGCCTGCTCGATACGCCGCGCTACGGCAATCGCCAGGTGGCGGAACTGGCGGAAGACCGCGCGGCCGGTCCTCAGGTCTACGGCGGTGCTGTCGGCGGTACCTTAGCAGGCGTTCTGGGCGGTGTGGTCGGCGGTGTGGGCGCTCCTCCACCCCCACCTCCTATGGCTAAGCGTCCCCAGACCCAACCAGGCGCCGGATTAACCATGAGCGAGCAAATGGGACGTTCCGACAGATCGTTTCTACTGAACCAGTCGGTCAGCACCGTGGAAGGAGCAACCGGCGCCGCGCTCGGCGAACTCTTCGAATACAACTTCCCGGGCCCCGTCACTATCCACAAAAATCAATCCGCCATGCTGCCGTTCCTGCAGGACAAAGTCTCCGCGCGCAAACTCCTCATCTACACCCAGAACGATGGCGAGCATCCCGTCAACGCCGCCGAACTCTCCAACAGCACCGCCAAAACGCTCGACGGCGGGCCTATTACCGTTTATGACGGCGGAGCTTACGCCGGCGAGGCCTTGTTTGAAACTCTGAAAGCCGGTGACAAGCGCCTGATCGGCTACGCAGTCGATTACGGAACCCGCATCACCACCGCCTTCGATAGCGGCAGCAATGTCGTGCGCGAGATCGCCGCCGCCAACGGCGTTCTCCGGTTGCGCTACGCCCAGCATCAGGTTCGCGCCTACACCATCAAGAACGTCGATACGAAACCGAAAACCCTCATCGTCCAGCAGGAAGGCATAAACGACTATTCCGTCCTCTCGCCTCAGCCAACCGAGCGAACGGCCACAGCGTATCGCTTTCAGGTGCAAGTAGCGGCGGGCGCCACGCAGCAGCTGAAAGTAGAACAAGAGCGCGTCTATTGGGAGGGCACATCCGTCAGCGACTCTGCAAACGACTTTCTGGTCTCCATCCTCGAAAATAAACAATTGAGCGCAGCCGGCCGCCAGCAGTTGCAGACGATTATCGATATCAGGACCAGGCTGGCCGAAACGCAGGCCGCTCTGGAAGGCACGAAGGGCCAGATCGGCGAGCTCACCAACGATCAAAACCGTCTGCGCCAGAACATCGACAGCCTCAACCGCGTAAAAGG
The DNA here is from genome assembly GCA_035316385.1 of Bryobacteraceae bacterium. GTDB lineage: Bacteria > Acidobacteriota > Terriglobia > Bryobacterales > Bryobacteraceae > Bog-105. The sequence continues at coordinate 6,546 of DATHIZ010000192.1, read as the reverse complement.
ACAGGAGGACCAGGTGCGCCAGTACTCCAGCCAGCTCGCCGCGAACGAGGCCTCGCTAGCGAAACTACGCGATCAATACAGCGCCGGCGCGCAGCGCAAGACGGCGCTCGAAGGCGAACTCAGCGCGGCCATCTCAAAGCTGTCGTTCTAAGCCGCCAGCTCAACGCTTAGGACGCTGCTGCTTTCTTCACTTCAACGGGTCGCGATAACTCAAACTCCGGCCCCTTCTTCGCTACGCTCGGCAGTCCCAGCTTCCGCCGCAGTTCCACTTCCAGGATCCCGCACAACTCCGGGCGGTCGATCAAGGTCTGCCGGGCCGTATCCCGCCCTTGCCCGATCCGCTCCCCCTTGTAGCTGTACCAGGACCCGCTCTTTTCGAGTAACCCGTGTTGCGCGCCCAAATCCAGCACGTCGCTCTCGCGCGAGATCCCGCGGCCGTAGAAAATGTCAACCTCAGCCTCGCGGAAGGGCGCTGCAATCTTGTTCTTCACGATCTTGATCTTGGTCCGGTTGCCGATCACCGCTTCGCCATCTTTGATGGGTGTCGCCCGCCGCACGTCCACGCGCACGGAGGAAAAGAATTTCAGCGCGCGTCCTCCCGTTGTCGTTTCCGGGTTTCCGAACACCACGCCAATCTTTTCACGCAGCTGGTTAATGAAAATCAAGCAGGTATTCGCTCGTGACACGGATGCCGTCAGCTTCCGCAGGGCCTGCGACATCATGCGCGCATGCAGCCCCATGTGGTTGTCGCCCATCTCACCTTCAATCTCGGCCTTGGGCGTCAGCGCAGCTACGGAATCCACCACAATCACATCCATTGACTGCGAATTCACCAGCGCCTGCGCAATCTCCAGCGCCTGTTCGCCGTAATCCGGCTGCGATACCACCAGGTCTTCGATGTCGACCCCCAGCTTCGCCGCGTAATTCGGGTCCAGCGCATGTTCGGCATCAATGAACGCAGCGCTTCCACCCGCCTTCTGGGCCTCCGCAATCACATGCAGCGCCAGCGTCGTCTTTCCGGACGATTCCGGCCCGAAGATCTCTATCACCCGGCCGCGCGGGAACCCGCCGGCTCCCAGCGCGTTATCCACCGCCACTGATCCCGAGGAGATGACCTCCACCGGCAGCGTCGCCCGCGAGCCGAGCATCAGCACCGAGCCTTTCCCAAACTGCTTGTCCATCTGCGCCAGTGCGGCCAGAATTTGTTTGCGCCGGTCTTCCTGCAAGCGTCACCTTCTCAAATACAGTCTCTTGTTGCATCCAAGAAGTCCTTATTAAGGTCATCAGCTCTCCCCCTTTCAGTCCAAGGAAAAGCCTGACCCCGCGCGATGGGAATCTATTCGGCGACAATGCGCCCATGGCAGTCTTTTCAAACTTCGCCCAACACGTTGTCGCTGACATTCGTTCGCGGCCTGCGAGAGAGCCTGGGGATCCAGTGCTTGCAGAAGGAGACCATTCAACCCGTCGAGTCCAGCAATAATGCCTTCAAGCGACTGCGCCGGAGCTAGGCCGCTCTTCATAAAACGTGCAATATCCCAGAAGTTTGGCATCGTATGCGGGTCTTGCGGCAACTCTCTGTGGTCCAGTGCGGGATGACGTATTGGAGACAGGCCTGGCAGGCGGAGTTTGTGGCATGCCGAGCAAGTCCTCCAAGGCGCGGAAATGTAGCCTGGCTAACTCGGAGTCGGTGCTTTGATCGCTCGATCATCCTGGTCCGTCCGCGATGTTCTTCGGGTACCCGTCAAGCGGCAAGACGTCCCCACTACTTTTTTAGGGTGTTAGTACTAGCAAAAAGGCGAAGGATTCTTTATGCTTGCCAATACATCCTATGTACCGGAATTTGACTTGGGCTAAGGCGCTTGTCTGCTGCCTTGGCTTCTCTTCGGTTCTCACCGCCTTCGCAAGTTTCGGAGGCCATATCAAAGAGGATCGTGCCTGGAAGCGCTACCGCAATCCTTCGCTCGGCTATTGTGTAAGCTATCCTTCACGTTGGTACAGAGGGGATGCCTTCGATGGCGCTGGTCTCTTCGTGAAAACCGGCTCCGGAAACTCGTCGCGGCCATCGGCCGAAATCGATATCGGGCCGCTCTCTTTCCCACTGGCGGACGCGCGCATGCAGCCGGTCGATTTAACCGAAAATCTGGAAGCTCATCTCGATGGTTTGCGGAAATTCCAGCGTGCCGAGCGTATGGAAATGCTCGAAAAGCGCGAAATGGAATTCCTGGGCAGCCCTGCGCTATTCACCAAAAATCGCTATTATGATCCGCAAGACCGCGCCACTTGGGTGGCGGCAGTGCTTTTTGTCAACCGCGCCCAGACGCTCTACCGCCTGGAACTCGCCTGCCGCGCGGACCAATTGGCTCGCTTCGAGCCGGTTTTTTTCTATTTATTAAACACTTTCCAGTTCGACTGCGAGGGGGCACACTAACCCCCATGTAAAAACCGGGTTGGTGCAGGTTCCCTCCGAATACCTGCACCAACCCGGTTCCAATTGTTACTTACCATGTAACTCTTACCTGGTTATATTTACAATATACAGTATTGCCAGGCCGATTTCTCTAACTAAGACATTTATTCCTGATTGGGAACGGGCGGAGTACTAGGAGGAACGGTTGGAGTCCCAGGTCCGACAGGTGTCGGCGATCCGCCAAAACTGCTCCCACCTCCGAAACTGCTGCCGGAGCTGCTACCAAAGCTGGATCCCCCGCTGCCGGAGCTGCTACCAAAGCTGGATCCCCCGCTGCTAAAGCTGCTGCCGAAGCTTGATCCGCTGTTGGCGGGCCTAGTCTGACTGGCATTAGTCTGACCTGAATTTGTCTGACTTGGGTTTGTACTTGTCTGACCTCCCCCTGCCGCACCCCCCATCGCTCCGGCCATGGCCCCACTGGCCTCTTTGGCCATATCGTAGTAAAACTCCCAAAGGGAGAAGTTTGTTTGGTCGTTGACCGTCTTGATTGTTTTTCCTACTGCGATGCTAGCCACGCCGGCGATGCCCGGTCCGCCGCTAGCCAGCTTGCCCATCGTACTGGCGCCGAACGTACCCGTGGCTGTCCCGTTGAAGCCGCTGGCGGCAGCAGGCTGCCCGTTTGTTGCCTGCACGCCCGTTGGATTTTGATTACTTAACAGGCCTTTCATCTGCGCTTGCGGGTCGGCGCCCGTTCCGGCAATCTGCGGATTGGGAGCTGGAGTTGGCGCCGTTGGATCCGCCGCATTCGCTGGAACTTCCTCAAGGGTGCTTTCTGCCACTTGCCCGCCGCCCCCTGAGCCTCCGCTCGCCGAAATGGCTGGCGGTCGTTGCGGCAAGGTGCCTACCGTCGGCGTGGAGTCATTCGCCGCGGGAGCGCTGCGTGCCCCGCCAAAACTGTTCGAAGAACTGCCAAATCCTGAATTGTTCGAGCTTCCAAAGGAGCTGTTCGATCCAAAAGTACCGCTGGAGTTGTTCGCACTGGAGGGATTGCTGGAGGAGTTGCCAAAAGAATTATTGCCGGCCGAATTGCCAAAAGAATTATTGTTGAACGCGGTTGATCCCAAGGTCGAACTGCCCGCCGTGGCTGGGTTATTCCCTGGGTTGTTCCCTGTGTTATTCCCTGCGTTATTCACTTGGTTAGTCCCGGCGCCGACGTTTGTATTTGGAATTTTCGAGTCCGTGACGATGCCGTTAGGCCCGGCATGCAGCAGCCGCCAATCGTTCTTGCCCGTGATCGGGTCGTCGAATTTGTGCCGCAAGAAACGCATCCGGTTAGTGTTTTCCAGCGCATCGATAGAGCCGGGGAAACTCCCGACTTTGCGGACGTAAATTTTGATCGCGTGCTTGTATTCGTTGCCCCGATCGATCAGCAACTCTTCCTGTTGCCGCCGCGCTTCGAAGGCCGCCACCGGCATTTCCTTGTACAACATGATGGCCACAATCGCCGCGAAAACGAAGACAATCAACAGCGCGGACCCTCGTTCCCGTAACCGCTTGTTCGGAACAGCACTCATTGCGCCACCGCCTCCGGAGCCACCGTCAAATCCTGACCTTGCTTCATCTGCGTGTCCTCGATGCGCGCCAAATTAGGGGTTAGCGTCACAATCAAATAGCGCGACAGCAGGACATCGCCCTCTATGCCAACCAGAACGTTGTCGCCTTCCATGAAGAATCCACGATTACTGTCGCCATGTGACGCTGGCTTCACAAACCCGTAATACTTAAAAGGGACATTGACCTGCGGCATCACCGCCGCCGAGTGCTGCAAATCAATAACCGGAGCGGTGGGCAACGCTCTGGGAATCATTTTTGGCCCTTTCGGCGCGGGCGGCAAGTTCCCATCCGCCATCTCCGTGCCATCGAATAGATTTCGCCCTCCGCCTTGAAACTGCACCCCTTTCACGCGCTCCAGTAAACTGAGCCGCAGGGTCGGATCGATATCGCCGCGCGTCGGATCCACCGGCTTCATGCTCAATGCGCCGCGATCTCTTGGCGCTGCGCTCGACCGGCGCGCCGATGGGCGGGGCGTCGACGTCGATACGCGCAGCTTGGCGGCCGGCGCGGCTCCCGCATTGGGCGAATGCTCTTCCTCATCGCCGCCGTGCAGATTAAACCACAAGAAAAGGAGTGTCAGCACGACTAGGCCGCCGCCCAGAATCTTTGGGTCGACTCCTATGCGCATACCAAAGATTTTGGTCTGCCGTGCCGCTTCAGGTGTACTGCTCATCGCCGCTCTCCCGCCACGGCCGGTGCGGCCGCGCCCTCCATGACAATCGCTTGAAAGCGAATGGCGGCGTTGATCTCGCCGTTCTTCGGCTGCGGCACCGCGCTCAACGAATCGAGCATCAACAGCATCGGCGAGCGGTCCACTTCATTAAGGAAGCGCATCAAGCTTCCGTATTGCCCCGAGTAGTTGGCCGTGATGTTCAAGAGCGATAGATCCGCGGTTCCTTCAATCGGCTCCTCCGCGTACACGCCATCGCGCTCCTGTATCCCCGACGCTTTCGCCATGCGCTGAATCTCTTCAATTACGTTTTCATACGCGGTCCGCTTCCGCAGAAAGTACGTCGTCTCGAAGCTCGAAGATTGGTTGCTGCCTGTCTGTACCTTCGCCGATGTGGTCTCCAGAACCTTGGTCTGCAAATGCCCGGCTACCATCCGGTTGCGCAGTTGCACGATTTGTTGCGTCAATTCCTCGTGCGTCCCGCCGGGTGGAACCAGGTAGAGAAATAGTGCAATGGCGTTCAGCAGCGCCAGCACTCCGCACGCGAGTTTCAAGCGGAACTGAATCGTCCGTCCGGCCGCCCCGATGGCTTCGCTCCAATTAAAGCTTTTGGGCATAAGCTACCGTCACCCTACATTTATATAGCGGGTCGTTCTGTGTCGGCGGACTCTGATTTACCACGGAGGCTGCTCCGAACACGCTGGACTTTTCCAATCTCTTCAACAGGCCGATTACCGTCTCCGGTTGCGTCGAGCCCACAAACATGTCCAGTTGTACACGGTTGACCCCATTGGCTTCCTCCGCGCCCACTTGTGGCAGCCGGATTCCCAACAGACGCATATTGGCGGGTATCACCGTCTCCATATCTTTGAAGAGCCGCGTCCAGCTGACGCCGCGCCGCGCAATCAGCTCATTTAGAAAAACGCTCCTGGCGAAGATATCGGCATTTTCCGGCTTGCTGAGCACCGAGGAAAATCGTCCTTGTTCCCGCTGCAGGCGTTGCAGGGCAGTTTGCTGCACTTCAATCTGGCGTCTCAAATCCGCCGCCTCCGCGTGCTGGTGCAATATCAACCCCGTCAGTAGTAGTAGGGAGCACATCAGCAGCGCTCCGGTCAGAGCCAGCGCGGCTGTCTGCGCGCGTTCCCGCCGGAACGGCTGGGAGGCCAAGTTGATTTGCGCGTGCTGCGTAAGACCGCTTACGAAAGGCTTCATGCGGCGTACTGCTCCAGTAAGCCAAGCAATCCGGCGTTCCCTTTCAATGCCACACCGAAACGGGAACGCACCGGCGAAAAGGGGATCCCGAACTCCCTCTCCATCTGTGCTCCCAATGGCTCCGTCTCCTCCTCAAAGCCGCACAACACAGCGCGGCTCACCTTCTGGCCCAGTTGATCTTCCGCGAACGCGAGTGTTTGCTGCAGCAGCGGCGGGACTGTCTTCTCCCAGCCGCGCTGCTTTTCATGCTCGTCGCTCGTCAGGTCCAGGCAGCGCACCAGCCGCACCCGGCCTTGCTCGGCCAGCAGGACCGACAGAATCGGTCCGGCCGATTTCGCCAGCAGCGTAACGCCCTTCTGTCCCGCTTCGCACAAGGGCAGAGCCGCTATAGATGACGGGATCACCATCCCGACGCGATACCCCGCATCCATGAAAATAGTCTCGTATTCTTGCAAAATCGGCCGTGCCACTGCTACCGCCAACACCTCTATGCGGCCCTTTTCTTCCATTTGTACCGAGTACGAAAGTTGCGCTTCATCTATAGGAAAGGGAACGCTCTTGCGGAGCCGGAACCGCAGTAAGGCCACGCGCTCCGGCTCCCCTACCGGAAATTCCTCGAAGTCTAGAATGGCCATGCGTACCG
>DATHIZ010000191.1:0-3537 GCA_035316385.1 Bryobacteraceae bacterium | reverse complement strand
GAGCGTGGAGTGATCCTCGTCCACACAACGATTCTGCGTTGGGTGCAGCACTACGTGCCGGAATTCGAGAAATGCTGGAACCAATATGCGCGGCCGGTGGGCGGTTCGTGGCGCTGTGACGAGACTTACATAAAGGTGAAGAGCCGATGGACCTACCTGTATCGGGCAGTGGACAAGGTCGGAGGAACCGTCGATTTCTATCTCAGCGAGAGGCGGGATGTGAACGCGGCGAAACACTTTTTCCGCAAAGCGATAAAGAGTGTTGGGTCGCCACGAGTGATCACTCTCGACGCCTACGCGGCTTCACACCGTGCAGTTCGGGAACTGAAGTGGGAAGGTCGGTTGCCGAGACGTGTCCGGGTGCGATCGAGCAGGTATTCAAACAACATGATTGAACAAGACCATCGGCGAATCAAGCAGCGAATCAGACCGATGCTCGGATTCAAACGGTTCGAGAGTGCGGCAGCCACGATCAGCGGCATCGAGCTTGTGCAGAAAATTCAGAAGCAGCAGTTTAAGACCGATACATTGGGTGGGCGCTCAGCTACAATGCCGGAACTTTGGAATGCCGTGCTGGCCGCCTGATCCGAAGTGTTGGAAACCCGAGGTCGCATCGTCCAGATCCAAACTTTTGCACCAAAGCCCGTTAGACAATCTTCTTACCACTGAATTCTGAATAGCCGTATTCCGTTTTCCCAGGTGATTTTGCGGAATATTTCGGGCGAGGCGAGTTGCTTGGAAACTTCCAGGGTGGCGCGCGCGACGCATTTGCCGGCCAGCCAGCTTGCTTCGGGGTTGTTGTTCTGCGAAACGCCGGCTCCTTTGCCGTCGGTACAAGTGCAGTCGCTGCCGAAGATCAATTTATCCTGGTGACGCATTAGGAAGCCATGGGAGAAATCGGGATCGCGCGATAAGGCGTTGTTGCCGGAATTTGCCGACATGTCCGCATATAAGTTTGGGTAGTCGGACAGCCACTTATCGGTCAATCCTCCCTTCTTCACGGGGCCGGAAGGATAGCCGCGATCGGTTGGGACGTCAGCGCTGATGTTGGCCCAGAACAAATCTCCATGCCCGATGAAATTCGTCTTTGGATAAGCACGCAGAACTTCATCGAATTGATCGTAGCCTGTGTTGTATGGCAGTTCGCCGGCGAAGTGCGGGAAATTTTGGATATGCATCATGACGGGCACGCGCATTTCGGCGGCAATCTCATAGACGCGCCGCATCTCCGCTGAATCCAAGGCAAGGTGATATTTCAACTCGCCAATGCTGATGGCGCCTCCACTGATGGCCTTTCGAAACACTTCGGGGGCACCGGTTTGCGCCGGGTCGGCTGCTACGGAGCGTACAAAATGGCCGGGGCGCTTCTCCATCTCCTCTTTCGCTTTGCCTTGGTCCACGTCCCGGGTCAATAGGACAGCGTTCGTGACTCCGCAGCCTTGCATGTGCGTGAAGCAGGCGTCCGGATCGCGGCGCAGGTGCAGATGCGTGTCGAGTACCGGTCCGCCCCACGGCGCTGATTCCGGTTGAGACCACAGGCTTGGCACGGCCGCCGCGGCAAGGGTTGTCTTGAGGAAGGTTCTTCGCTGCATGGGAGGGATTGAGTCACGGGGATTCTATCAAATGCAAGGCGCCAGACCTGGCCCGCAACGCGTTCGCTTCGTTTACGCATGGGGTAGAATCATTCCGGTACGGGTGATAGGGGATCGCAAAAGGAGAGCATTTCATGGAATCCGATTTTTCGAGAAGAAGCCTGATGCGAGGTATCTGTTCCACGGCGTTGCTGCCCGCAGTAGTGCCAGGCGCGCCGAAGGAAGGTTCGAAATGGACCCCTGGCGCGGGAATGCCGAAAGAGGGGCCCGCTACTCCAAAGATTGCCGCTCCCTTAGGCGGCGGCCGGGAGATCACCGAGGAAGCGATCCGAAGAGTCAGGCAGGTTGGTGTCGAGCACGTGCTCATGGGCGGCCCTAAGATGCCCTGGGATGAGGCAACCTTGCGCCCCATTTTCGACAAATGCAAGAGCGGCGGCCTCTCGATCGGCAACATGATGATCGCCGGCATTCCGAATACCATCTACGGACGCCAGGGCCGCGATGAAGAGATCGAAAATTTCAAGTCTTCGATTCGCGCCGCGGGCAAGGTAGGACTGCCGGTCGTTGAGTACAATTTTTATGCTCACCGGGCCACGGAAGGGTACTACGCCGAGGAAGGCAGAGGCGGCGCCGGTCTGACGGCTTTTAATGCCGACAAGGTGAAGGACCTACAGCCGCTTCCGGCGGAGGGGGTGCACACAATGGATGAACTCTGGAAGAACATCATCTATTTCTTAAAAGCGGTAATACCCGTCGCCGAGCAATCCAATGTGCGTTTGGCGCTGCATCCCAATGATCCTCCCATAGCGCTCAGCCGCGGCTCGGGACAGATCATGGCGACGGTGGAAGGCTGGAAGCATCTCATTGAAGTGGTCAACAGCCCCTCAAACGGCATTACTTTCGATTGCGGAGTAACTCGGGAGATGGGCCGTGATCCGGTGGAAGTTGCCCGCTACTTCGGCTCGCGCGACCGCATCAACCACGTTCACTACCGTAACGTACGTGTCAGGGAGCCGTATAACAAATACACCGAAGTGTTCATTGATGAAGGTGAGAATAACATGCTTGCCGTTATGCAGGAACTGGTGAAGGTGAAGTACAAGCGGCTGATTTACCCCGAGCACGAGCGGGCGCTCGATTATGACCGCGCGGTAGGCATTCGCAACCAATATCCCGGCGGGGGCGGATACGCCGGAATGGTCTACGATATTGCGTACACCAGAGCCATGCTGCAAGCCGCGCTGTTGTTAGTGAAAAGCTAAAGACCCATACGCCAAATTTCCTTCGCGTGCGAGAATGCCACGAAGGAGATTTCTTTTTGAAGAGATACGACCGCTTATTCGCCTTTCTCGCTCTAGCAGTTCTCCCCGCCTTCGCCGCGCCTGGTCTGCGCGGCCAAAACGCTGAGAGCGAGAATCCTCCCACTGCCGCCCAAGCGGCTGCAAAAGAGGATAAACCACCTGCTATTCCTCCCGAACAGGCTTCCGTCACTCATCACGAAATGACGCTCGACGGCCGCCCGCTGCGCTACGCCGCCACGGCGGGAACGCTCCTGATCGATGACAACGCCGGTAAACACAACGGCAGCGTCTTTTATGTAGCCTATACCTTAGAAGGCATCACGGACGCGCGCACCAGGCCCGTCACCTTCCTTTACAACGGCGGCCCCGGTTCGGCCAGCCTGTGGATGCATATGGGTTCATTCGCCCCCGTTCGCATAGTTACGGCCAGTCCTGCCGCCACAGGCCCCGCTCCGTACCAGTTAGTCCCCAATGAATCGAGCCTGCTGGACAAGACTGACTTAGTCTTCATTGACGCCATGGGCACCGGGTTCTCAAGACCCGTCGGCAAGGGAACACAGAAGGATTTCAGCGGAACAGACCAGGATGTAAGAGGATTTGCGCGTTTCATCACACGCTATGTCACGGTAAATCAACGTTGGAAC
>DATHIZ010000190.1:0-9383 GCA_035316385.1 Bryobacteraceae bacterium | reverse complement strand
GGTGCCGTCTGGTTAGCCTCGCACCGGACAAGCGACGTGATCCACTCCTATATAGAACAACCGCGCTTCCCCTGGCGGGGAAGAACGCGCTTGTTCTGCGTGGCCTGTAGCCGCTAGTCTGCGGGTACGGGCGGAGAATCGCCGGAATGATGGCGGAGGCCAGGGCTGCGGCCATGCTGTCCACCAGGGACTAGCGCGGGCATTCCCGCTGATCGAAAGCGGCGGCGCGGCCAGGACGGCAGTTGCCAACTAGGCCGATCTGGGCACGCGCCGGGCGAAGACAAGGTGCATTTTCGAAGGCGGTCGAAAAAAGTTACTGGCCAAAAAAGTTTTGTGTGGCTCGGTTCAGGCTGGCGATAATAATGCCGCACCCCTGGACAATTCCAGCGAAATGCTGCACCAGAGTAGGCTCTTACATAATCCTACTTGTCTAAAACCCGGACCATGCAGCGTTTAGAATGGCCGTTCAGGGTTACTCGATCCGCAAACGAGTCTCGCGTCAACTCGTTCATTCGGACGACATTTAGCAAAGGTGATCAAAGGCGCACAATGGCGCTCGCGCCACGTTTTCAGGCAGCTAACGCCTTACAAGCAGGAGGTCCACAGTTCGATCCTGTGACCGCCCACCAAATCACCTTTAGATTCAGCGGCTTGCAAGAACACTGAATCGCTTCAAAAAAAGACCCCATCAAAACCCCATCAATATCTGGTTCGAGAGCGAATGGATGAAAGCGATTTGCGTGCGTGTACTCCGGAAAGAAAAGTTCCATTAGCTCACCTTTTCCTGTCTTTGACCGATGGAGTCCGTCTGTTGGCCATCCGGTTCAGTCTTTTTCCGCGTGAGTTCGTCATCCCAGCCAGCGACGCCGGAAATCAAGCTTTGGTCTAACACCTTCTGATAGTGCTTGAGGGTAGTCATCGGCTCCGCGTGGCGAAGTAGCGTTTGTGCGTCTTTCACGTTGCCATGCTTTTGAAAATGGTTCGCGGTCGTCCTGCGTAAGACCTGATGATTTAGCCTGGATGTCCGCTCTCCGCGCTCTTCTACAATATCGATCCCGGCCCGCATGCCCAACTTTTTTAGCGTCCGGTCCAGATAGTTGTCGTGGCTTACCGCGGTCCCCGTGGTGGTTGGAAACAAGAGGTCAGTGATGCCTTCGTCCCGGATGTAGGCACGCAATTCCGCTTCCAACTGCGGCGGAATAGGTACGGTCGTGTTCGATCCCTCTGTCTTTGTCTGATCGCGAACCGCATAGTCGACGACGGTTTGATCTATTCGAAGTTCACCGGGCTCCAGATCGTTCACACGCAGCGCGAAAAGTTCACTTGGCCGAAAGCCTAAGACCATAAACAAGCGGAGGATCAAATTGTCGCGCCGAGAGGCGACCTCGAGCAAACGCCGACATTCGGAGAGCGTCAAAAACCTTTGAGACGCTCTTCGCGTTGGCGGCATTGCAATCTTCTTTCCCGGATTGCGTTCCAGGATTTCGTCGTCGACCGCAGCCTCGAACACGGCGCGGATCTGCGTCAAACACTTATTCACCATGCTGTTGCTTTGGCAGTTAGGAGACGCGGCAATCGCGTTGATGGCTTGCTGCACTTCACTTCGTTTGATCTCGCCGGCCACTCGTCTTCCCAGTTCCGGGAGAATGTGATGCTTGAAGAAACCGCCCACCGTGACATTCCATTTCTTAGACCAGCGTCCCTCATTGGTCTTTAAATACCAGAGGCTAAGTTCTTCGAATGTTGCCGTGGAGACGGGAGCGCGCTGTTCCCGGATCACCTGGCGCAGTTTCTCTTCCGCTGCGCCCTTGGTCAGGTCGATGCATTTGCCGAGCACCTTCGACCGCACACGACGCTTCTCAGCGCCCTGCTCCATCACATAGACGTACCAATACCCCGTCCATACCTTGGTTTTCCTGCCGGTCTTTTCTACCCAGCCGTTCTGCCGTCGCTCCCTCGACATTGTGCGCCCAATTTTACACAGGAGGAATTCTCCCGCGCCTGCCGGTTCCGGCATCATGAGGTCTCCTGCTCCTTCTGCCACTTCGCAACGGCGAGGCGTACTGTCCCTCGCTCAAAGCGCACGTACTTTCCGGCTTTGAAGCCCGGCAGGAACGGCCGCCGGTTCTTATTGGCGTGAGCACGCACCCAGGATGGGGTGACGCGGAGCCACTCGGCTACTTCGTCGACAGTCAGAATATCGGTTTCTTTTCGCTCGGTTTGCATATCTGGCGAGTTCAACGCGCAATCACAGTGATACTAGTTTCAATGCGAACCATACAGGCTGAATATGCCATATGGCGAAACACACTGTCAAGGAGAAAGCTTTAGCGAACGATTGGCGTGCCCACCACATTGCTCGCTAGCGCTGGTCGAACTGGTCTTTTGCAGCCCTCATCCACGGCTCTAGAAGGAGCTTCATCATTTTTTCGGAAGATTCGTCAACATTGTTTCGCAACATCAAAACAAAAGCAATAACAAGAAGGCGCTCACGGGGATTAAGCGGTTGGTCGCCTACCAACAACTGCCCCAGCGACGAAGATTCCGCGACAGCGGGAGTTGTTCCGGATGAGCCCGGAACGGCTGCGAACAGGGCTTCTGAATTCTCTTCAAGTTCGCGCAAGAAATGACGCTTCGCCTCATCGTCTCCGTACTTGTCGGAGATTATATAGAGCTTCTGAATGGTCCTGAGATCGGGCTTCGTCATGCCAGCCTCATAGCGGTAAATCGACGTAGGGGCAATGTCCATTGCCACTGCTAATTGAGCCTGCGTAAGGCCAGCAGTACGCCGAAAGTCTCGGATAACAGATCCTAGCTCTCGCATCGAGTCCGCGTTATTTAACTTGACGGTCATTCACCATATCTGCTATTCATGTTGTAGAGCCAACACCGTGCGATTCTCGGAAAAGAGTAACACCTTAAGCTGTAGCGCGATGACGAAGGGACAACTTCGATGTATTTTCCTTTGCAATTACGGTTCCGCTTCCTCCCTCGCAAGGGAGTTGCACGTCTCTCGCACCACAATATCTAAGTGGTTCCAAGGTCATGTGAGCTCAATACGAATCGAGCGTGCCATTCGGCTCAGAGCCGCAGAGCTACTACGGCCGGAAGGTGACGCAATCGAGGCGGCGTCATCCGCCACTCTTGAACGCTGATCAGAATTAGGTGAACGCCTCAAATTTCACGCTCGCTGCCGTTGAGCCAACAAGCTCGGGACGTCGAACTCGCGCCGGCGGGCAGGCCACCATAGAGGCCTACTTGAAGTGCGGGTACAGCGCGCTTTCGCATGCAGTCGTGGATTACTGGATGCCGAAAATGTCCGGTGCCGAATTCAAACTCGCAATCTTTTTTCTTCGCACCACGATGGGCGATAGAGATCGCCGCGTGCGCGCGGACATGACCCTCCCCGTTTCGCTGCACGAACTTACCCGGCAGACAGGTCTGGATCGGGAGGCCGGCATCAAAGCGATTCGGGACTTGGAGAATAGACAAATAATTTCGGCTACGCGCGCTCACCGGCGGACCACAATTTACACCTTAGACCTTCTGGCATTACTTGATCCTTGGATCGGGAAAACCGACCCAACATGGAAGTCTAGAGTCGGAAGTTCCGATTCAAGTATACGGTTAGAGTCCGAAATACCGACTCAAAGCGAAGCTCGAGAGTCGGGAATCCCGACGCAAAATGGCACTCTTGATTCGGGAATCCCGACTCCATATAAAGAAAGTAATAAAGCAGCAGCTGCTGCTTTTTTCATTAGCCCGCCAGCGGAGAAAGAAACACTGACATCTGACGAACTCGCGGAGATCCGGCGGATCGCGGAGTCAACCAAGATTCGGATTGACGGAAAAGATGCGCTTCGCCTGAAGGCCGGCGTAGCTGCGGCAAACCTAACGCTCGCACATCTGCGTTGGTTTCTGGCAGACGAGAAGTTCGCGGGCGCCCGGAGTCCGCGGGCCGTCCTGCTCACGATTGCGCGAGAGTTTCGCGAAAGAGCGGAAGGAATCACATGGCCCGAATCGCTCGATGATCGGCCGCACGGACGTACGGGCCTAACGAGAGATGAAATTTTGCGCTTATGAATGCAAATCACATACCTCTTGAGATTGACAGGCCTTTGCCTGACAGAATCGACATGGAACAACTGGTGCTGGGAGCCGCCCTCAGCGATGAAGATGCGTTTCCGCAAGTTGCCGACTTGCTAGCGGAAAACGATTTCAGCCTGGAAAAGCACAGGCGGATTTTCGTTGCCGCATCGGAAGTTTACGGGCGGGGCGAGGAGATCAACGCCGTTTCGGTCGGCAATGAATTGCTTCGCAAGAAGCGCCTCGAGTCGGCCGGTGGCTTGTACTACCTCTCCTCGATCGCGGACTGCCTGCCACGCTTTTATGATCTAGCAAGATACTGTGAACTCGTGCGCGCCGCTGCCGTCAAACGCCAGGCAATCGCCTCAATGTCTGCATTGATCGAGCGCTGCCACGATCCAGGCGAGGATGCCGGCAACCTGCTTGCCGAGGTGGAGCGCGTCACTGAGTTGTTGAATTCGTCAACCAATCGAGCGTCTGTGGCACGTTCGACAGAGAGTGTGGTGGCGGATGCCGGCGGCATCAACGTCTTCCTGTCACCGCAGACGCATCCCGGGATCTCCATCCCGTTTGCGGATATCGACGCCACGCTCAGTGGCCTGCGGCGGTCGAAGTTCATCCTGCTTGGCGCCAGGCCGGCCGTTGGCAAAACGGCACTAGCCGTCCAAATTGCCGAGGGGGCGGCGAGGAGCGGAAAAACAGTGCTGTTTGTCACGCTCGAAATGAGCGCCGAGGACGTGATCAAGCGATCGATTACCGGCCGGGCAGCAGTAAGCGCTTACAGGTTCCGCGAGGGCCGGCTGAGTCCCACAGAGCGCGACGGTCTACATGCCGAGCTTGCGGATCGGATGGAACTCGGCGACCAGATTCTGTATGTTGACAAGAGCGACATCACCGTTCAGGGCATCGCCAGCCTATTACGTTCATTGCACGCCCGCGGCAAGACTGTCGATTTATGCATCGTCGATTACCTGCAACTGCTCAGCTCTGTCGGCCGTTTTGAAACGCGAGTACAAGAGGTATCGAGTATCTCGCGTGGCCTAAAGAAGATTACGCAGCACTTCGGAATCCCGTTGCTTGCCTTATCGCAGCTCACCCGCAAGGAAGATCACCGGAAAAACGATCCACCGGCGCTCGATTGGCTTAAGGAATCCGGCCAACTCGAACAGGATGCGGATCAGGTACTGTTCTTATGGGCCAAGAAGGAGCCAGAAGAAGGTGACACCATGCGCGAGGTCCTCTGGCGCGTCGCAAAGAACAGGGACGGCGTTTTAAATCAGGGGTCCCTGAC
Organism: Bryobacteraceae bacterium; assembly: GCA_035316385.1. Classification (GTDB taxonomy): domain Bacteria; phylum Acidobacteriota; class Terriglobia; order Bryobacterales; family Bryobacteraceae; genus Bog-105. The sequence goes on along the minus strand of DATHIZ010000190.1, from coordinate 4,006 downwards.
TTTTCATACTAAATACTGCCACTTTGTTGAAGACGCACCTGCGAGCCAGAGTGCCGCTTAGAAAGGCCCGGGGGCTTATGCAGCTGTTCCACTCCGACGTTGCCGACTGCAGAACCGAGTGCTCGCCCGTCAAACAAGGCACAAATACACTCAAGCAGACCCACTCCATGTGGGGCAGAACTGGCGGCATTATGCTTTTCCAACAGCTCGTGTGCGGAACAGAGTCCGACTAAGTCTTCGAATTTTCCATGCTCATAAAACGCGGCGTTATAAGCCTTCAAACGATCTAGGTAAATCTGGCGCAGAAGTTCTGCGATATAGCCATTTTGCTCGACTCGCTCTTTAGCATTTTTTTTTATGGGCGTCTTCCAGATAGGACATGCGATATCTCCCATACGGTAAGGCGCGACGGAGACCGTGCGTGACAAGCTTTTATATTTTTTTTAACCGAATCGTTGATTACCAGCTTGCAAAGGGCGATGAATTACTGGCCGCGCTGATGTCCGATCTCACCACCAATCCTGATCGCCACAAGCAATATTGGCGAAAGGGGCACGGTGGCGGCCTCCATGCGCAAGGTGGCGCTGGAGGTCTGGCAGCCGGAGTACGGGCGCCTATCGTGTCCCCGACGTACGCTCAATAAATGCCCGTCTAATGTCCGGATCCATGGATCAACGCCTCCGATCGCCTTGCCCTCGGTGGTCGGCGCTAACCAATAGCTGTGGCCACGGATGCTAAGTTGACCCGCGAGAAACACAGTTATCCCAATTAAAGCCAGTAGAATCAACAGTTCCACACTAGGAATTCTACGTTTTTTTAATATTTTCTGTCCGACATTGCAATTCCCAAACCCTTACTTATATAGGGCAAAAAAAATCATCTCTCGCCGAATGGACGAGGTTAGACACAAAACTACAAGTTCGGCTCGAATGATTACTGGCGTAAGCAAAAGTTCTGACGAGGCTTGTCCCAGAGCATGCTCGCCAAGACCTTAAGAATAGGAGGGCAATTATGGGTGATGACGAATGGATCGAACAAGAGAACACAAAATGGCGCATCCGTGAGAGTGGCATCGGTGCGGAGCTAATCCGTAAAAGCGAATTGGACCGGCTGCGGCCTCACATTACGGCGTTCTTTGCGCATGGAAAAATTGCGGACGTCGTTGCGTTGCGAGCTGCCTTTGAATTAGCAGACACCGCTACTTTTACGGTGCGCAGCGCGCCGGTGATCGAATCAATTCTGCAGATAACCGGGACAGCGCCCCAACGCCTGTCAGGCAGCGCCAACGAATGTGGTCAATTGGGCGCCGGCGGGGGCGGATTTCTATTTCGCGGGATCGGCTCCGCCCCGGAAGACTTCTAGCCCGCGAGTTCGCCGCCTAGGAAAGTTACCGCTAATAAAATTGTTTCTCACACTTGGATCTTTAAAGTGACGTTTATCTATCTGAGCGTTTCTCAGTGAGAGCAGCTCCAGATATACCGTCCGGACACGCAAATCCATTCATCGATTTTCCACAGATATTTTCCTTGCGAAAGGCGCACAGAAACGAATTAAAACATTCAGACCGAAAAAACACAACTCCACCGATTACGGCCACCAACAATTAGGAAACCGTTGACTGTAACCTGCCGCAACAAATTACGCCTTGGTTTTGGGAGCCCCCGATTTCTCTGCCGAATGTATTGCCATCGGCGGTTGGATTTGGCGCTGTGACTCGACGGAATCTCAAATTCGTCTCAGCTTGCCGCTGCCAAACCTTAGATACCGGAGGACAAATGAGTTGTCATGATGAAAGGGTTGATCGTGAAAATGCGAACTGGCGAATTTGCATTGAAGGCATCGGCGCAGAACTTGTGCGTAAAGCGGTTTTAGAACGGCTGCAGCCGCGACTCGGATCGTTTTGCGCTCATGGAAGCCTTGCTGACCTGGTGGCGTTAGATGCGGCGCTGGAATTGGCCGAGAAGGTGGAGTGGTCCAGTAACCGCGCGGTAGTGATCGAGTCTCTATTGGCATTGCTACGAGCAGAGCCGGGACACTAGCGGGGTTGCGCTCTATGCCTATACATGCCGTTCATATCGAAGGGGCTTGTCGAAGGCGTCTTCGCACCGGATACCGGGCTCCACGCGAGTCCCAGCAAGCCGACGGCAAATGGTACAAACAAAACGTGTACTTCGGTGGACCATTTGCACCGGAAGACACAGAAGATCAGCACATTCCGCGCGAAGGAGCGGAAGGAGCAATGGCGACTGCAGTCAATCAGGTCAATCATTGCTGCGCGCCCGGACAGCCCCTGTCCTCGAGTGCAGCCAGAGGGTCTGCAAAACCTTATTCGACGGTTCGATTCGGCCCCCGCGCATGTCGCCACTGCTCCGCAGCTGCTGGCTACTTTCTTGCTGCGACTGCAAAAGATTTCCGCAAGCTTCTGGTGCGTTGAATCAATCGCCGGGAGTCAAATCTGCGACACTCTGATCGACTGTGAGATTGGAGCCACAAACAGTAGAACCTGAAGCCAATTTTGAGTGTTGTGACGCGGTCTGGGGCGTTCCAAGTATTTGATTGGACGGGAGGGGCGGTCCTCAGCGGCCTCCGGCGGTCGTGTGCGTAAGGTCCAACGGTACGGTCGCAGCTAAACAGGGCAGGGCAGAGAACGATGCTGAGACTCGTCGGCCAGTTTGACCTTAGCCGCGAGCGGAAGGAGGCGTTCGTTGGAATAGAATCACTACGCAGTCGAGCGCTGGAAGAGTTACCGTAGTTTCGCACCACGAGTCAGAGCAAAAAGAAAGCGGGCGGAGGAGCGAACTCTGACGACGGCTCTGACGACGATCCAAGCATTTCAAGAAACAGGGGAGCGTAGGCAGCGTGCTAGCCCAAGGCAAAATGACTCAGCGCGGGCAATTCGGGGCAGTGCAGAGGCAAGAGTTGCGCGTTCGGAAGCATGCTGGAAAAGAGCAGAATAAACAAAGAGCTACGCGAAAAAACTAGCGCGGCTTGGTAAGCTACTAGACGGACAGCACCGCGACCGAATTCAAGAAAATGCCGGAAGACAATCCACGCGCCCGCATGGGGCGCGACTCAGGCTTGGATGGATTCGATTAGCCTGTCCTGGTTTCAATCCACGCGCCCGCATGGGGCGCGACACGATATATCGAGGGGCCGCGGGGATGTGGTGCTGTTTCAATCCACGCGCCCGCATGGGGCGCGACAGAATAAGGCGAACGCTGGCAATCTATATTCATGTTTCAATCCACGCGCCCGCATGGGGCGCGACCCACGGTTACGGGTACAAAGTCAAGTAAGTGCATGTGATTTCAATCCACGCGCCCGCATGGGGCGCGACGGTTGCTCGAAAGCACCCAAACCGCTTCTCCGTTGTTTCAATCCACGCGCCCGCATGGGGCGCGACGGCTGATCTGAAGTTCACAGACATGACCGTAATGTTTCAATCCACGCGCCCGCATGGGGCGCGACCAGTTTGGCGTAGTGTCGGCTGTGATAGAGGGAGTTTCAATCCACGCGCCCGCATGGGGCGCGACCACCAGCACGCCGCCATCCCGGTTATCGTGTATATGTTTCAATCCACGCGCCCGCATGGGGCGCGACGAACGATTCGCCGTAAAAGCGTTCGTCCATAATGTTTCAATCCACGCGCCCGCATGGGGCGCGACCGCCAAGTATGGGCATGAGCGGGTACTGATACTGTTTCAATCCACGCGCCCGCATGGGGCGCGACGTCTCGACGCGGGCAACACCGCGCAACTGGATTGGTTTCAATCCACGCGCCCGCATGGGGCGCGACGCGACATGAAGCTGGCGGGCCAGATCATGTTTCAATCCACGCGCCCGCATGGGGCGCGACGGGACCGCTTTCCATACCTACATAGATCTGAAGTCGTTTCAATCCACGCGCCCGCATGGGGCGCGACGAACTGTACGCCGGTTGAGGAGTGGCCGACGTGATTGTTTCAATCCACGCGCCCGCATGGGGCGCGACCATGCGCGGTCTGCT
>DATHIZ010000189.1:0-13247 GCA_035316385.1 Bryobacteraceae bacterium | reverse complement strand
CAACCACAGCCAGCGCTGAAACTGCCGCGCGTCCGGGTGATCCTCCCAGAGTTCACCGTCCGCTACGATTTGCCGTTCAGCGAGAAGATCCGCCGCATCGCGCGCCAGCCTTGCAGTCGCTGAAGCGTCGAACAGTTCCGGGTTCTCTGCTTCGATGATGTGATTCCACATCGCCAGCTCCTGCGAACGCGAGAGCAAGATTGGAACATCAGCACCGCTGTAGCGAGCCGCCTGCCAGCAGACCGTGAGCCAAGCGCCAACGCTATAGATCGGGGACCGCAACCAGGTTTCAGAGCCGCGCGCCAGTTCGTGACGCGAAAACTGCTCCGCGGCAGCAGCCGCAAGCAAATGAGAAGGAGTAACGATCGTGGCGCTTCTCTCAAACCAAGTGAGAAGCTCCTGACAGGCAAGCCGCATGAAGCTATCCCTATTATGGCGGTCACAAGAGAGAGAAAAGGTGGCCCAATCTCACTTTCCTCAATGGCGCCACATCATTTCATGGCCTCCGGCTGCGCCGGAATCTCCGGAAGATTCGCATCAAATCCCGCTAGCCCTTTGCTTCAGAGCTGAGCACGAAAGTATTGCCGTCCGGATCTTTAAACTTCGCGAAAGCGCCCCAAGGCTGCTTGGTGGGAGCCGAAGTAAATTCCACCCCGCGCGACTTGTATTCTTCGTAAGTTCTATCGAGATCGTCGCAAGCCAGCGACGTGTTGATGAAACTACCGATACGACTTTCCTCACCGGCCGGGGTGAAGAGCAATATCTTCGTCTCCGCTCCTGGAATCTCTAATTCGATCCAGCGTTGACCGCCGTCAAATGGCATATCTGTCTTCACTGTGAGACCGAGTTTTTTTGTATAGAACTCGATGGCGCGGTCCTGATCGCTGACGCAAACTCCCAGGAACTTTACGTGGCTAATCATCTGTTGTCTCCAAAGGAAAAAGGGCGGCCTATCAAGGCCGCCCTTCTAACCTACACCAGGTTTGTAAACTCCGATTAAACTTCTTCGGAGTTCGTAATTGTCCGTAAAGCTTCCTCCGCCGCAAGATCGTCGGACAGCCCACCGGTGTAAACACTCGGTGCATCGTCCGAATAATCCTGCAATCCATCCGCGAAGGAAACTTCCTGCTCGGGCACTGGCTCTTCTTCCACCACGTCCTCGCCCGCAATCTTTACCCTGCGATAGAACTCCATGCCGGTACCGGCCGGAATCAGGCGGCCCATGATGACGTTTTCCTTCAAGCCGCGTAGATAGTCCACCTTGCCGTTGATTGCGGCTTCGGTCAACACACGCGTGGTCTCCTGGAAACTGGCTGCCGAAATGAACGAATCGGTGGAGAGCGAAGCCTTGGTGATGCCCAACAGGATCGGCTTACCAGTTGCAGGTTTGCCGCCGGCCTCAATCACGCGATTGTTCTCTTCCCGGAATCTGAACTTATCGACAACTTCCTCGGGGAGGAATTCCGTGTCGCCGATGTCTTCGATCCGGACCCAGCGCATCATCTGGCGCGAAATCACTTCGAGGTGCTTATCGTTGATGTTCACGCCCTGCAGACGGTAGACTTCCTGGATTTCGTTCACCAGGTACTTCTGCAGTTCTTTTTCGCCGAGCACGGCCAGGATGTCGTGCGGGTTGCGAGGACCATCCATGAGTGGATCGCCCGAACGCACGCGCTCACCTTCCTGCACGTTGATGTGGACACCGCGCGGAATCGAGTATTCCTTCTGTACGCCGTCGTCGCCAACGATGTAGAGCTTGCGCATACCCTTGGCCACTTCGCCGTATTTCACGGTGCCGTTGATTTCAGCAATGACGGCTGTTTCGCGCGGCTTGCGAGCTTCGAACAGCTCAACCACGCGAGGCAGACCGCCGGTGATGTCCTTGGTCTTGGTCGTGGCGCGCGGGATCTTCGCGATCACGTCGCCAGCGTGCAATTCCTCGCCGTCCGACACCATCAAGTGGGCATGGGTCGGCATAAGGTAGCGCTTCTCTTCCGAGCGGCCGCCGCCGGGGGGACGCATAATCACGGTCGGGAAACGCTTTTCATCGGTCGAGTCGGTAACCACCACCTGCATGTTGCCGGTGATTTCGTCTACCTGCTCGGTCGTTGTAACGCCGTCAATCAAATCCTTGAAGTGAATGACGCCGCTGACTTCCGTCAAGATGGAGAACGTGTAAGGATCCCATTCGAGCAGGATCTGGTTAGCCTTGACAGGCGCGCCATCTTCCACATTGATCTTCGCGCCGTAGACTACCGGATAACGTTCGCGTTCACGGTTCTTCTCATCGAGGATGATCAGGATACCGTTCCGGTTCATCGCAATCAGTTCGCCCTTGTTGTTGCGAACCGTATTGACGTTGCTGAATTTCACAGAACCGTTGCTCTTCGCGTCTTGCGTAGATTGTTCGCTGATACGAGTTGCCGCGCCGCCGATGTGGAAGGTACGCATGGTCAACTGAGTGCCGGGCTCGCCGATGGATTGCGCCGAGATGATACCGACGGCTTCTCCACGTTCCACCATGCGGCCGGTTGCCAGGTTGCGGCCGTAGCAGAGACGGCAGACGCCGCGCTTCGATTCGCAAGTCAACACGGAACGAATTTTTACGCGCTCGATGCCGGCTGCCTGAATGGAACTGGCTAGATCTTCCGTGATCTCTTCGTTCACGCTGACAATCAAGCTGTTCTCGTAATCGCGCTGATCTTCGAGCGCCACGCGGCCGACAATACGGTCACGCAAGGGTTCAATGATTTCGCCCGATTCGATAATCGGCTCCACATAAATGCCGTCCGTGGTGCCGCAATCGTCTTCGGAGATGATGACGTCTTGGGCCACATCGCAGAGGCGGCGGGTGAGATAGCCGGAGTCCGCCGTTTTCAGAGCGGTGTCGGCCAAACCTTTACGCGCACCGTGTGTGGAAATGAAGTACTGCAACACGTCCAGACCTTCGCGGAAGTTCGCCGTGATGGGCTGTTCGATGATTTCGCCTGACGGCTTGGCCATCAAACCGCGCATACCCGAGAGCTGGCGGATCTGCTGTTTCGAACCGCGGGCGCCGGAATCGGCCATGATGTAAATCGGGTTGAGAACACGGCCCGTGCGGTCGTCCTCTTCCATGTTCTTGAACATCTTTTCGGAGACCACTTCGGTGACCTTCGACCAGATTTCAATGATTTTGTTGTAGCGCTCCGACTGCGTGATCGCGCCTTCCTGATATTGCTGTTGGACTTCGATGACCTGTTTTTCGGCCTCGTGGACCAGACCAGGCTTCTCGGAAGGAACCACCATATCGTCGATCCCGATGGAGATACCGGCGCGGGTTGCGTATAGGAAGCCAAGTTTCTTGACTTCATCGAGCATCGCCACGGTAATCTGCAGGCCGAACTTCAGGTAGCAATACTGAACCAGCTGGCTATCGCCCTTCTTCTTGAGCAGACCGTTAATGAACGGCATCTCCTTCGGAAGAACGTCGTTCAGAATAACGCGGCCCACCGTCGTGTCCATGTACTGCTTGTTGAACTCGATCGGCTCGGTGTGCAGAATGTTCTGGTTATCGAACGCTTTGCTCAAGTCGATCACCTTGCCGGTGTAGCGCAACTTGATGGCGGTCAGCGTTTCCACTTCGCCCATTTCGAGCGCGATGAGAACGTCTTCCATCGAAGCAAAGGTGCGGCCCGAACCCTTGGAGTTGGGGCGCATTTTCGTCAGGTAATAAAGACCGAGCACCATGTCCTGGGTAGGAACGGTGATCGGCGCGCCGTGCGCCGGGGAAAGAATGTTGTTCGACGCCAGCATCAAGGTGGTGGCCTCGATCTGCGCTTCCGGCGACAGTGGAATATGGACGGCCATCTGGTCACCGTCGAAATCGGCGTTGAAAGCCGTACAAGTCAGCGGGTGCAGCCGGATGGCTTTGCCTTCGACCAGGACGGGCTCGAACGCTTGAATTCCCAAACGGTGAAGGGTAGGAGCGCGGTTCAACAGAATCGGATGATCCTTGATGACTTCTTCAAGGATGTCCCAAACCACCGGGTCCTGCTGCTCCACCAATTCCTTGGCTTGCTTAATGGTGGTGCAATGGCCGCGCTGTTCCAAGCGGTGATAAATGAACGGCTTGAACAATTCGAGCGCCATCTTCTTGGGAAGACCGCACTGGTTCAGCTTGAGTTCCGGTCCGACCACGATTACCGAACGGCCCGAGTAATCGACGCGCTTGCCGAGCAGGTTCTGACGGAAACGGCCCTGCTTGCCCTTTAACGTATCCGAAAGGGACTTCAGCGGACGGTTGTTGGCGCCGCGCAGAACGCGGCCACGGCGGCCGTTATCAAAGAGTGCGTCTACTGCTTCCTGCAGCATGCGCTTTTCGTTTCGAACAATGACGTCAGGAGCATGCAGCTCCATCAGTTTCTTCAAACGGTTGTTGCGATTGATGACGCGGCGATACAGATCATTCAGATCCGAAGTTGCGAAGCGGCCGCCATCGAGCGGTACCAGCGGACGCAATTCGGGAGGAATAACCGGAATCACATCCAGAATCATCCACTCAGGTTTATTACCCGACTTGCGAAAACTCTCGACCACGCGCAGACGCTTGGCATACTTCAACTTTTTCTGAGTTGAAGTTTCCGTCTTCATCTTTTCGCGGATTTCCAGGCTCAGCGATTCAACGTCAATGCGCTTCAGTAGCTCCTTGACGCCTTCCGCGCCCATCATGGCGATGAACTTGCCTGGGAACTCCTGATCCAGCTGGCGCTTGCGCTCGTCACTGATGACTTCGCCCAGGTTCAGGCCGGTGGCTTCGCCTGGATCGATAATTACGAAGGCTTCGTAATAGAGCACGCGCTCGAGTTCACGCAGCGTAATGTCGAGCAAGTAACCGATACGGCTCGGCAGTCCCTTGAAGAACCACACATGCGAGGACGCGCTGGCCAGTTCAATGTGGCCCAGGCGTTCCCGGCGCACGCGTGAAAGGGTTACTTCCACGCCGCACTTATCGCAGATCACCCCGCGATGCTTCATGCGCTTGTACTTACCGCACAAACATTCCCAGTCGGCAACCGGTCCGAAAATCCGGGCGCAGAAGAGGCCATCGCGCTCCGGTTTAAAGGTGCGGTAATTGATGGTTTCCGGCTTGGTGACTTCACCATGCGACCAGCTGCGAATCTTTTCCGGAGACGCTAGGCTGATCCGGATCGAATCGAAGTCGGCAATTAAATTGGCTCTTTCGTACGGAGAGGAACGATACATGAATAGTCCTTAAATACCTTTTCAGTTCTTCTTCTGCCGGAGTGCCGCGGCCCCGATTACGAGGACCCCGGCATTCCGTTCGCAACGCATATCGAAGTTAATCCGCTGCGTGCGCCAAGTCCTGCATCTCGCGCGGCTTCTTCATCAGCTCCACGTCGAGACACAAACTCTGCAATTCACGGATTAGAACGTTGAACGATTCCGGCACGCCTGGTTCAGCGGCGGCTTCGCCCTTAACAATGGCTTCATAGATCTTGGCGCGTCCATAGACGTCATCCGATTTCGCGGTCAGCAATTCCTGCAGAATGTATGCAGCGCCGTATGCTTCGAGCGCCCACACTTCCATTTCGCCGAAGCGCTGTCCGCCGAACTGCGCTTTACCGCCGAGCGGCTGTTGCGTGATCAACGAGTACGGTCCGATAGACCGGGCGTGGATCTTGTCATCCACCAAGTGGCTCAGTTTGAGCATATAGATGTAGCCGACCGTCACCGGCTGTTCAAACATCATGCCTGTCACACCGTCGTGCAGTTCAATCTTGCCCGAGGTCGGCAAGCCGGCTTCGGTTAGACGATCCTTGATGTCCTTCTCAGCCGCGCCGTCGAACACTGGCGTCGCAAAGTGCAGACCCAGTTTCGCGGCTGCCCAGCCAAGATGCGTCTCCAGAATCTGACCCACGTTCATACGCGAAGGAACGCCCAGCGGATTGAGTACAATCTCAACCGGCGTGCCATCCGGCATGTACGGCATGTCTTCTTCCGGAACAATGCGGGCAATCACGCCTTTGTTCCCGTGGCGTCCGGCCATTTTGTCGCCCACCGAAAGCTTGCGCTTCATGGCGATATAGACCTTCACCAACTTGATTACGCCGGGAGGCAGTTCGTCGCCTTTGCGCAGCTTCGCGATCTTCTCTTCGGTGATTTTTTCAAGCACCGCGATTTGCCGCGAAGTCATTTCTTCGATTTCGTCGATCTGCTCGTTAAGGCGAATATCTTTCGTCGCCAACCGCATGCGCTTCAGATCGCGGGCGCGGAGTTTTTCAAGCAGGTCGCGCGTCAGCGGCGTGTCTTTCGACAGCAGCTTTTTATTCGTTTTTTCGTCGTGCAGGTCGGCCTGCAGCTCTTTGTCTTTGAGCAGCGCTTCCAAACGCTTGGCGCGCTCATCGCTCAAAATACGCTTTTCGTCTTCGAGATTGCGGTGTAAACGCTCTTCCTGCAGCTGCAGAATCTGCTTTGAGCGCTCGTCCAACTCCGCGCCTTTGCGTGAAAACACCTTGCAATCCACAATGGTGCCTTCAATGCCTGGCGGACAGTAGAGCGAAGCATCCTTCACGTCGCCGGCCTTCTCACCGAAGATGGCCCGCAACAGCTTTTCTTCCGGAGTGAGCTGCGTTTCACCCTTCGGAGTTACTTTGCCCACCAGAATGTCGCCCGGCTTCACGGTCGCGCCGATGCGGATGATGCCGCTGTCATCCAGGTTGCGCAGGAAAGACTCCGCGATGTTTGGAATGTCGCGCGTGATCTCTTCCGGTCCCAGCTTGGTATCGCGTGCCTCAATCTCGAACTCTTCAATATGGATTGAGGTGTAGTAGTCGTCTTTGACCAGCTTTTCGCTGACCACGATGGCGTCTTCGAAGTTATAGCCGCGCCAGGGCATGAAGGCTACAAGGACGTTGCGTCCCAGGGCCAATTCGCCGGCTTCCGTGCAAGGGCCGTCGGCCAGCACATCGCCCTTCTTCACCTTTTGCCCTTGATGGACGATCGGCTTCTGGCTGATGCAGGTGTTTTGGTTGGAGCGTTTGAACTTCGTGAGCTGATAGATATCAGCGCCGACTTCGCGCGACATCTGCCCTTCGTGCGCTCCGCCTTCCACGCGAACGATAATGCGTTCGCCGTCGACCGAATCTACTACGCCGGAGCGTTTACAGATCACAACCGCACCGGAATCGCGGGCGGTTACGCGCTCCATGCCGGTTCCCACAAAGGGAGCTTCGGCACGCAGCAGCGGCACCGCTTGCCGTTGCATGTTCGAACCCATCAAAGCGCGGTTGGCGTCGTCGTTCTCAAGGAACGGGATCAAGCTGGCCGCGACCGAGACAAGCTGCTTAGGACTGACGTCCATGTACTCGATCTCATCGCGATGCTTCAGCACGAAATTGCCGGCCTGACGCGCATTCACCAGGTCTTCAATGATGCGCCCTACCTCGTCGATTCGTACGTTCGCCTGGGCGATGATGTACTTGTCTTCTTCCCAGGCCGACAGGTAATCGGAGTGGGCTTCGTACTCGGCTTGCTGCTTGCCGCCCGACAACTGGTCTTTGGATTTGCCCTGGTTAGCCAGGTCGAGATTTTCGCGAGATATGATCTGGCCGACTTTGAACTCCGTGTCGCCAGGATTCAGGATTCTGACTTCGTCGACCAGGATGCCTTCGCGCACTCTGCGGTACGGGCTCTCGATAAAGCCGTATTCATTGATGCGCGCAAAACAGGAGAGCGACGAAATCAAACCGATGTTCGGACCTTCCGGCGTCTCGATCGGACAAATACGGCCGTAGTGGGTAGGATGGACGTCGCGGACTTCGAAGCCGGCGCGTTCGCGGGAAAGACCACCCGGTCCAAGCGCGGAGAGACGGCGCTTATGCGTGATCTCCGAGAGCGGATTGGTTTGATCCATGAACTGCGAAAGCTGGCTGGAGCCGAAGAATTCGCGGATAGCCGCCATGACGGGCTTGGCGTTTACCAGATCGTGCGGCATGGCCGTCGACATTTCCTGGTATACCGACATTTTTTCCTTGATGGCGCGCTCCATGCGAACCAAGCCGATACGGAATTGATTCTCCAGGAGTTCGCCCACGGCGCGGACGCGGCGGTTACCCAAGTGATCGATGTCGTCAATGGCTCCGATTCCTTTGCGCAGTTTGAGCAAGTAGAGAATCGTGTCGTTGAAATCCTTGCGGTCAAGCGTGCGTTTGTCAAGCGCCGTGGCATCGGCCTTATCGTGCAGCTTGATGTTGAACTTCATGCGGCCCACGCGCGAAAAATCGTACTTGCGCGGGTCGAAGAACATGCCTTGGAACAATTGCGTGGCGGTGTCGAGCGTCGGCGGATCGCCGGGCCGCAGCTTGCGGTAAATTTCCAGCAACGCGTCACTCTGGCTCTTGACTGCGTCCTTGCGCAGGGTGGAGGAGATGACGTTACCCGCTTCATCACGATCCGGGAAGAAAATTTCGAAATTCTCGATGCCCGCTTCAGCCAGCTTGCTCAGCGTGGTCGAAGTTAATTCGTGGTTAGCTTCAATCAGCACTTCGCCCGTCGACATGTCGATGACATCGGCGGCCACATAGCCACCCTCCAGGTCATTGGCGGCCACTTCCACCTGTTCGACCTTGGATTTCAGAATTTCGCGGTATACCGAATTGGTGATCTTGCGGCCCTGCGGCACAATCTGGTCGCCGTTCTTGTTCGAGATCGCGTGCGAAAGCTTCATGCCGATCAAGCTTTCGTTCACGCTCCAGAGCAATTGCGTGTTTTTCAGCGAAATGGTGGAGAGCTTGTAGAAGGCGCGAATAATGTCGGAGTCGGTCTTCAGGCCAAGGGCGCGGAGAAACACCGTTCCATAGAATTTGCGCTTGCGATCGATGCGGACATATAAAAGGTTCTTGTTGTCGTATTCAAACTCGACCCAACTGCCGCGATATGGAATAATCTTGCCGAGGAAATAGCCTTGCGTCTGCACGCGCTCGAAGAACACGCCGGGCGAACGGTGCAACTGGGAAACGATAACGCGCTCGGTGCCGTTGATGATGAACGTACCGTTCTCGGTCATCAGCGGAATTTCGCCGAAGAACACCTCTTGTTCTTTGATGTCGCGGACGGTTTTATTTCCGGTTTCAGGATCTTTATCGTAGACGGTCAGCCGGATGGTGACCTTCAACGGGGCCGCGTACGTCATGCCGCGCTCCTCGCACTCGGGCACATCGTACTTGAGTTGGAGCGCCACGGGATCGCCGCAGCGGTTGCAGAAGGTGACTATGTTTTTATTGAACGTGCCGCATTTATGGCAGAGAACGTCCCCCGCGTGAAAAGGGTCCGTGCGAATTTCCGCTCCGCAAGTCGGGTTGCGGCAAATCGTGCGAAGGTGGTGGAGACCCTTCAAGTTGCCGCACTTGCACTCCCAATTACCGATGGAATAATCGACAAACTCGAGCTGGCTCAGACCTCGGAAATCGGAAATAGGAAAGACGGAGCTGAATACGCTTTGCAGTCCCGCGTCTTCTCGCTCTTTGGGAAGCAGGTCCATTTGCAAGAAACGCTCATACGAACGTTTCTGCACCTCAATGAGGTTCGGAATGGGGATCGAAGTCTTAATCTTCGAAAAATCGACTCTCTGGCGGAGAGATCCGTTTAAAACGTTGGGCATCTACGCTTATCCTTTAGGAAACCGATGACAGAATGACGATCCGGCAATGCAGCCGGAGAAGCCGAATCGCGGCCCTAAGCGGCCACGACCATAAGCCATGAACCAGACGGTCCACCTGCCCATGCTTGCGCCAGCCTTTGGGAACCAGCCGGGCGGGAAACAAAAACTGTTGCTAAATACTGTTGCTGACGATACTGTTTGTATAGATCCTGTGGCGGACCTATAGCTGTTAGATCTGAGTCGAAATCGAGGGCTTGGTCGCCGCCATGCAGATGAGAGAATAGTTGACGGTTGAAATAGGGCATGCGAAAGCCCCGCAGACCCGGACAAGATCCGCAGGGGAAACTTTACAAAACTGAGGCTACAATCTGGATGCTAAACCGTTTCAGCTTGACTTCTATCTAAGAATAGCATACCAAGGCCCAGCCGAGTCAAACAGACCGGCCGGGACCCTTCAGTTTCCACTAGTTCCTCTTCACAACGCGCTGCGAAGAGAATTTTACTTCACTTCGACAGTAGCACCGGCGTCCGTAAATTTCTTACGGATGGTCTCGGCCTCGTCTTTGGTAACGCCTTCCTTAATCGGCTTCGGGGCGCCATCGACCAAGTCCTTGGCTTCCTTCAAGCCGAGGCTGGTGACTTCACGTACTGCCTTGATAACATTGATCTTGTTTGCGCCCACAGTGGTCAAGACAACCGAGAATTCGGTCTTCTCCTCAACCGGAGCAGCCGCCGCCGCGCTACCCGCGCCCGGAGCCGCCACTGAAACCGTAGCCGCTGCCGCCGAGACGCCCAGCTTTTCTTCGAGCAACTTCACCAGCTGTGAGGCTTCGAGCAAGCTCAAGCCTTGAATCTGTTCCGCGATTGCGTTAATATCCGCCATTTCTTCCTACTCCCTTAACGAACTCTGTTTGAGCTGGCGGAGACCCGCCAAACCGTACTAACTTTCGCGCCTGGCCAAAAAACCGGCGCACCAGCATTTCCGCGCTGTCGCGCAGCACTGCCTTCTCATGCAGCGTTACTGCTGAAACTTATTTTGCTCTACGCCCTGATTCAGAACCACCGCGAGATTGCGGCCCACACCATTGATCGAGCTCACCAAACGGGTCGCCGTCGCATTAATCAGGAACAGCATCTTCGCGTAGATTTCTTCCTTGGGCGGCATCGAAGCAAGATCACTGATCGCCTTGATGTCAATTACGCGCCCTTCCACCAGTCCGGCCTTGAAGGTAAACTGCGCATTCTCTTTCGAATACTTGGTCAGGGCCTTGGCCAACGCCACCGGGTCTTTCGCCGTGTACGCCAGCGAAGTCATACCCCGCAGGTCAGCCAACAGATTAGCTGCCGACGTTCCTTCAGAAGCCAGCGCCGCCAAGTTGTTCTTAACCACCTGGTAGTTGCCACCCGCCTCGCGGATGGTCTTGCGAAGCTGATAGTCCTGACTGACGGTCATCTTCTCGTAGCTGGTGACGAAGATATTCTGGTTGTCCGCAACCGTCTTCTTAAGATCTGCTAGATCTTTCTTTTTTTCTTTCTTGTTTTTCATGCGGCGCTGCCTTTATTATTCCTGCGTGCCTGATTCTGCCTGCGCGAACCGTTAAACCTAGACGGGCTTCGCGTTGAACGACGTCACATCCAAGTGAACGCCGGGACCCATTGTCGAGCACAAAGTGGCGCTCTTGACGTATTTGCCTTTTGCGGCGGGCGGCTTAGCCTTGATCACAGCCTGAATTAAACTGCTGGTGTTTTCGAGCAGCTTGTCGGTCGCGAAGCTAACCTTGCCAACCGGCGCATGAATGACGCCTGTCTTATCCACACGGAATTCAACCTTACCGGCTTTAATTTCCAGGATGGCGTTGCGGACATCCGTGGTGACGGTGCCGGTCTTCGGATTCGGCATCAAGCCACGCGGTCCCAGTACCTTACCCAACCGCCCCACGGAACGCATCATGTCCGGCGTGGCGATCACGGCGTCATAGTCGGTCCAGCTCTCGGTCTGAATCTTATTGACCATGTCGTCGCCGCCGACGAAATCCGCGCCCGCTTCCTGCGCCTCGCGAAGTTTATCGCCCGAGGCGATCACTAAAACTTTTTTCGATTTGCCCAATCCATTCGGGAGAACCACCGTGCCGCGCACCATCTGGTCGGCATGCTTTGGATCCACACCCAAGCGCATGTGGACTTCCACCGTCTCATCGAACTTGGTAAATTTGATCTTTTGGACTAGCGTAACAGCGTCGGAGAGTGTGTAGGGCTTCGCGTCTACCTGTTTGGCCGCAGCTTCGTACTTCTTGCCTTGCTTTTGACTCATGATTGGACTGGTCCTAACGGCCAAAGTTTGCGAACAAACCCGAGCCTCCCAAATTGGTTGGAATTGCGATTACCAATGTAGCACAACAGCAAAATTACAGTCGCGCAGTATCGTGAGAATGATGAACGATTGGTTCAACCATGGCGTGAAAATAGTCGCGGCCGGCGACTTGGATCCGAACACGCCCCAAACTCCTGGCATGACCCGCGCCGCCGCCATCACAAATGCTAGGACCGGAGCCACCAAACTCTGGGCCGGCACGGTTATCGTCCAACCCGATGCGAAAACCGGTCCGCACCATCATGGCGAGCTTGAAACCGTCCTCTATATTGTGCGCGGCCGGGCACGCATGCGCTGGGGCGACCATCTCGAGTTCACCGGCGAAGCCGGGCCGGGGGATTTTATTTATGTCCCTCCCTACGTCCCGCATCAGGAGATCAACGCTCGGCCGGATGAACCCTGCGAAGCCGTCGTTGTCCGAAGCGGACAGGATCCGGTCGTCGTGAATCTGGACATGCCGAGTCCTGAACCTGCCGGTTCTGGCAGCACGCCTGTCCCGTTCCATCCAAAACCCTGACAGTGACGCGTGTACTTGCGGGGGCTTACGGCCGTGACCCCGGCGCTGCTTTTTGCCGCAGCGCAATCATGCGTGCATCGGACGCGGCTTGCACGGCCTGGCGGGCGGCGTCGGTCATTTCCTTGTAGCTCTTCCGCGAATACGCGGCTTCGGCCTGATCCAAATGGCTTTGCGCTTTCGCCAGCGTGTCCGCGGCGGCGCGGTCGGCTCCATCAGCGCGCGCGATCTGCACCGCGTTGCGGGCCTGATAGAGAGCAGTGATGGCTTCGTACTGCTCCATGGAGACACTCGGCTGATTCTTCATTTGGGCGGAAGCCAGTTGCGATGCCTGAATGTTCAACGTGTATTGACCGCGTGGCAGCAGTTCATACTTCGCCTCTACTGCTTCCAGGCGGCCAATCGTCTCCCGGCGCGCGGCACTTTCCAAAACCACCACATCGCTCGGGTATGGCACGGAGAAGTACGGCTCGGCAGTAACCAGCAGGCCAAAGGTGGAGTTCGGAGAGGTCACGTGCATGCTGGCTTTGTCAGAGCCGTTTGGGACCACTTCCCCCAAATTGATGGCCTTGCCATCTGGTGTGACGGCCCAAAGGACGTAAGTGAGAAACTCCGTGCCAAACATCGTGGGCGACGCGAGTTTCCTCAGATTCAGATCAATCTTCGTGTAGCCGTTCTTCACTTCGACAGTAGCCCGGCCT
>DATHIZ010000188.1:0-2569 GCA_035316385.1 Bryobacteraceae bacterium | reverse complement strand
GTTGCATAATGGCGCCGCGTTGGCCCATCGTTGGCCCAGTGACTCAGAACGTCGTAAGGGTTTTCCGTGTCGAGATAGTTGCCCAGGCTCCGTTGGTAGTTGTAACTGCCGTCGAACAACAGATTCCCGGCGCGGCGCTTGGCTTCAAACTGCATGCCGTCGTATTTCGCGCCGCCGTTGTACTGCATCATGTAAGTGCTGACGAACTGCGGGTAGGGGCGTGCGGCCGCCGTGAACGGCGTGGTGCTCGGTTGCGGCAGGTTGGTATTCACCTGGTAGTTCAGGCCCGAGCTCCGTGATCCCACGTACGAAGCGCGCAGACCGATGTCCTTGATCTGCCGCTCGTACGAGACGTTGAACTGCTGAATCCGGCCGAGACTCGATTGGCGGGGATAGCCATAGACCGATTGGCTCGGAACGCTGGCCAGTGCCGTGCTCGATGGATACGGGTTAGGAAATTGCAGGAGCGGTGTCTGGCCTGGGGTGACGACGTTCAGATAACTCTCAGTGATCGAGAAAGGTCCGGTCGCGCCTAACTGCGGGTTGATCAGCGCGAAGTTATTGAATGTTCCCGGGGCCGAGATGCCGGCATCCAGTCGCGCCGTGTAGAGACCATAGCCTCCACGAATCACCGAGTGTTCACTCAGCCGGTAAGCCGCCCCCAGGCGCGGAGCAAAGTCGGTCTTATCCGGAATGGCGTAGACCGATCCTGCCACGACGGTGATATTGGACGGATAAAGCGGGCTGACCTTTTGAATGGCGGAAGGATCGACAATCACGTTACCCGTCGCCGGATCGAAGTTATATGCCAGATTATCCGCTGCGGAGGGAGCCCCATAGTAATCCCAGCGCACGCCATAGTTGATCGTGAGCCGCTGCGATAGCTGGTAGGTGTCCTGCGCATAGATGCCGACCTGGCCGACGTTTTGCGTGCGGTTCACCAGGGGGTCGGTGCGCTGGCTCTCCTGAGGTAGGCCGAGCAGGAAGTCTGCATAAGGGTTGCCGGTGATGGATCCGTCGAAGTTAAGCGTACCGAAGTCGGGAACTGTGCCGTAGAAGTTCTTAAATCGCTGGGTCATGAAACCGAACTTCAAGACGTGGCGCCCGAATTGCCAATCCACGGAATCTGTAACAGTGACGATTCGATTATCCGCCTTTACCCCGCCGGGTACATTCACCAGTTCCGTAAGGCCGCTGATGTTATCGTCGGAAACCCTTGCCCCGCCAGCCCGCTTGGATTGGATCCTTCCAGGCCTTTCACTGTACAGCGAAGAGACGATGAGACCGTCTGCGCAAAGGCTCCCTGCAGCGTGAAGACCATGACGAACAGGATGGAGCAACCCAGTGCGAGTGACTTGCGCCATGAACCTCCCGCGTGTTTGAAACCAATGGTGGCTACAGGGAAAATCTCCTTGTCTTCTCCAGATCGAATTTGGGTTGGTGGTTGCAATCGCCCCGGATGGGGAGTGAGCTTTTCTCCGTACAGGTGCAAATCAAAATGTTGGGCGTGCAGGCAATCAGGGATGGAGTCGTTGGTCGTCTCTTATCGATCTCTGGCGACGCGGACACGGAGGCCGGTCTCTTGCTGTGTTAGCGGTTCATACTTGCGTTTTCTAGCGTCCAGTTGACAAATGATTACATCAGCCAGTAAACATAAGTTAACAGAAATTAAACGCAATTTATCAAAAGCAATATCTCTGTTGTCTTACGTGGAGGTCGCGCGGCCGACACGGGCCAAGGCCTGAGAGGCTCCTGTCGACCTCCGTTTAGTGTTTTACGACGGGCGATTGCTTGTTTACAGTTGCGCTTACCTTTGAATTCCCGCGAACGAAAGCCGAACCGTGGAGCCGCTGTGAACCACTCATCCCGCCGGGCCTTCCTACAGTCTCTGGCTGCAGCCTCTTTGGGGAGCGCCGCGCCTGGATTTCCGGGCAGGCTGCACGCCGAAGCGCTTCCCATGCTGTTCGCCGAAGCCCAGTCAAGGACCCTTCAGACGCCTTTTCCAGCTGATGCCATTGACGCCGCCATCTTTCCCAAACCACAGCAGATCGCAAGTTCCGGCAGCGATTTCCTTCTGGATGACCAAGTACGGATTGTGGTGCCCATGAACCCGTCAGCGGAGGATCTGTCGCTCGCTCGCTTTCTCCGGGATGTGTGAATGACCGGTTCGGACTTGTCCTGAGCATCGACCACCGTACACAGGTGAGCGGGCCAGAGCGATTGATTGTGATGGGCTCGGGGGAGAATGCCCTTGCGGGGAAGTATGCGCGCTCGCTTGCGGACGTCGGCGCCAGTGCGCCGCCCGGGCCGGAAGGCTACCTGCTGCGCGTCGATCGAAATCGAGTAGTGGTCGTCGGCAGCGATGATCGCGGCGCGTTTTATGGACTGCAGTCACTGCGTCAACTGCTCTTCAAAGATGGTTGAAGATCCAGAAGAGGGCGGCGGCACGGGGGAAGTGAATGAAGATCTGCTCGACAAGATGGGGTTCACGCAGATCTACGGCAACTTCGAACCCACAATCCAGAACTACGAGACGCGCAAGAAACGCGCCACACTGATTGGCGGCGCA
>DATHIZ010000187.1:0-2287 GCA_035316385.1 Bryobacteraceae bacterium | reverse complement strand
CTTCCAAGACCATTGTCGATCCGTCGCCTTCCGGACGTTAAAGGCCCATTAGCTGGCCTGCGAACGACGGAACGAATCGGATGGCCCCGGCTTAAATCCCGGTTCTGTTGCGGAGTTGCGTCCTGTCCTGGTCCCTGCGTCCATGGGCACGGATGGCAGGCCGAACTTCGCGGGGTCGAAAAGCCGGGCGCCATCTGCCAGGACGTAGCCCGCACTCTGGACCGCGATAAACTTGGCATATCGCTCGGTCTGATTGGCGATCCGGACCCAGCTGTGCGCTAGATCTCTAAGGATCCTGGCTTCGGTGTCGCTCTGCGCCAGGTTCATTAACCGAAGGCATTCATCAGATTGTTCGCGGCAGCGTTTTGCGGTGTCCATAGCGATGCCTCCCTTACATTGATAAGGGACAACCCCACCAATTGTTTCTTATTCCGTCTGTTCGGCGAGGCCCCTCAAGTTAAAGCCCGCACGCCCAAAATGAAAGAAACCGCCAACGGTGGCGGCCCTACTTCTTCAAGGGCTCCGGCAACACATCTTGCACAGGAATCACCATAAGCTCCCGACCGTTTCCGTCAGTGATGATGGCGGCCATCACCGGGGTCTTGGAATTCGAATGTATGTTTTCGGCCAACAGTTCGCGAAACGAGAGCAATGCCACTTCCCGGGCTTCTTTTAGGCTCGGCAAATCAATGCCTACGTCGTCGTGAGCGACCGTATTGTCGTACCGGAAATGAATGTAAAACTTTGCCATTGGGACCTCGTAGCCCCCCAGCGACTTGGCCATCGCAACAGCTTCCACCTGCGGAGCAATCGGAAAGTTGCGGTTCGGCAACTCGACTGAGGCAAATATTGGGTTCCCGCCTGCGCACGCTGCACACAGGCGGGAATTTTCTAGGCCAGATTTGCGAGGGCGCGCTACCGTCTTGACGATCGCCGCCGCCTGATCTTCCAGCATCCAGCTTTCGGTCTTCCGTACCTCATCCAAGTAGGAAACCCATGCTTTCAAGCCGGCCAGCGTCTGTGCTTACCAAGTCTCGCCACGTCAATGAGGCCGTGCGCACCGGCCGAAGTCCGCTGCGACCGGCCGGGCGTGCCGATGGCGGAGAAATAAAAAAGCCCGCCCAATAACCGGCCCCAGCGCCAATCCAGCCCAGCGATGGGGCCCGCATTAGAGCGCGCGACCGGTGCGGCCAGCCCCCCGCTCGCCGATAACGGCCGCGAGCCGTTGGAGACATGACCATGCAGACCGCCACCGCGACAACCTCCCGCAAGTCAGATCCAATCATGTTGAAGGCGCAACCAAAGGCATCGCGCCCGTCACCGCCGATCATCACGCCGGAGCCGGCGCTTCTGCCGGCAGACGAGACGCGCTATACCGCGGCAACGTGGCTGATGCAGCGCGGCACCGATCTCTGGGAAGCTGCCGGCTGGCTTGGTATGACGCTGGAGCAGTTGGAGAATGGCTACGGCCACCATCATCCGGATTTTCAGGAAGGGGCGGCGGAGGCATTTGGGGGACAGCGCTAACTGGGGGACAGCCGTCCAACGCTGCGAACTAATTCGGGATAATCCAAAACGAAGCTTTTCTCCTCTCCATTTCGATTTGTTTCCGCTCTGGCCCGGATTGACATCTCCAACCGAGCTAGATCGTGAACAATGCGTTCCACAGTCGTTGGTTTCTGGTCATAATCAAAGTCATTAATAAAGCGCACGAGAGAAACGGCGCGGAAATTCTGAATCACTTCGTTAAAAACCTCAAAGCCGTTTCGGATGTCTAGCTGGCTAGTACCTGGAAGACGAATCTTGAAGTTCAGCTTCCAATCAAAGCTCTTTACTCCTAGAGATTGGCGCAACCGGTCTTCAAGTCCACTATAATCGAGACTGAGACGCTGTTGCTGAGCAATGACCAACGGAAGCAAAATAAACAATTGAAGGGGGCACTCGGAACGCCACACGGTGACGCAGTTTCGAAGAATATCGATGCACTGCTGCTGGTCGCGCAGGGGAATGCTGAATGCTTCAAAAATGTATGCTACAAAGCTGTCCGGCTTTGTTTCAGGTGGGCCTGTGATCTTCGAGTGATCGATGTCAGAAAAATGCGCCGCGACAAATTTTTCGACCGAGGGCTTTGCGAAGCGATAGGTCTGATCGAAAAAGCGAAACAAATAGCGGGACGAATCAAAACCGCTTCCATAGAGCGCTCGGATAGAATGTTGCAATTGGCTGGTATCAGTTGCCATCACGAAGACAACGTCGTCTATTTCAAATAAGTGCTTCATCCGTTCCA
>DATHIZ010000186.1:0-6745 GCA_035316385.1 Bryobacteraceae bacterium | reverse complement strand
AATCATGTTGCTTAAATACTCGCTCGATCGCACTCGGAAACGCCTCGGCAACCGGCCTTCGAACTTCAGTTCCCGAACCGCAGGGCGTGAAACGGCATATGCATCGAGAGTGATCACTCGTGGCGGCCCAACACTCTTCATCGCCCTACGGAAAAAGCGTTTCGCAGCGTCCACATCCCGCCTCTCGCTGAGATAGAAATCAATGGTTCGCCCGACTTTGTCGACAGCCTCTTACAGATAGGTCCACCTGCCCTTCACCTTTATGTAGGTCTCGTCACACCGCCACGAACCGCCCACCGGCCGCGCATATTGGTTCCAGCATTTCTCGAATTCCGGCACGTAGTGCTGCACCCAACGCAGAATCGTTGTGTGCACCAGGATCACTCCGCGTTCAGCCATCATTTCCACCAGGTCACGTGTACTCAGCTTGTACCGCAGATACCATCGAACGCACAAGACGATGATCTCTTGGTCGAACTGCCGTCCCTTGAACAAAGCCTCAACCCTTCCCGACGCTGCCATGGCCGCGATTATCCAACACCCCGAATCTTTGCACCACAGCCGTTGATACCGGCCATGTAAGATATCCAGACGGAGTAATTATGCAGCAGCGGAATGCAAGGCAGCGGCCTTTGGCGAGCGGCGCGGTGCGGAGTTCGGTGATGAAAACAATTTTAGCCTTGGCTTCGCTGGCGCTGCCGTTCGCGGTACTCAATGGAGCGGAGCTTCCGGAGGCGGCTATCACGAACGGCCAGATTCAAGCGAAGATCTACTTGCCGGACGGGAAGAGTGGCTTCTATCGCGGTACCCGTTTTGATTGGTCGGGTGTCATCTATAGCCTGCGATTTCAGGACCACGATTACTATGGACCCTGGTTTACCAAAACCGGCGCCTCCATTCACGATTTCGTGTACGAAGGCCCTGACATTATCGCTGGACCCTGCAGTGCCATCACCGGTCCAGTGGACGAATTCGGACCGCTCGGTTGGGAGGAAGCCAAGCCTGGTGATACTTTCATAAAAATCGGCATCGGAGCACTTCGCAAGCCCGATAATGGCGCCTACGACAACTATCATTTATACGACGTCGCGGATCCCGGCAAATGGGACATCAGGAAAAAACGCGATTCCATCGAATTCACCCAGACACTCAAGGTCTCGCCTTCGGGCTTCGGATATGTCTACCGCAAAACCGTGCAGCTTGCAGACGGTAAGCCGGAAATGGTGCTGCGGCACAGCATCAAAAACACCGGCAGCCGCGCCATCCAGACGAGTGTCTACAATCACAACTTTTTGGTGCTTGACCGGCAGCCGCCCGGCCCTGGCGTCGCTATCACTGTTCCATTTCAGATAGAATCACCGCGCCCTCCCGATAAGACATTGGCTGAAATTCGCGGAAATCAGATTATCTATCTAAATGCCCTGAAGGACCGCGATACGGTCGCGACTCCTCTTCAAGGATTTAGTAACAGCGTCCAAGACAATCAGATTCGCATCGAAAATAGCACTGTCGGCGCGGGCATGACCATTCAGGCTGATCGTCCGCTCCTCAGGGAGGCTCTGTGGTCCATCCGCAGTGTCCTTGCCGTGGAGCCATTCATAGCTATTTCCATCGAACCAGGCGAGGACTTCGCCTGGACAAGCACATACGGATATTACATGTTGCCGGCGCCCAAGAAATGAATTGGTTGAGAGCGAGTTGTCTCTACAGGTCCTCCAGGCGAAGGTGCACATCCGATTTGCCCCAGCTTGCGGCGAATTCGTGCTCCACCCATGCCGCGTCTTGCTGCTTCCCCTGAGCTTTCAAGGTTTCCAGCAGGCCGAACAGCATCCTGCCGTTTCTTGGAGACCGCCTCACGCCCTCCCGAAATACTATTTCCGCTTTCTGGGGATCTCCTGCTCGCAAAAGATTTGCTCCTTGCGATTCGCGCACCGGATAGTACCACGCTGGTGGCTCATCGTAGACGAAGAGGTCTTGTAACTCAACCGCCCGTTGCCAGTGTGGCGCAGCTTCGCCCGGCGTGGCGGCTAGTTTGGCGGCCAGGATTTCCGCTGCCATCTCTAGAACCTGACTACTCTTATTCTGTCCCCAGGGCGCGGCTGCCGGGATCTTCCTTCGCAGGTCATCGAAACTCTTTGCCTCTTGTGCTGCCTTCGTTCGCTCGCCTCGCGCCAGAAGAGCTAGCGTTCGTGCATAATGCCAACTCGCTTTGCTTGCCATCATCGGCTGCTTCGGCTCGGGCAGTTTGAGTATGGAATCCCATTCGCCAAACCGTACATAAGCAAATACCGGAACAGCGAGGAAACTATCGGCCATTTCGGGCATTGTCTCAGCCATTGGCGCCATCGCTCCAGCGAGTGTCTCCGCCGCGCGCAGCGTTTCCGTCCTGCGCCCCTGCATTGACCGGGCATACAGAATGAAGTGCAAATTGTGAACGTAGTACGGCGTATAGCTCCCGCCCATCATATTTGTTGTGGCGAAATATTCTCGATCGACAGTGACTGCCCGTTCATTTACAGTGGCGGCAGCTTCCCAGTCGCCGAGAACCAGCCAGATGTGTCCAGGCATATGCACCATATGGCCGGCCCAAGGCACAATCCCCATCAAACGCTGCGCGCTTGCTACCGCCCGTTCGGGAGACTGGGACGATTCCACTGCGTGGACGTAGTAATGGTTGGCGCCAGGATGCTGCGGCCACCGGCGGATTACGCCTTCCAGAACTTTCTCGGCTTCCCTGACACCGGCTGCCGGTGTTCCATCGGGACCGTACCAATGCCAGCGTACAGGTATTAGAAAACTATCGGCATAGAACGTCAAAGCATCCGGGTCATCGGGATATCGCGCGGCCAGAGCGCGCATCGCGTCGATGTGAGATTGTGGATTGTACTCTGGACACCACGTGGCGACTGTGTGCAGGTAAGCTTGCTCCTGCGCTGGGGCATTGATCAATTTCAATCCTGTGTCGATCGCCGCGCAAGCCCCTTTCAAATCGAAGCTTGGATCGCCGTCCATGTTGATGTATGGTCCCTGCGCCACGGCCATGCCCCAATACGCCATTGCCGCTTCGGGATCCAGTTCCGCGGCTTTGCGAAAAGACCGCAACGCTTCACTCCGGTTGAAGCTATAAGTTAACGCCAAGCCCTGATCGAAGAATTTCTGCGCTTCAACATTCTTGGTCGTAATAGGATGGCGCCAGGAACCCAGGCCCGAGTAGAGAGCGACGGGCTTTTCGGCCGCAGGACTGGCAACTCGCGGGGCAATACCCAACCCGAGCAAGAGAATGCAAACGGCAGATTTCAAAATGACCCTCCCTGCCCACGGGAAGATATTACTCCAGATCTGGCTTGTCCGGCAAGCCAGCGGTGATGACACCGCCAGCCGGCTTCCACATATTCGTTGACAACGCGTTCCATTTGGGATATGGATATGAACATGCAAACCGTATCATGAAAAACGGTTTCATAATGTGAGATTCGGACGGGGATGCGGGGGTTGCCATGAAGCTCAAAGTTTTAGGAATCGTGTTGTTCCAATTCGCGCTCGCTTCGGCGGTCTTCGGACAAGGTTTCGGTACCATTAGCGGTACTGTCAGCGATCCGTCGGGCGCACCCATTGCGCAGGTTACGGTGACGCTGACGGAGGTCGCCACGGAGTTCAGCAGAACAGCAGTGACAACCGCCGAGGGCTACTACACGCTGAATTCACTCCGGCCGGCGCAATACATTCTAAGCGTCCAGCAAACTGGCTTTGAGAAATTCCGCCAGATCGGCATCACACTTCTTGCGAATCAGAGCCTGACGCTGAACGTTGGCCTGACTATGGGATCCACAAGCGAAAGCATCACTGTAAATGCCAGCGCCACGCAAGTAGACACGACCACTGCGACGCTCCGGCAAGTTGTCGATTCCGAGCGAATGGTCGAGCTGCCCCTTAATGGCCGCAATGCCGCGCAATTAACTACGTTGGTAGCGGGGGCGGTAACCGCGCCATCGAACAACGCCGATCAGGGACCCACAAAGACATTCCCGGCGGCCGTTACCGTCTCGACCAACGGTTCCCGGCAAAATCAGATAGGCTACTTTTTGGACGGCGCGCCGAACATTGACCACATGAGCAATGTCAACCAGCCGTTTCCGTTTCCCGACGCGCTGCAGGAATTCAGCGTACAGACGAGCAACTACAATGCCGAATACGGGCAGAACGCTGGTGGCGTAGTGTCCATTGTGACCAAATCAGGGACCAACCAATATCATGGCGACGCTTTCGGGTTTCTGAGAAACTCCGTGTTCAATGCGCGCAATTTTTTTGCGGCGACGCGTGACCCTTTGAAGCGTGGGCAATTTGGCGGCACCTTCGGCGGACCGGTCATCAAGGACAAGACCTTTTTCTTTGCTGGCTATCAAGGCACCAGAATCAGGAGCAATCAGGAAGGGCTGCACGCATTCGTTCCGACAAATGCCAATCTCACCGGGGATTTTTCGGCGATGTTACAGGCGAACAATCCGAACAACCCACTGAGTCGTGTGGTCGCCATCAAGGACTCTGCATCGGCCAGCGGTGCTGTCTTCCCGGGCAACATCATTCCTGTGAGCCGCTTCGATCCGGCTGCGGTCGCGATGATGAAAGCTCTGCCGAGAGTAGACGGCAACGGGGGCGTGTTTTTCAATCGGCCGATTTCGCAGAACTTCGATGAATACATCCTCCGTGGCGATCACAACTTCTCTTCCAGCGATCGGCTGGTGGGCCGCTATTATTACGACCGCTTCTTTGGCGAGCCGCAGTACGGTGGCAACTTACTGGCCTATAGAGATGGTTCCACCATCAGCTCGCACAATGCGGTACTGCAGGAAATCCATATTTTCAGCCCCAATCTTCTGAATGACTTTAGAATGGGATTCGCAAGAATCGTCTCCAGCCGCGGGCCTGCGGCGGATGCTCCCAACGTCGCGGACTTCGGAGTCAACATCTATCAACCGCCCATCAAACAGATTCAAAGCCTTAATGTCACCGGCTATTTCAGCACAGGAGATTTGCCAACTACAAGATGGGCGCGAAGTTCCTTTTCGTGGACCGATGATTTGCGTTGGATCCAAGGGCGGCATAGTTTCGCTTTTGGCGGCTATGTCGAGCGCGACCGCTTGAATACAGTGAACGCCACTGGAATACCAGGTACATTCACGTTTTCCGGAGACACCACCGGCTCTGCATTGGCGGATCTAATGCTCGGCCAGATGCGCACCTTTGGCCAGGCTTGGGGACAACACGTCAAGAACCGCTATTTCATGACCAACGTTTATGTGCAGGACACCTTTCGCGTCACCAACCGGTTTACCGTCAATTACGGCCTGCGCTACGAACCGTCTCAGGTATGGCATGACGAGTATCATCAAGCATCCATCTTTCGCGCAGACCTCTATCAGCAAGGCGTGCGTTCCACGATGTTTCCCAATGCGCCGCCCGGAGTGATGTATTCAGGGGATCCTGGAGTACCCGAGTACGGGACCACGGGCGACTACAATAACTTTGCTCCACGTTTCGGTTTTGCCTGGGATGTGTTTGGAACCGGAAAGACCAGCGTACGCGGAGGAGGAGGCGTTTTTTATGACTCGCGAGTTCCGTCCTTCTCGAATAATCGTCTCCTGGGCGAAGCGCCTTACAGCACCGCTGTGACGTTGACCACCCCGAAAGGACCATTTAGTAATCCCTATCTTGGGCTTACGAATCCGTTTCCGGCGCAATTTCCTCCCACTGCGAGCGCCGTTTTCACGCCGCCAGTGCAAGTGTACAGTTGGGATCCATATAGCAAATTCACGACGCCCGCGAACTATAGCTGGAACGTTACGCTTGAACAGGAAGTGAGGCATGATTGGCTGGTGCGGGCAGCCTATGTGTCCTCACGGGCCAACCACATGACGAGTACGGTCGATCAAAATCCCGCCTTCTACATTCCAGGCAGCACATTGAGCACCGACCAGCGCCGCTTCTTCAAAGGCTTTACCAACATCTATCAGGAAAGCCAGGCAGGCAATTCCTGGTATCAGGCGGCTCAATTGAGCTTGATCAAGCGGCTATCGCATTCGTTCACGGTCACCGCGAACTATACCTTTTCGAAAAGTCTGGATAACTTGCCATTCGGCACCGACGCAGCCACGTTTGGAACCGCTGGATATTACACGCTTCCGCTTTACCTGAAGAACTTTCAGCAATTTGATCGCGGTCCCTCTGACTTCGATCACCGGCATGTCTTTGTGGTTTCCTACGTCTGGATGCTGCCAGTGCTGGCGAGGGCCAATCGGCTCGTGCGCGGCGCCGCGGGCAACTGGCAGGTCACCGGAGTGGTGACTGCTCAGACCGGTCCGCCACTTACGCTGTATGCCGGAAAAGATCAGTCGCAGACCGGCATTGGTTCCGACCGTGCGCAGATGATCAGCCAGCAGACTTCGAAGACTGGTCCGTGCGCCAACACTGCACCATGCGTGAGCTATCTCGATCCCGCTGCGTTCACGCTGCCGGCGACCGGACAATTCGGCAACGTGGGCAAGGGAGCATTTACCGGTCCCGACATTTTTAACTGGGACATGGGATTATTTAAAAACTTCCCGATCACCGATCGTTGGCGGCTTCAATTTCGTGGTGAACTGTTTAATACTTTCAATCACACCAATTTCCTGGCGCCGGTAACCACGGTAAGTGGCGCGGGCTTCGGAAACATTCTGAGTGCAAGCGATCCGCGCATCGTCCAACT
>DATHIZ010000185.1:0-16880 GCA_035316385.1 Bryobacteraceae bacterium | reverse complement strand
GATGTGCAGCGAGCCGGTTACGTTTGGCGGCGGAATGACGATTGAAAACGCGCTGCCCTGTTGCGCGGCTGCGGCATCGGCGCGGTAAATGTTGGATTCAATCCACCATTCAGCCCAGTGCGGCTCAAAGCGCTGAGGCTCATAAACTTTCTCAAGTTGCATTGGAAATTTCAGCGTAGCATCGGCGGCGAGCGTACCGGCTTGGACAGCAACCGCCACTGTGCTTTAATGGGGTTGGCCCACTTTGCGCGCCGGAATTAAGGGCGGCGCGATGCGGAGCGAAATGCTCCTCAGTAGCTCAATGGTAGAGCACTCGGCTGTTAACCGAGTGGTTGTAGGTTCGAGTCCTACCTGGGGAGCCAAAAGAATCAGAAGTATACCGGAGCAAATCAGCCACGCTTTTTGCAGAATCCGGTTCACCAATGATTTAGTTATGCGCTTCTTCAAGATAATGCTCAAGAGCTTCAGTAACGACGGTGTTTAACTTTTTCTTGTGATCGGCCGCGAACGCTACGGCACGCTTATGCAATTCCGTCCCAACGCGGACGTTGAAGGTCCCTTTGAAGGGAGTATTTGGAGCTGTTCCTTTTTCCCTACAGCTTTGCAGATAATCTTCCACTGCCTCTTGAAAGCTTCTCTTCAGCGTGTCCACGTCAGTAGCTTCATAGGTAACAAGGTCGCGAATACCCTCAAGCTTGCCGTGAAAGACACTGTCTTCAGCGCTGAAGGTGACCGACCCGATATATCCTTCATGCTCCAAAAAATCGCTCATATTAGCCCTTCCTGCTTTAAGTGGTTGATGAGGTCCCTAACCTGATAACTCTTCAATTCGTTGCGCGGATGCGGCTGGTGAAGATTTATAGCACCACCGCGTATTGGGTGGAAGAACTTCCTCCTCGACCCACCTCCTTTTTCCTGCTCATACCCTAGCCCTTGGAGAGGCCTTTCGAGCTCATCCCAGCCGAAATCCTTCGGCCTCTTTGAGAGTCGCTCGACCAACTTTTCTTGTTGACTCATGGACCGGCGGCATACTCGCCCTTCGTTATGATAGTGTCCTACGCATTTGGACTTATTGCAACTAAATTTAGTTGCAGCACTGTTCAAATCGGCAGTGATGGCTAATCCTTGACTACTGCCGCCCGGTTGGCCGATGCTGATTGTCAATCTGCCCTGTAGCAATAAGTCCATTAGAATCAGCTATTTTTGTCCACATGTACGAAGTGCTAATGAGAAATTTTCCTTGGCGAGCATCGCAATCTTCGAAACAGGCTTTACCCCTGGTTTCCAATTTATTAATAAAAACGCACTACGACCCGACTTCTGTGAATGGAAATCACTGGTCGAACAATATGCCTATTCGTGGGTACTCCTTTCACAAACGAAATGGAGGCGGCGCGCTCGTCTGAGTGCAACCGGAGGGCCGTAAATTGGTGCTTGTGCGCAGTTTAAAGCACTCGTTCATGCTGCACAATCATCGAGGTATGCGGCGTTTGGGTCCGCTCGCCCTACTGTTAACCGAGGGGTTGTAGGTTCGGGTCCTCCCTGGTGAGCCAAATTAATTCCCCTATTTCAATCTCGCTACGAAACGCGCCAGTTGCAGCGGTCTGCTGACGCCAAGTTCCGTATTCTATCTCTACCTGAAGTCTCCAAGGTCTTGGACGTCGGAATACGTGGCATTGTTGTCGACGCCCGATTGGAACTACCCACAGTCATCTTTGGCGCCGCGCATGGGGACGCTTCAAGGCGGCGATGGCCGTCACTGTTGCTCAGTCGCGCGCCGTCAGCACAACGCAGCCTCCAAGCGTCCTCCAATATTCCGGTGGCATTCTGTCGATGCCGTTTGGAAACGCCAACCTTCAACAACCTGCGACTTCACGCTGAGCACGCCGGGACAAAATCATATCCTGGTCCTTGACAATCTGTTCTTAGTGCATCGCCGAAAGGAAACCAGACCAACACCATGACATCACCTTTCGATCTACTCGCGGACATTATTCACTCGACGACGCTGGACTTTTGGAAGAAGCGAAATGAAGAGGCACTCGCCGCGCTTTTTGGCACACGATATGCCAAGCGGGCAGAGAAATCCGTGGCGCTCCGAGCGCCTGACATGAAAGGAAATGAATCAGGCATTCCGTACGCTGCCTACATTGATCCCTCAAACGCTGATGCGGGCTCCTATGGTGGCATGAGCTTCGTAGTCTTTCCCGTGGAAGTGGCGCCGTGTCTCGTCGCTATGGTTATTGGGACACAGGGGCTTGCGCCCGATGAGAGAATCCTTGGACGGCCCGGTCATGCGCGGAAGATGCAGGCTATTTGTACCTGGCTCAATCACAAATATGGCCATGGAGAGCAGGTGGCCTGGGCAAAGCAAGATCCGACACGTGTGGACATCGACGTGCCCGAGCCGATCCAACGTGCTAGGACAACCTACGAGCGCGCTTTCAAAAAGTATGGCAACGTCTTATACGCAATCTATAGACCCACGGATGACCGAACCGGTACTATCGCCGCACTCACGGCCATGCTCGACGTGATGTTCCAAGAACGCGGCCATGCAACATTGAAGGAGTTTCAGGAGAACGCGTTTGAAGTGGCGTCGAGTTGGTTTTCACACCTGATGCCGCTCACAAACCGAGATGACGTCGCCCGGCTATTGAAGACGCGTCGATTCGTCATAATCCAAGGACCGCCCGGAACCGGAAAGACGCGCATGGCACGACAGTTGCTCGACGGGGACTATAGCGGCATCGGGCAGACGATCCAGTTCCACCCCAACACAACGTATGAGAACTTCGTTGGTGGTCTAGCGCCACTCCAGGAGAGCAACCACGATAACGCGTCGCTTGGGTTCCGGTTTGCTCCGAAATCGGGATTCCTTATCGAGGCTGCCGTGGAAGCCGACAAGAACCCGAAGCAGAATTACCTGCTCCACATCGACGAAATTAATCGGGCAGATCTAGGAAAGATCCTCGGCGAGGCGATTTACCTGTTCGAGCCGGACCCAGAATTCCCACGCGAGGTCAGCCTAGCGTACGATTTTGGGGCGCCATTCTTCCGCAGACTGCGACTTCCGAACAACCTGCACGTGCTAGGAACCATGAATAGTGCCGACCGCAGTATTGCGATCCTCGATGTGGCGGTACGTCGCCGATTTGCATTCTTGTCGCTGTGGCCGAGCCTGAAGGTAGTCGAAGAGCACGGTTGCGAGTTGAGCCAAAGGGCGTTTCAAGAACTGGTGTCGATATTCATCGAGTATGCACCTGATGAAGCACTGGCGCTCGTACCGGGGCATTCCTACTTTCTAGGAGGAGATGAAGGGATCACCAGGACGAATCTCAAAACAAGTCTCTTGCCGCTCTTGGCCGAGTACTTGGCGCAAGGTTACGTTAGCGGATTTGCCGAACCGATTCGCGCCTACATGCAACGGCTGGAGAGCCTGTAATGCCCAGAGTTCGACGCTTGGTCATTCGTCACCGCCCCGCCGGGCGCACACCGCTCCGGCCGATAAAGCCGACGAATGAGATCTGCCTGGAACTCCGCGATCACTCACGCGTCACAAAGTCTGCAATAGCGCTGTTCGGAAGTAAAGCCTCTGCTGACCCGGCAGCCCAAGCCGCCCGACTAGCCGACCAATTCATCACACAGAACGCCCAACTTTTCGAACTCCTCAATGTAACGATTCAACGAGACTACGACGGTAGCGATGTACTGCTTCACATCCATTCCGGCAGTGCGATCGGCGCCGTCCCCCTCGTCTCACCACTGACCGCCAGACCTGATTTCGGCCTAGTCGTCCAACCACGGTTCCCTTGGGCCGGAATTGGTCCGATGCTTGCGGAGATGGGATGGCTGATCAGTCCCATGCCTCTCCGACTACCTCTTCTCAAGCGTTCGGAGCGACGAGTACCGCCATGGGTACTCTCCTTCATGGTGCTTGCACGGCTCAAGGCCTTGCTCGACCGACTGGAGCGTCGCTTTGAACTCGCGACGGAAATACGCTCTGCTCCGAAGGGCAGTATTGACTGGACCCAGTACGCAACAAGCCAGTTGCCTCGGGGCAATTTTCTTTCAGTCCCGTGCACGTTCCCCGACTTACGCGAAGACAGGCAACTAAAGGGCGCTATCCGTTTCACCATAGAAAAACAGCTGCGATCGCTCGAGACGCAACTCGAGCAAGGAACCTTCGTCCATCGCCTTATCGCGTTGGCGGAATCACTCTTGCGTAAAGTCGAAGCGGTTCCTAGCCGCCGTCCGGGAGCACACGAGGTTGAAGGGTGGTTACGGCGGCCGCTGCGTGGCGACAGTTTCATCGAAGGACTCCAGGCGATCGATTGGACCGTCGAAGAGCGAGGGCTCGCCGGACTGAGCGATCTTGAAGGCATACCCTGGACCATGCCAATGGAACGGTTCTTCGAAGCCTGGGTCGAAACAGTAATGCGCAGCATCGCGCGCTATGCGGGCGGAATACTGAAGACCGGGCGTCAGCGAGAGACCGTGTCACCACTTGCATGGAACCCACCATACCTTGGGTCACAGCGCTCACTCGTTCCCGACATGATCCTGGAGTTGCAGCAGACATCGTTTATCATTGACGCGAAATACAAGCGTCACTGGGAAGAACTCCAGGAGGGCGCATGGCATAACCAAAGCGTTGCCTTGCATGAACGACATCGAGCGGACCTTTTGCAAGCACTTGCATACGCGAACCTTGCGCGTAGCGCCGACGTCGTGTGCCGTCTTGTCTACCCTGCTCCCAAAGTACCTGGGAATCCCTAGCAAAACGCGACCGCCTATTCCACCAATCCGAGCTACCCAACCGCGGACGCCGCGTTCGAGTCTGGTTAACGGCCATGCCCATGGGAGTAGCGGCAAATATTGTTGCCGTGCCCTTCAGCAAGCAGATGCGCAATCACGGACTTTGACTCCGTAGCCATTGCGCGGATAAGGGCAGCGACTTCCAGAGTTTCTGAAGTCGTCCAGAGTGGGAACTTTAGAGAGATTTGAGTAGTCCATTTAAAATCAATGGGTTTGCCAGTATCTCTCCGACCGCGAAGAGTCGTGACCCGGCTCGGCGGTCCGCACGCGGCTAGAAGTCAGAAGCGTTATCGTTCGATTCTCCCTTTGCCGCGGCTGGGTCATGTAGGTCAAGCGAAAAAATAGTTTACGATTAATCACCGATACTCCCTGGCCGGTTTTCAATGCGCGCCCAAAGCGGGCAGATTCCAGTGGCGCGCCACCGCAACCATGCGGAGCGTGAAACAAGCCGCACCGCCCACCATCGCCGCCACTCTAGGAGACAAGTTTAATTTCACTCCGGCAACAAAAACGGCGGCGCCAAGCAGAGCCGCGGTTGCATAGACGTCGGCACGCAACACCGTTGGCACCCGCGCCAAGAGCAGATCCCGCACGGTGCCGCCGCCCACTCCCGTAATGGTGCCCATCAGGATCGCAATGAACGGATGAATGCTATAGCTCAGGGCCTTCGTGGTTCCGGCAACCGCGAACAGAGCAAGCCCGGCGGCATCCAGCGTCATCAGCAACAAGGGCGGGCTCTCCTGCACGAACTGAGAGAAAAAAATCGCCGTCCCGCCGCCTGCAAAGGCGACCACGCCATAGCGCCAGTCGCGGATAGAACCGGGAGGCGCCGCGCCTATCAACAAATCGCGAATGATGCCGCCTCCCAAAGCGGTGCAGAACGACAGCACCAGAGCGCCGAAAACATCCAGATGTCCCGCAATCGCCGCCAGGCCGCCTTCGATGCCGAACAAGAATGTGCCCGCCAGATCCAGAGCCTGCAGTAATACGTCAGCTGCCCGGAGACTCCGGCTCTTCGCGTCGCTCGCCATCGTCACCGGGTCCGGAAACGGTTCGCTAGCGCCGCCAAACGGTCGTCCATGCTTGGCTTGGCTGCTGGCGGCTTCTGTTCGCGCGGCGGAGGCGCGCCGTGTTTCACCTTAGGCAAGTCGGAAACCATCAGCGCCTTAATCGATAACGCAATCCGCTTCGAGGCAACATCGATAGAAAGCACCTTGACTTTTACAATCTGCCCGACCTTGACTGCGTCATTTGGATCTTTGATAAACCGGTTCGACAGCTCGCTTACGTGCACCAGGCCATCTTGATGAACGCCGATATCGACAAACGCTCCGAAATTGGTCACGTTCGTGACGTTGCCCTCCAGAATCATTCCCGGCTGCAAATCGCTGGGCGAGCGAATATCCAAGCGGAACTGCGGAGCCACAAATTTGTCGCGTGGATCCCGCCCCGGCTTGCGCAGCTCTTCCAAAATGTCCCGCAGCGTGAAACTTCCGGCGGTTCCGGTCTCGAGTTCCTGTATTTTCACGGAATCGAGCAGCGATGGCTTGGCAATCAATTCCTGAACCGTAACTTTCAAGGAACCGGCAATCTTTTCGACGATTGGATAGGACTCCGGATGCACCGCTGTTCCATCGAGCGGATTCTCGCCACCCCGGATGCGCAAAAAGCCCGCCGCTTGCTCAAACGTCTTAGGTCCAAAGCCCGGAACAGCCATCAGTTCAACCCGGGATTTAAAACGTCCGTTGTTGTTGCGGAACTCCACGATTTTTTGCGCCGTGCGTTCGTTCACTCCGGCTATGTAGCGCAGCAGCGCGAACGACGACGTGTTTAAATCCACTCCGACCCGGTTGACGCAGATTTCAACCGTGCCGCCCAGCGCCTCATTGAGCTTGCGCTGATCTACGTCGTGCTGATACTGGCCGACGCCGATAGACTTCGGATCGATCTTCACCAGTTCTGCTAGCGGATCTTGCAGCCGCCGCGCGATAGAGATGGCGCCGCGCACCGTGAGATCGAGATCTGGAAATTCCTGCCGCGCAATTTCGGAAGCAGAGTACACCGATGCGCCGGATTCACTCACGACGATGCTGAAAATATCGTGCAAGTTAGCCT
Source organism: Bryobacteraceae bacterium (assembly GCA_035316385.1). GTDB lineage: Bacteria > Acidobacteriota > Terriglobia > Bryobacterales > Bryobacteraceae > Bog-105. The sequence continues at coordinate 9,947 of DATHIZ010000185.1, read as the reverse complement.
CGCGCAAAAAGTCCTGTACGAAAGCTGAGGCCTCGCGCGATCCGGTGCCGTTTCCAATGGCAATCGCGCGTACGGGATACTTGTGCATCAGCTCGAGCAAGGTCCGGCTTGCGCCCACAACGTCGTTCTTCGGCTCGAGCGGATAGATCACGCCGTGGTCGAGAAATTTTCCAGTGTCATCCACCACCGCGAGTTTGCAGCCTGTCCGCAAACCCGGATCTACTGCCAGCACGCCGATCATGCCTGCCGGCGCGGTCAGTAGAAGATTCCGGAAATTCTCGCGGAACACGCGGATCGCTTCCGTATCCGCGCGCTCTTTCAACTCCAAACGAACGTCGGTCTGAATGGAAGAGTTCAGCAGCCGCTTCCACGAGTCCTCAATGCTGCTCTCCAGGTGCGGCGTCCAGTCGCCCGGCTGGCGGAGGATCTGGCTGCGCAAATAAGCCACTGGGAGCAACGAATCAAGTTCGATCTGAAAGTAGAGAATATCCTCATTCGAGCCGCGGCGAATGGCCAGCATGCGGTGCGATGGAATTTTCGCCACGGGCTCACGGTAATCCAAATACATCTTGAATTTCCCTTCCGGATCCTGGGCGCCCTCCACCCCCTTGCTGACCACAACGCCATCCTGCAGCATAAGAGCGCGCAGATGTTTGCGGAACTCCGCTACTTCGCTGATCTGCTCCGCAATGATGTGGCGTGCGCCTTCCAGCGCTTCCTCTGCGGAAGCGACACCTTTTTCCTGATCGATGAAGCTGGCTGCGTAAATGTCCAACGGCGAAGTGGATGGCACTTGGTTCCACAGATATTCCGCGAGCGGCTGCAACCCCTTGTCCCGCGCGATCGTCGCCTTGGTGCGGCGCTTCGGCTTGTAGGGAAGATAAAGATCTTCGAGCTCTGTCCGGTCGAGCGCCGCCTCGATTTTCGCTTTCAGCTCCGGAGTGAGCTTTCCTTGCTCTTCAATCGTTTTCAATACCGTTTCGCGGCGGTCCACGAGTTCGCGGTAATACGCAAGTTTTTCCTCAATGAGGCCGATGGCAACCTCATCCAGATTGCCCGTGGCTTCTTTGCGGTAACGCGCAATGAAGGGCACCGTGCCGCCTTCGTCAAGTAGCGTGATCGTGGCGACAAGGCTTTTGAGCGGAATGCCCGACTCGGTGGAAATATGAATCAGGATATTGGTAGGAAGTTGGATCGGCTGCGACATGAAGCTTCACCTCTTAGGATAAGGGCCGCGCTGCAAATCTGTTAGCGGTCCGGCGGCAGTGGATTTTCTTCTTCTGAAGTAAACGGCGATGCCGGCAATCCCGCCGAATTATACAGGTTCAAAGTGGGTGCGTTCGCCCAGCCGTAGCGCACAAATTCTGGGTTGGGAACTTGTGGATTGCTCATTACAATGGCTTGGCCATCGATGCGCGCTGCCGCCGCAACGAAATGATGGTCCATGCCCGCTATCTCAAAGCCCTGCGGCGGACCGTCTTTCGCCGCTAATCCACCGGCATGCTCGAGCCACACCCGCAGACCGTCCGCTTCAACGCTGGTTTGACGGAAGGATGGACCGGAGTACTCCACCTTCTCACCATAAGCAATGGCGCGTGCCGCCGCAGCCAAACGCGCGCCCACGGTTTGTTTGTCGGACGGATGTATGTTATTGGGATCGCCGATTTCAATCGCAACAGCCATGCCTGTGCCGGTCAGCGATAAGGTGCGGCGCTGCGCTTCACGAACCACTGGCCAATAGGGGACCGCGCCGCCTTTATAATTGGCGATCTGCACGAACAGGAAAGGAAAATTGCCTTGCTGCCATTGCCCGCGCCAGTCCCTGATCAATCCGGTAAAGGTCTTCTCATATATCGGGGCAAGCGTTGCGGTGGTGTCGGACTCGCCTTGATACCAGATGGCTCCCTTAATGCCGAATGGGACAACGGGCGCCACCATTGCATTGAAAAGCGCCGCCGGTCCCCAGGATGCGGGATCGGGATGCCAGGCATGCACCGGGAGCGGTGTACCTGCTTTGCGGGCTGCTTCGTCTTCCCGCTTTTCGGCCGCCAGCAGAGCCGGAATGTCTGCTTGCGCGGCAGTCATTCGCGCGCGGTCGGCAAAAACCGGCATGAGAGCGGGATCGGAGGCGAGTCCCTCCAAGCTGACCCAGGCCGCCGCCGGCGTGCCGCCCCATGTGCTGTCGATTAGACCGATGGGAACGTGCTCGGACTCCGAGAGGTTGCGCCCGAAGAAATACGCAACTGCGGAAAATTTACGAACGGTTTCAGGCGAGCAGACGCTCCACGATGCTTCATCCGCAAAGTCGTTGAGCGGATAATCGGATGCCTTCTTCTTCACCACAAAGAGCCGGATGTTGGGATGGTTCGCTTGCGCGATCTCCTCGTCGGCATGATTGATCACCGCCGATCCCGGGAAACCGATCAGCGGCATTTCCATGTTGGACTGGCCGGAGGCGAACCAAACGTCGCCTGTCAGAATGTCGGACAGTTGAATGCTATTGCCCGCCGATACTTTCAAATCGAATGGGCCGCCAGCGGCCAGAGCCGGCAAGTAGACGCTCCAATGCCCGAGCCGGTCCGTGGTTGCCGTCCGCGTCGCTCCGTTCATTGCAGCCGATACGGTTTCGCCTGGATCCGCCCAGCCCCACACATGAATCGGCGCATCGCGCTGCAGCACCATGTGATTGCTGAAAACCCGAGGCAGTCTCACTTCGGCATCAACATGGAATGCGGTGAATGCCACAAGAAGGAGTGGTAGTGATTTAAAAATAGATTCGCGGGTCATAGGGCTATGGATTTTATAGTCTATCGCCTGGCCGAAGTTAGCGATACGCTGGAACCTGACTTTATGCGCATTTCCAAGTTGGAAACTATACGAATCGCCGAATTTCCGCAACTCCTCTGGCTTCGCGTCCATTCGGATGATGGCCCGGTCGGACTGGGTGAAACCTTCTTCAACGCCGGCTCGGTAGAAGCCTACATTCATGAGGAACTGGCTCCCCGTTTGATCGGCCGCGATCCGCTGGCGATCGATGCCATTGCGCGAGATCTGGTGACCTATGTCGGGTTCCGGTCCGCGGGTGTCGAAGTACGCGCGGCATCGGCTGTGGATATTGCGCTCTGGGATCTGTTCGGAAAAGTCACCGGGCAACCAATCGTGCAATTGCTGGGCGGCTGGACTCGCGACCGCATTCGCACTTACAACACCTGCGCCGGCGCCCAGTATATGCGGAAGGCCGAAAGTCAATCCACGCAGAACTGGGGCACCGGAACCCAGCCGGCGGCCGCCGCCATCACTGGTTTTGACGACCTGAATGACTTCTTAACCCGCGCGGATGACTTAGCCGAATCGCTGCTGGCCGAAGGCATCGGCGCCATGAAGATCTGGCCGTTTGACATCGCGGCGGAAAAGACCAATGGACAGTATATTTCGAACAAAGACCTGAAGAAGGCTTTGAAGCCATTCGAAAAAATCAGAAAGCGAGTGGGAGACAAGATGGACATCATGGTTGAGTTTCATTCCATGTGGCAACTGGTGCCCGCCATCACCATAGCGAAGGCGCTGGCGCCCTTTCACACCTTCTGGCACGAAGATCCCATCAAGATGGATAGTCTCGCCAGCCTCAAACGCTATGCGGCGGCTTCTCCCGCACCGGTCTGTGCCTCTGAAACTCTTTCCGGCCGCTGGGCATTCCGTGACCTGCTGCAAACCGATGCCGCCGGAGTGGTGATGCTGGATCTGTCCTGGTGCGGCGGCTTGTCGGAGGGCCGGAAAATTGGCTCCATGGCCGAGGCATGGCACCTCTCCGTAGCGCCGCACGATTGCACCGGTCCGGTCGTATTTACCGCGTCCACGCATCTTTCGCTCAACTTACCTAACGCACTCATACAAGAATCGGTTCGCGCGTTTTACAACGGCTGGTATCCCGACGTGGTGACCGCCGTCCCGAAAAATGAAGACGGCTTCGTTACCGTCCCGCCCGGTCCGGGTTTAGGTTGTGAACTGCGGCCGGATATCGACGAGCGCTTTTCGGTATCGCGAAAAAGTTCGCCGGCTGCTTAACGAATCACTGCCGGCTCCGGAACTGGCTCAATCCTCCCGAGCAGAAAAATGTAGGCGGGAATTCCCGAGAGTAAGAGCACCGCGCCGACCGCAAACGCCAGGGAGAACGAATGAGTCGCGCCGGTGATATAGCCGGTGAGTATAGGCGATACAATGCCCGCCAGCTGAATCCCAAAATTCAAGATGCTGCCCACTCTGCCAACGCTTCCGCGCGGAGAAATGAGCGATGGGATAGACCAGCCGACCGGAGCCGCCGCGGAAAGTCCTCCCAGCGCAACGCTAATCCAAAGCAGCGCAACCGTAGGATCCTTTGTGGAGATCGCCCCGGCAATGGCAAGTCCGAAACAAGTGCCCACAATCAAAACCGTCTTGCGCACCGTCGTATCCCGGTAGCCCCGCCGCACCAGCGCGTCCACGAGCCACCCGCCCACCAGCAGATCAACTACCGATGCAAATACCCATGGCACGCTGGTATAGAGCAGCGAGTGGAACGTATCCAGCTTCAGTGAGAAAAAGTAGCTGGGCATCCAGTAGAGCAGCAGATATAAACAATAGCTGTAGCCGAAAAAACCTACTCCCAAACCAATAATCTTCCGTTGACGGAGCAGATAACCCAGCGAAGCGCCTTGCGTTGGCGGAGCGTTTCCTTCCACGCCAATGATGTACTGGCGCTCCGCCTCCGACAGATGCCGGTCTTCGGCCGGATCGCGGTAATACATTGTGAAAGCCACAAAGTAGAGCAGACTGAGCGCGCCTGTCGCCGCGAAACTCCAGCGCCATCCGAAACGCGCGGCCACGCCGCCGACCGCCAATACCCCGATTGCCGGTCCGAACTTTGCGGCTGCATCGAACATCGCGGTCGCCAAGCTTCGTTCCTGCCGTGGGAACCAGCGGCCCACCGCTTTTGCATTCGCGGGGAAGGTTGGCGCTTCGCCAATCCCTAGCAAGAGCCGCATGCCAAAAAAAGTGTAAGCGCCCGGGGCCAGGGCCGCGCCGAAAGTAGCGATGCTCCAAAACAGAGCGCCAATCCGGCCTAGCGTCTTCACGCCAAAACGGTCCAGCAGCACGCCTATGGGCAGTTGCAGCGCTGCATAGGTCCAATTGAACGCGCTCGAAAGATAGCCGAACTGCAGCGGTGTAATCCCGAACTCGGCATGCAGCGCGTCGCTCGCCACGGAAAGATTGATCCGGTCAAAGTAATTGATCAGAACCCCCACTCCCAATAGCCATGCAATGCCCCAGCGCCGGCGCGTCATGGGAGCGGATGAAACGTGCTCTGGATCGGAAGTAGTGCTCTTCATGGCGCGTCCTTTCGGGATTTTTCAAGCGTCTGCGTAAACTAGATCATGAAAAAAGCCGCTCTGGTTACGATACTGGTTTCCATTTCGTGCGCCACGCTCAGCGCCCAAATCCATCGCAAGAAAGCGAAGTCCGCGCCCCCGCTGCCGCCCAAGAAAGTAGTTCCATTTAACGTCGTCGAAGCCGGCATACCCGAGATGCGCGCCGCGATGGAAGAGGGACGTGTCACGTCGCACGAACTGGTCATCCAGTATCTGACCAGAATTGGCCTCTATGAAGACAAGCTGCGCGCGGTCATGACCATCAACCCCAATGTTTTCGCCGAAGCCGACGAACGTGACCGTGAACGCGCCGCGGGCAAAGTGCGCGGACCGCTGCACGGCATTCCCATTGCGCTCAAGGACAACGTCCTGACGCATGACATCGTCACCACCGGCGGCGCTTTAGCCTTCGACGGCTTTGTCCCGCCGTACGATGCCACGCTGGTCAAAAATTTGCGCGATGCCGGTGCAGTCATCATCGCCAAAACTACCTTGACCGAGCTTGCCAATTGGGTGGCCGGCGGCCCGACTCCGATGCCCGGCAACTACAACGCCATGCGCGGCTTCGCCTATGATCCGTATGATCCGCGGCGCGATCCCAGATCCACCACGGACGATGGCCGGCCCGTGTTGGGCACTGGCGGCTCCAGTTCGGGCGGCGGCACTGCGGCCAATTTTTGGGCAGCCAATGTCGGTACTGAAACTTCAGGTTCTATCCTGAGTCCGTCCAACCAGAACATGCTGGCTGCGGTGAAGCCGACGGTGGGGCGCGTAAGCCGCTATGGCGTCATCCCCATTACTGCCGACCAGGACACTGCCGGACCCATGGCAAAAACAGTGACTGACGCTGCTATTTTGCTGGGTGCACTCGAAAGCCCCGCGCCTGATCCGCAGGACTCCGCGACCAAACTCTGCACGCCTCCCCCCGGCCGCGATTACACAAAGTTTTTAAAGGCTGATGGGCTGAAGGGCGCTCGCATTGGGATTCCGCGGGCCTATTTCTACGACTACATCGAATTGCCAGGCAAGCCGCGCGGCGAGGGACGCAACGGCGATCGTGGCCCTCTCAGTCCGGAGCAGGCGCGCGTCATGACTGAAGCCATAGACATACTCAAACAACGAGGTGCCGTCATTGTCGATCCGGTGGACATCCCCAGCATTGTCACCAAAGAGTTCAGCAGCAATTTCGCCGTATGGAATTCCTGCTCCGGCGTGAACGGCTATAAAGGCCGGGATGCAGACTGTTCCGTCGTCTTGAAATATGGAATGAAGCGTGACTTCAACCAATGGCTCTCGACGCTTGGTCCTTCGGCGCCGGTGAAGACGCTCACCGAACTGCGTATTTGGAACATCACTCACACCATGGCTGGCGCCATTCGCTATGGCCAATCGAACCTGGACGTCTCCGACGAAATGGATGTCACCGCGGACCGTGCCCGCTATGAAGCGGATCGCGCCAAGGATATTGCGCTTGCCGGTACGCACGGCATTGATGAAGCCATGAAAGCCAATCACCTCGATGCTTTATTGTTTCCAGGAGCGAGCGGCGCCGGTATTGCCGCTCGTCCCGGTTATCCAACGGTGCTCGTACCTTTCGGCCTGGTGCCCAATGCGCCCACTCCCGGACTCCCCACGGGCTTTGACGCCAAGCCCGCGCCTATGGGCGTGAGTTTCACCGGCATGGCTTGTAGTGAGGGCCGCTTGCTCGAGCTTGGTTATTCCTTCGAACAAGCCACGAAACGCCGGGTTCCCCCGCCGTCCGCGCCGTAATGCAGCCGGTGATGGTTAGAATAGGTTCTTCCCGTCACCGCAAATCCACTGAGAGGGTCACCGCATGTTTCGCCGCGCTTTGCCGTCCTGCTTACTCGTTGCCACCTGCCTGTTTGCGCAGGCTACTGATTCCAGTCAGCCTGCCAAACGGTGGTGGGCGCATGTCCAATATTTAGCCGATGACCGGTTGGAAGGCCGTCTGACCGGAACGGAGGGATACCGCAAAGCCGCGGAATACGTGGCTGACCGGTTTAAGCAATACGGTCTTCAACCGGCGGGCACGCAAGGCTATTTTCAGCCCGTCAAGTTCGACGTGCAGCGAGTCATCGCCGCTGAATCAAAGTTGGCGTTGAAGGCCGGCGCAGCGGACACTTCCGTCCAGTTAGGCAGAGACGCCCTGCTGTCGAGCCGCTTGCCGCAGCCGAAAACCATTGAAGCCCCGCTGGTCTTCGCTGGTTATGGCTTGCACATCCCCACCGGCAACTACGACGACTTCGCCGGCCTGGATATCCGTGGCAAGGTGATCGTCTACGTGAATGGAGGACCATCCAATATCGCGGGCGCTTTGAAAGCGAGCGCGCGCTCGGGCCAGGAGTTCGTCAGTTTTGTGGAGGGAAAGGGCGCCCTGGGAGTCATCACAATTCCGAATCCGAAGTCGATGGATATTCCCTGGCCGCGTATGGCGCTGGCGGCATCCCAAGCCGGAATGCGTTTGGCGAACCCGGAGCTGCAGGATTCGCACGGACCGTTTTTCAGCGCGACTTGGAATCCTGAGCGCGCCGAAGAACTGCTGGCGGGCTCCGGCCACTCGATAAAAGAACTGCTGGCTCTCGCCGACGCGGGCAAGCCTTTGCCGCATTTTCCGCTGAAGGTCACGCTCAAGGGGACGGTGGTCACAAAGGATGAGCAGGTGGAGTCGCCCAACATCGTGGGTATTCTACCCGGCGCCGATCCAAAACTGAAAAACGAGTATGTGGTGTATAGCGCTCATTTGGATCACGTGGGCGTGGGCGAGCCCATCAACGGCGACAAGATTTATAACGGGGCAATGGATAACGCCTCCGGCATCGCAAGTATGCTCGAAGTGGCCCGGACGCTGCAGGAAGAGCATGTGAAGCTCAAACGCTCTATCTTGTTCGTGGCAGTGTGTGCGGAAGAAAAGGGGCTTCTGGGATCGCGCTATTTCGCCGCGAAGCCGACGGTGCCGGCAAAAGCCATGGTGGCTAACTTGAATACAGATATGTTCCTGCCGATTTTTCCGCTCAACTATCTCACCGTGTACGGCGCTGACGAATCCACGCTCGGCGACGACATAAAATCAGCAGCCGCTCCCATGGACATCAGATTGATTCCCGATAGCCAGCCGGACCGCAATATTTTCATTCGTAGCGATCAATACAATTTCATCCGAGCCGGAGTTCCCGCCATCATGCCCGCGTTCGGCGCGCCGCCTAATTCGCCGGAAGAGAAACTGCACGCGGCATGGTTGAAAAACCGCTATCACGCGCCTTCGGACGACACCAAACAGCCGGTTGATTTTGCCGCCGTCGCTAAGTTCGACAAGCTCATGGTAATGGTAGTGCAGCGGGTGGCGAATGCCCCCACGCGTCCTGAATGGAAAGTGAATAGTTATTTCCGTAAGTTCGCTCATCCCGCAACAGAATAAAGAATATGTCTGATGAAATAGCTCGCCTGTTCCTGGAACATTCGACAATCAAGATGAAGCGCATGGCTGAGTACGTCTCCACATGCTTGGCCTTGCTCACCGAGGAGCAGGTTTGGGTTCGTAACAGCGACAACGTGAACTCCGTGGGTAACCTCGTGCTGCATCTTTGCGGCAACGTCCGGCAATGGATTGGATATGGCATCGGCGGACAGGATGACATCCGTCACCGCGACGCGGAGTTCGCGGCAAAGGACGGACCGAAAGCCGAGCTAGCGGTGCTATTCGATAAGACCGTATCCGATGCGGTCGACGTGGTCGCGAACCTACCCGCCGGCCGGTTAATCGAACGCACCACGCCGCAAGGCCGGGAAGTCTCGGTGCTCGAGGCGATTTACCAGGTGACCGGACACTTGCAGGAGCACGCCGGACAGATAGTCTTTGCGACAAAACAGATGACCGGCCGCGATCTGGCGCTCTATAAACCGCGGCCCTGATATCTGTGTCTTCTCTACGACAAGTTTTTCAACGCAGCGGCAATTAAGTTACTGGTGCCAACGTAAGGATCTAAACTTCCTTCGGTTTCCATGGAAAAATAACCTCGATAGCCCGACTTCTTAGCGATTGCGAAGAGGCGGTTCATGTCCACTTTGAGTTCCTTGCCGTGCACAATTTCTATATCTTTCACGTGGCTGATATTGAAGGCGTGCGGGAAAAGCTTGGTGAGCGCGCCGGCATTGTATTCCTGATCGTCTTTAATCTGCATGGAATTGCAGAAATCGGGAAGGGAACGCAGGAAAGGACTGTTCACGGCCTCAATCACCTGCAGAATGCGCTCCGGATTCTCGCCTTTAGGATTGTCGTTTTCGAGATTGATTACGATGTTCTTGGTGGCTCCGTAAGCGGCTATCGCTTTCAGTGATTCCACGGCGCACGCTATGTCATCCGGCGGAGCGCCTGGCGCCACGGCAGCATGCACGCGGATGCTCGGAGAGCCTAGAATGAGCGCCGCCTCCACCCACTTCTGCCAGCTCTCTTGCGTGGCGGCTTTTTGTTCGCTGGTTCCGCAGGGCTGCACGCGCACATCGCAGGGAATGTTGACCACGCGA
>DATHIZ010000184.1:0-3118 GCA_035316385.1 Bryobacteraceae bacterium | reverse complement strand
GCGCGCAATCGTTGTATTTCTTCCAGCAAACGCTTCCCTGGGGCCACACCGCGGGTTTACTGGGCGGGCTGAGTGCGAACCTGAACTGGACCTTGTTTGACGGCGGTGCGCGGAAAAGTAACCTGGCGCGAGCGGAAGCGAAAGTCCGTGCGGCGGAAGCGCAGGTTAGTGCTTCCCGTAATCAGATTGCGGACGAAGTCTGGGGAGCTTACTCGAATGTGAAGACCGCGCTTCGCCAGCGGCAAGCTGCCATCGCACTCCTCGAAGCGGCTAGTCAATCCTATGGGGCCGCTCTGGAATCGTACAAGTTCGGCGTCCGTAGCTTCTTGGATGTTACGGCCTCTCAGCGGACCCTCGCACAGGCTCGCTCGGCTGATGTGCTGGCGCGCACGCAGGTTCTAATCAATCTGGTGGATCTGGCTTTCGGAACCGGCAGTTTGATTCAATCGGGCGCTCGGAAGCCCGGACCATGACGGGTAACCGAAGTAGTCGGTTTGTGAGGTACGGACTGATTCTCACTTCGATCCTGCTTGCAAGCTGCGGACGGGCGCCTTCCTTCGACGTGTTCGGATCGTTCTTCCCGGCATGGCTGGTGTGTCTGATCGCGGCGATTCTGCTCACCGTTTTCGCCCGATGGCTGTTCTTGCGTCTGCGCCTTCCGCTCGCTCCGCCGATTTTGATTTATCCGAGTCTGACCGCCTTGTTTGCATTCGCACTTTGGCTCAGCTTCTTTCGCTAAAGAGGAATCATGAATACTGATACTAGTACGAAATCCCGCAAGCTACCGCGCCGCCTGGTCAGTGTTGGCATGGCGATAGCCGCCATGGCTCACGGTCTGGACGTGCGCAAGCTGCTCGGCCGCCTGATCAGTATTGGCATCGTGGGTGCCGCGGTGGCCCTGGGTCTGGCGGCACTTTATAACACCAACTACAATCCGCGAACCGATGATGCCGAAGTCTTTGCGAATTTCATCGGAATTGCGCCGCAAGTGGAGGGCCCAATCACCCGGCTGAATGTGCGCGACAACCAGTTCGCGAAGCAGGGCGAACTGCTGTTTGAGATCGATGAACGGCCGTATCGGTACGCTCTTGAAAAAGCCCTATCCGAGCAGGCTGCTCTCGAAGGCCAAATTGAAGACGAGCGGCGAAAGATTGCGGCGCTGGTGAGCGGCGTATCGGTTGCGCAAGCTAATATCCAGGGCTCGCAAGCTGACATAAACCGATGGGCAGCGGCCGTCGATCAGGCGCGGGCTGACGTTGCAAACTCAGAGCAGGGCGTGAACCGGGCCAAAGCGGAGTGGACTTACTCGAACAACAATCTGCATCGCATTGAGCCGCTGCTGGAAAAACAGTTCGTCACAGTAGATCAGGTGGACCGGGCGAGAACGTCGGAAATCGCTCAGGCAGAAGCCCTAAAACAGGCGGCGTCGCAACTACAGCTCTCACAGGCCGGATTAAAGTCAGCCCTGGCGCAATACGAACACTCCAAGGCCGTCCTCGAACAGAGCAAGGCCCAACACCAACAATCAACACATGCCGTAACTACACTTGAGCCCCTCGTCAACCAGCGTGGCGCGCGAGCCTCAGCGGTGGAAACCGCCCGCTACAGCCTCAACAACTGCCGGGTCTATGCGCCGTTCGACACGCGCGTCACAAATCTCACCATCTCGGAGGGCGCCTACGCGCATGTCGGCCAGCAGGTGTTCACGCTGATTGACGCGCGCACCTGGTGGGCGATTGGAAATTTCCGTGAAGGCAAGCTCCAACATATCGTGCCGGGAATGCGGGCTGATGTTTATGTGCTGTCAAAACCGAACGTGCGCTTTTCCGGCGTAGTGGACAGCATCGGCTTCGGCGTCACTCCCGATGCGGACGTTATTGGCCGACTGGGCCCCGGCCTCCCCGACGTACAGCGAACGCTCAACTGGGTGCATCTGGCAACACGATATCCGGTCCGTGTCCGCGTCAAGGATCCTCCTCCTGAGTTGTTTCGAGTCAGCGAGTCGGCGGTAGTGGTTATCCGCGGGCACTAACATGGCTACACTTGCGCAGAGCGTACCGGAGTCGCCCTCACCGCTGGCCTGGTTCTGGGAGTTTCTCAAAGAGGAACTCACGCCCTATCCGGGAAGAGCCGCGTTGGCTGCCCGCATGGTCATTGCAGCAACTCTCGTGATGATCATTACTATGGTGTTTCGGATTCCTTATGGCGCATATGCTGCGCTCTATGCACTCACCATTTCGCGCGAAAGTCCTCAAATAACCGTGAAGGACGTGAGAACGATCGTCGTCGCTTATGTTCTCGGAGGCGCCTACATCTTAATCGGCGCGTGGTTTTTTCTCGAGGATCCAATGCTGCGTTTGCTCTGGGTGATCGGAACGTTGTTCGCATCGTTCTATGCGATCAGCGCCATGACCAATTACGGGGCGGCTTCCCGCTTCGGGTATTTGATCATAATCACAGTTCCGCTGTGGGATGGCCACGTGGGAGCCGAGTCAAAAGTGGAAGGCACGCTCTGGGCGGTCTGGGCTATAACGATTGCGAGCGTGGTCGCGGCGCTCGTCGAGTTGGTGTTTGCAGAGATAAGGCCCCGGGACGATTTTGTCCAGTCCCTTGCGAACCGGCTGGCTTCCGTTGAAGAGTTACTCACTTGCTATTTAACAGACCGGCCAGTGGACGAGAGGACGGAAAAGAGCGTCACGCGGTTGGCGATGCTCGGGTCATCGAGGCTGCGCGGCATCTTGCAGCGTTCTACATGGGCGACGGATTACAGCGAACAAATGGGCGCCGTTGTGGCCCTTGTGGGGAGACTTGTGGACATTGCCGCCAACCTGAAGCACCTCAGCTTTCAGGTATCTGCCGATGACCGGAAACGAATACGCCGCTTGGTTGCGAGCATTGCGGGCATTCGCGCCGATCTGCTGAGCCGGAAAGTTCCAAGTCCGGTTGAGTTCAATAACGACCGCGAGACCACCGGCGTTGTTCCGCTACTGCGCGAGATGGAGAAGACCGTGTCGCTGATTCCTGACGCGTTTTCCGATTCGCGATCGATAAGCGAGTACGCTCTCTCACCACCCGGCGAGGAGCTGCCATCGACACTTTGGGCTCCCGACGCTTTCTC
>DATHIZ010000183.1:0-5007 GCA_035316385.1 Bryobacteraceae bacterium | reverse complement strand
TCTCGCCAAGTCGTTTTTTACGCTGGGCGGATCCGAGGCCAATGAGAATGCGGTCAAGATGGCGCGGTTGTATACCGGCCGCGACAAGATCATTTCGCGCTACCGCTCATATCATGGCGCCACCATGAGCAGCATGACCCTTTCCGGCGATCCGCGCCGCTGGCCTGTGGAGCCGGGCGTTCCCGGCGTGGTGCGCGTCTTCGATCCTTATTGCTACCGCTGCCCGTTCGGGCACACGCCGGATAGCTGCCACCGGGAATGCGTCAGCCATATCGAGGAAGTGATCCAGATGGAGGGGCCGCACACGATTGCCGCGATTCTGGTGGAAGGCATTACGGGATCGAACGGCATACTGGTGCCGCCGGACGATTACTATCCGAAGCTGCGGGCGTTATGCGATAAGTACGACATCCTGCTCATTGACGACGAAGTGATGAGTGGCTTCGGGCGCACCGGGAAGTGGCTCGCGACGCAGCATTACGGCATCAAGCCGGACATTGTGACAACGGCGAAGGGCCTGACCAGTGGATACATGCCGCTGGGCGCGGTGGTGGTTTCGGATAAGATAGCCGAGTATTTCGAGACACACATGTTGTGGGGTGGCCTGACCTACAGCGGGCATCCGGTTTCCTGCGCGGCGGCCAGCGCGAATCTACGCCTGTATGAAGAAGAGCACATTTTTGAGAACGTCGAGACGCAGGGCGCTTACCTGGCCGAGCGGCTGGAGGCGATGAGGCGCACCTACGCGTGCGTGGGAGATGTGCGTTACAAAGGCTTGTTCAGCGTGATCGAACTCGTGAAGGATAAAGCGACGAAAGAGCCGCTGGCGCCGTATGCCGGGACGAGTCCGGAGATGGGACAACTGGCGGGCTACTTGAAGTCACAACATGTTTACGCATTCATGCGATTCAATATGCTGTGGGTGTGCCCGCCATTGGTTATCACGCAAGCAGAGTTGCGCATGGGGCTGGATATCATCGAAGATGGTTTGAAGTTAGTGGATCGGGCGCTGCTCCGAGAAGAACCGGCGCTGAGCGCTGTTTAAGCGTTTCCAACAGGAGGATCTATGACGGTATCCGCAGAAGTCGGTCTTGACCGCGTGAGTCACTGGATCGGCGGGAAGATTACGGCGTCGCAATCGGGGCGGTCTGGCGTGGTTTGGAATCCGGCGACGGGCAAGGCCCAATCGCAAGTCGATTTCGCCAGCATCGCGGAAGTAGATGAAGCGGTTGCGGTAGCGAAACAAGCGTTCCCGGCCTGGCGCGCGACCTCCCTGGCCAGGCGTTCCGAGATCCTGTTCCGGATGCGCGAGCTGGTGGACCGCAACCGCCGCAAGATCGCGGAACTGATCACGCGCGAGCACGGCAAGACGCTGCCGGATGCGCTGGGCGAAGTGGCGCGCGGCCTGGAGAATATCGAATTTTCCTGCGGTGTACCAAACCTGCTGAAAGGCGGATTCTCCGAGCAGGCCAGCCGCGGCATAGACGTGTATCAGATCCGTCAACCGCTGGGTGTGGCGGTCGGCATTACGCCGTTTAATTTTCCGGCGATGGTGCCGATGTGGATGTTTCCGAACGCGATTGCCTGCGGGAATCCATTTATCTTGAAGCCGTCGGAGAAAGATCCGTCGTGCAGCCTGCTGCTGGCTGCGCTGTTGCAGGAGGCTGGTCTCCCCGACGGAGTGTTTAGCGTGATTCAAGGGGATCGCGTGGCAGTGGAGCGGCTGCTGACGCATCCCGACGTGAAGGCCGTGAGTTTTGTCGGATCGACGCCGGTGGCCAGGTCGATTTACCAAACGGCCACGCAAAACGGCAAGCGGGTGCAGGCGCTGGGCGGGGCGAAGAACCACATGCTGGTTTTGCCGGACGCCGACATCGGCATGGCTGCGGACGCGGCGGTTTCGGCAGCCTATGGCTCGGCCGGCGAACGCTGCATGGCGATTTCGGTAGTGGTTGCGGTGGGCGCGGTGGCCGATCCATTGATTGACGCCATAAAAGAACGGATGGCCAAGATCAAGATCGGGCCGGGCTCGGAAGAAGGCAACGAAATGGGCCCGCTGATCACGGGCGAGCACCGCGACCGCGTCGCATCATACGTGGCCGGGGCATCGGCGGCGGGGGCTCGTGTTACGGTGGACGGACGCGAGCACCCGGCGTCGGAGCGTGCTGGATTTTTCCTCGGGGCTTCGCTGCTGGATAATGTGAAGCCGGGCATGGGCTGCTACGACGACGAAATTTTCGGACCGGTGCTGAGCGTGGTCCGGACGAAGACTTACGAAGAAGCGCTGCGGTTGATTAACGATCATCCCATGGGCAATGGCACGGCGATCTTCACGCGCGACGGCGGCGCTGCCCGGCAGTTTCAGTTCGATGTCGAAGTGGGCATGGTGGGGATCAATGTGCCGATACCCGTGCCGATTTCCTACTATAGCTTTGGCGGTTGGAAAGCTTCGCTGTTCGGAGATCTGCACATGTATGGTCCGGAGGGCGTGCAGTTCTATACACGGGCTAAAGTGGTTACGTCGCGCTGGCCTGATCCGTCCACGAGCCAGGTGGATCTAGGATTTCCTCAGGTTCGGTAGAGACGGTACAATCGTGAGGTAGGTTCGAAGCCGGAGTAGCTCAGTTGGTAGAGCGGCAGTTTTGTAAACTGCGGGTCGCAGGTTCAAGTCCTGTCTCCGGCTCCATTTGTTTCAACGGATTACCACATCATTCGAAAAATAGGCGCAGGATTGTGCTCGTTTTTTGTGCCGCGAACCGTGCCCAGCCAGATTTGTGGGAGTATGCGGATGTGATTTATAGATCACAACTCGGGCTGGCGTTTTCAAGGCATAAGCCCAACGGTGGAGACTTCGAGAAAACGGCTCCTCTATTATCGTGACGGTAATGACCAAGAGCCGTGTCTGCTTTGGCTTAACCGGCTATAAGGATGGCAAAGGCCGCGCTGTTATACGCACGCGGCTAAACTGACATCAAGAAGGCGCACGAGCGATGGAAAGAATACAATGCCTAAACGAGTGACCGACTATCGGAAGACTTTGCTAGATAGCCTTACCGATCCAGTCGAAGCCGCTCATTATCTTGAGGCGGCGCTCGCCGATTCGGATGAAATGTTTCTGGTTGCTCTGCGAGATGTCGCGGAGTCTAGGCAAATGGCAAAAGTGGCTGAGAATGCTGGCGTAGCCCGTGAAGCACTTTATCGAATGCTTCGCGAAAAAGGGAATCCGACTTATAGAAGTCTGGCATCTGTGTTGGAAGCCGTGGGACTCAGACTTAGTGTCACGCCAATTGCAAGCGCTCAAGAGCAGCCTCCGATGCAATCGGAATGACCTGACGTCTGGCAGGCCGGTTCGGTTAGACTAGAGAGACAACCTCCTACCTTGGTCGACATTCATAGCCACATTCTTCCCGGGATTGACGATGGTGCGACAACCATTGAGGAAAGCCTGGAGATGCTGAAACTTGCAGCTGCTTCGGGGACCACGGATATTGTGGCCACGCCCCATGCGAATTCGAGTTACGTCTTCGATGCGGCGGTGCGGGACGGCTTGCTGGAGGAGTTGGCTGGTCAGATCGATGGGGCTATTAAGTTGCACCGTGGGTGCGATTTTCATCTCAGTTTTGACAACCTCGTAGATGCGCTGGAGTCGCCGGCGAAATACACGATTAATGGGGGCCGTTATCTGATGGTGGAATTGCCCGAGATGGTCTCACTTTCCGCCATGAGCAGTGCCGTCAACAGGCTTCTGGACGTAAGAATTACGCCGATCGTCACGCATCCGGAACGGAATCCTTCGGTTCAGACCCAGCTCAAGGTGTTGGACGAGTGGGTCCGCGACGGATGCCTGTTGCAGGTAACGGGACAGTCGTTGACGGGCCGTTTCGGATCGTCGGCTCAGAAGACTGCGGAGACGCTCATGAATAGCAACCTGGTGCATTTCGTGGCGAGCGATGCGCACGATTGTAAAGACCGTCCACCGGATCTGTCCGGGCCTTACAAGGTGGTGGAGAACCGCTGGGGTTCGGAGCGGGCCGAGAGGCTTTTTGTCCAGAATCCGGGTTCCGTCATTTGGGATGAGCCGATTTTCGCTCCGCCGCCCAGGTCGACAAAGAAGCCGTCGTTCTTCAGTTTTTGGAAGTAGGGACGTGCTTGGTCCCACTATCGCTCTTATCGCGCTGAGCTTGGCGCTGGGTTGGGCCGTGCTGCATCGCGCGGGAGTCTATCCAGCCGATTGGTCGGTCACTTTGCTGGCCACCGGGGTGGTGACCTGTTGTTACTGGCTGTTCAC
Organism: Bryobacteraceae bacterium; assembly: GCA_035316385.1. Taxonomy (GTDB): domain Bacteria; phylum Acidobacteriota; class Terriglobia; order Bryobacterales; family Bryobacteraceae; genus Bog-105. Next base: position 719 of record DATHIZ010000183.1, on the reverse strand, counting down.
AAAACGGCGGGATCGGGCTCCGGCGGTTCGGAACTGGCTTCGCATCGCAATTTGGGCGCTACCCGGCTACATCGCCTTACAGCTTGTGCCGCTTCCGCTCGGGGTGGTGAGTTTTTTGTCGCCCGCGCGCGCGGGACTGGCCCGTTCGCTGGCGCCAGTGATTCCAGGCATTCGCAGCACACCCTTAAGCAGCGATGTGGCGGCTACGGTTCTGGGGCTTTTTACCATTCTGGGCTATATCGCAACGTTTTTTTTGGTGCGCGAGTTGGCTTGGCGGTGGAATGCCAGTTGCTGGATCCCGGTTATTCCCTTGCTGGTCATTTCCACCTTGGAGGGAATCTTAGGCATCTACCAGTTCGTGGCGGGACACTTGGCGCATGCCTCCGGAACGTACACGAATTACGACCATTTCTCCGGCTTACTGGAAATGACGTTTCCGCTTGCGGCCCTTTTCGGCGTAGCCCTCATCAGGAGCGGTAAGAAGAGCGAAGGCGCTCCCCTGCTGCCTGCTCTTGCAGCCTGCCTGGCCTGGGCAGTGGCCGGTCTGCTGCTGCTCGGCATTGCTTGTTCTCTTTCACGGGGCGGCTTCGCTATCTCTCTCTGCACCCTTTTTCTGGTCATTGCGTTGAGCGTAGGGTTTCATGTTTCTTCGCGCCGTGCCCGCTTGGTGGGGTTGCTTACGGCTGGGGCCGCGATCCTAGTGCTGGCGGTTGCCCTGC
>DATHIZ010000182.1:0-3649 GCA_035316385.1 Bryobacteraceae bacterium | reverse complement strand
GTAGGCGCAAAGCTAAAATGTCAGCCCTGAGCAAAGTTGGAATGTCAGTCTTCTCCCTCTTGGCCATGAGGTTTGGAGGCTGCGGATCCGATGGGTGTGGTGCTGATGAGCAACGAGAGCTGAATCGGATTTGATACTCTGGCGCGGCTTGATCGCGGTCGGCTGACGACCGCGGCGGCGGATCTGATGCACCTTACCGAGCGGCAAACCCGCCGCCAAAACTTTCAGGCACCTGTTAATAGGATGCAGGCTTCGCTAAAATAACGGAACCAGACTTCGGAGTCGGAGTTGATCGGTGAGAATTTTAGTGGAACCGGAGATTCGGCTTGAGCCCGCACCACATTTTTGCTGCCATCGTTTTCAGCCTCGTCCCCGCGGCCGCCTTCGCAACGGAATGGCGAAAATACGATATCCCCAGTACCGGGGCTAATGTCGATATCCCAGTAAATATCTTCACTGAGGACGCGGGGCTTCCAGAAGGTGGAGTTGGGCGCCGTTTTTTCACAAAAGACCACCGAGCAGATTTGACCGTGCAGTCCGTTCCCAATCCTGACAACGACTCCCCGGCCACTTTTCTTGCGAAGAAGCAACCGCCCGCTAATATCCAGTATAGAAGGGTGACGTCACGTTTCTTTGCGGTGTCTAGCATTCGCAATGGGCGGACCTGGTACAACCGCTGCAACCGGGCGAACCAATATATGCACTGCGTTATGATCAATTACCCCGCCGCTGAAGAGCGTCAGTGGGATGCGGTGGTCACGCGGATCAGCCCCTCGCTAGCTAACTAGGAGCCAAGCGTTCCTTGGCCGGTTTGGTTGCTGGCTATCCCTGGACTCGGGCCGTATATTGCCCGTTTAGCAGGTCCGCTATCACACCCTCGAGGTCGGTGTTTTCGGCGTCGGCCTCCGGCCAGATCTGGCCGGCTCGGCAAGGTATCCAACACCATATAGGCGTTACGGTCGTCGCGGGGCACGATCGACGGTGTCCATGAGGACCGACGCATTACGCAAGCTCCACAGCACAGATAGCCCGTTTCAGTTCGGGTCGGGGTGATTCGTTCCGACCGTGGGGAACCGCCGCACAGGTCTTGGCTTCTATTCTTACACCGAAACCTGAGGGATATCCGATGAGCAAAGAAACACCGGCGGACGATCCGCGCCAGAAAACCGACGAAGGTTCTCTCAGTCAGACCGACAAGCCGTGGAAGGGAAACCCTGAAAAGGAACAGCGAAGCGACGACGCCAAGATCGATCTGGAAAATGGCAAAAAACTAACACTCACTGAAACCTCTGTGTTTTGAGAACGTTGGGATCGTAGCAACCGTTGGGGTCCGCAATTAAAGGAGAGGTCCGTGCTCAACATGGAAACAATGAAGCGTTCGCTCATTGTGCTAGGCTGCCTGCTCATCGCTGGCCCGGCGCTGGCGCAGTCGGTCGGTGAAAAGACCGGCGTCAATTCGACGCTCGGTATCAGCCCGTCGACACCTGATTTCGTTAAGCAAGTAGCGGTCTCCGACATGTTCGAGATCGAATCGAACGAGCTCAAAACGTCAGGGACTAACGCTGGAGGATGCCAAATCTGCAGCCGGAGATATCTCAGCAAAGGTTAGCCCGGTGGTCGATGCGGCGGGAAAGCAGGTTTCCGATAAATTCTGAAGGATCTCACAAGCTAGTCATCCTACAATTGCAAAGAGCAGTACAAAGCGCCTCATTGGGAGGGGCAAAAAACTCAGGAGCGTTCGATGCACGGATTAATTTATCTCGTCGGTCTTGTTGTAATCATATTGGCCATCCTTTCGTTCTTCGGACTCCGGTAGGGGACTGAAATGACCAATGTGGACCTCGGAGCGAGCTCGCTGAATGCGGAGCCGCGATACTTAGAGTGGACGCCGGTAATTGCCGGCGCCTTAGGGGCGACCGCCCTTTCTTTTATCCTGGTAACCTTCGCCGCCGCTGTTGGGTTGGGCGTCAGTTCAGCCGCCCCGACCTGGAGGGATGCTTCCGCGGCCTTGTGGATCCTTTCAGGCGTTTTTCTGATTTTGCAGGCAGTTCTCAGTTTTGCTTTTGGTGGATACATCGCGGGTCGCCTCCGCTCCCCTTTGGCTGCAGGGCCGGCCGACGAGGTCGAGACGCGGGACGGGGTCCACGGCCTCTCAGTATGGGCGCTGTCCATCGTGCTCGGAGGGATTTTGGCCGCCTTCATAGGTGCATCGACTATCGATCGCTCCACATCATCTAGCGTGACCACAAGCGCCGCGGAGCCGCTGCTGAGTTATGAACTCGATCGATTGTATCGCTCGGCTCGCCGTACCGCGAACGTTGATGTGCGTCCAGATCGCGCCGAGGCAGGGCGCATTTTGTTGACCGCTTCCAGTCACGCCGGAATGAGTCCCGACGACAGGACGTATCTGATCCAGCAGGTCGCCGCTGCAACGGGTCTCGCTCTTCCAGAAACTGAGCGCCGTGTCGATAGCGTCATTGCTAACTCAAAAACGGCGATCACGAGATCCCGACGCAGTACGATTATTCTAGCGTTTTCACTGGCGACAGCATTGCTGCTGGGATCAGTGGCGGCATGGGCTGCAGCAGGTGCCGGCGGCAGGCATCGAGACGGTGCGCCCCTGCCAGAGTGGATGGTAAACTCCAACAGACTCGCACGACGGCGGATTGTCGTTCAATAGGCGGATTATCGTGACAACAGTACGCTTGGCGTCGAAGCGATAGGCGCTGTGTGCTTGGGTTCGTTAAAAATCCCACGGGATCGCCGCTGTACCTCGGTAAGAGGGAAGGGAAAGACCTAGTCTACATAGGCAAGGTTGATACAGGCTGCTCCCGCACGGTCTCCAGCCAGATCCGCAAGCTGCTCGATACCGTGGTCAGCCCCAAGTCCAAGCTGGCCAAGCCTATCAGGAAGCCCAAGGCCACCTGGGTAGAACCTTCGTTCGTGGCCGAGGTGGAGTTTCGGGATATCACCTCGGAAGGGTTGCTCCGGCAGAGTTCGTTTAAGGGGCTAACGAAGCGCTAGGTCTTTAGACTTAGGGAACCAGCTCGCCGCAACGGAGTTTTGCTTTTATGAGCGAACCCTTACCCCTCTTGATGGAAAACTCTCTCCTGATTGCCTGGGATTATCTTGAGCGCTCGGGCGAACTTGGTGAGCCCCAGGCCGCCAGCAAGTTTCTGATGGAAACCGTTGAGGTCATGATCCGCAAAGGGGAGCGGCGCAAACTCCTGCTCGTGAACAGGGCCATCGCCGCTTACCAGCAACGGAGGGCTTGATGACGATCTCAAGAAGAGGGGGCCGCAGGATCGCTCGAAGATCAACATGCACGCGCCCCATGAAGTCCAGTGTTGGGCCAAGCACCTCAAAGTTTCAAAAGAAGATTTGGAAAAGGCGGTTGAGAAAGTCGGCAACGGCGCGGCAATGGTGAAGAAGCAATTGGCGACCTAATCCCTCCAAGGTAGGCCGTCATGGGCGCGCGGTATACCTGCGTATCGGAGCAGGGGCCGCGCGCTTCTCTGGGGTGACATGAACAACTGTCCGAGTGCCTGGGAATCGTGGGTGTGTGAGAACCACTCCGACGAAGCATGGCCGGACGAACTCGGTTGTTAGTGCGGCGCGGGAATGCCCGTGCGACTGCAACAGGGCTGAG
>DATHIZ010000181.1:0-11850 GCA_035316385.1 Bryobacteraceae bacterium | reverse complement strand
CGGCAGCCCGGCTTTGAGATCGTGTCCCGCCAGTCGAACTTGATTGTGGAATCGTCAAAAAAGGTGTCTAACCGGGAATTGCGCGAGCAGCTGATCGACGAAATCCGGCGTCAAGGGAAACCCTACGGCCTCTATTTCGAGGAAGTGTCGAGCGGTTACACGACCACCGGGCGGCAGGGGTTGCAGGCCTTCACCGTAGTGCCATTGGTGGTCTACCGTGTTTTTCCTGACCGGCGGCCCGATGAGCTGATACGCGGCGTGGATATCGTGGGCACTCCCCTTGCCAGCTTCCAAAAAATCCTGGCGACTTCCGATACAGCCGAGGTGTTCAACGGCTACTGCGGAGCCGAATCGGGCAGCATACCTGTCTCGGCCGTTTCTCCCTCTATCCTGGTCTCTGAGATAGAAACCCAAAAGAAGCAAAACTCTCAACAGAAGCAGCCGCTGCTGCCGCGTCCGGAGGGCGAGTGAAAAGTTTTCGTTCGACCGCCGCCGTCGCCGCGCTTTTGTGCGCCGCGAATTCACTGAGCGCCTTTGATACCGCGGCCGATATCCGCAAGGATGTTCAACTGCGCGCCATGATTGATGAACTGGCGCGCTCTAAGACCCTCCAGCTCAACAATCTGGACAAGCCGTATTTCATTGAATACACGACAGGAGACGCCGACCAGCTGTACATCTCCGCGAGTCTGGGCGGCATTACCTCTTCTAACCGGTTGCGGACACGTTCGCCCCGGCTCGATGTACGGGTCGGAGATTACAAGTTCGATAACACCAACTCGGTCTTTACCGGAACGCCCCGTTTTGGAGGCTTACCGATAGATGACGATTATTCGGCATTGCGCACCGCGTTGTGGATGACTACCGACACGCTTTATAAAGCTTCGGCCGATCAGATCACCCGCAAGCGCAATGCTCTGCGCGAGATCGCCGACCCTGACAAGACGCCGGATCTCGCTCCGGCGAAACCGGTACAGTTTCTGCAACCGCCGGGCGTGCTCAATATCGACGCTCAGCATTGGGAAGAATGGCTGCGCCGCGCGTCGGGCCGCTTTGCCTCTTTTCCCAGTGTGATCGACTCGAATGTACGGCTGCGGGCCATCACCTCCACGTACCGTTTGGTGAACAGCGAAGGCACTGTAGTCCGTGTTCCTCAAGAGCTGAGCGATATCAGCATTCGCGCCTCAGGCCTGGCGACGGATGGCAGCCGGGTGTGGAGTCATGCGTTCATTACGGCGTTGCGGCCTTCTCAGTTCCCCAGTGCCGAACAGCTTGACAAAATCGTGCAAGCGGTGGCTTCTGATACCGACGCTCTGACCAAAGCGCCCGTGATGACCGATTACAGCGGGCCCGTACTGTTTGAGCAGGAAGCTGCGGCCCAAATGATGGCGTCCATGCTAGCGGATGCCGTCCGTCTCCATCGCCGTCCGCTTGCTCCTCCCGGCAGCCGCAATAATGGCGAGGTGCTGGAAAGCGTCTGGGCCACGCGGATTGGCGCCAAAGTCGTCCCGGACTGGCTGACCATCTATGACAATCCGCTGCAGGAGCAGCTTCAGGGAGTGCCGCTGGCCGGCCACTACCAGATTGATGATGAAGGTGTTCCGGCCGAGCAAGTGATGCTGGTAGAGAAGGGAACCCTGAAAGGATTTCTCTCGAGCCGCGAACCGGTTCGGGAGTTTAACGCCTCGAACGGTCACGGGCGATTGCCGGAAGGATTCGGTGCGGAAGCGCCTGTGATCGGCAATCTTTTTGTGCAGGCCAGCCAGACCGTGTCTGAAAAACAAATGCGGGCCAAGCTGCTCGAAAAGGTGAAGGCGGCGGGTTTGAAGTATGGCATCGTCCTTCGCAGTCTCGACTTTCCGTCTACCGCCAGCATCAACGAACTGCAGAGCTTGGGACGGCAGCTTCAAAAGGGCGGTTTTGCCCGTACGCTCAACCCACCGCTGCTCGCCTACCGGCTGTACCTCGACGGCCACGAAGAACTCGTCCGGGGCATTCGTTTCAGGGAGTTCAGCGCAAAGGATCTGCGCGACGTTGCCTTGGCTTCTGACCGGCCCTACGTCCTCAACTACGTGAACAATGGCTCCAGTTTCAACTATGCGGAGGCTTCGTCCGACGCCACTACTTCGACCGTGATTTGCCCATCTTTGTTGTTTGACAGTATCGACCTCGCTCGCGCTGAAGACGAACCCGGCAAGCTTCCCGTAGTTCCGCCTCCCGCCCTAGTCGCGCAACAGTAGCGCCATGCGGATTTTAAGCAGAGCCATATTCAGGGAGGTCTTCGTCGGCGCGGCCTTGGGCACACTGCTGTTCGTCTTCGTGCTGTTCCTCCGCACTATCGAACGGCTTTCGGCGCTCCTGGTAAAGAGCTCGGCTCCCGCTCCTGTAGTGGCGAAGCTCCTGCTGTTTGCCCTGCCCTCTACTATTCCTTTCGCTTTACCTTTGGGCGTATTGGTGGGCATTCTGATCGGCCTCAGCCGGATGTCCGCCGATAACGAAATCATCGCCATGCGGGCTTCCGGCATCTCGAGCGCAAACGTTGCGCGGCCGGTGCTGCTCTTTTCTTTCTTCGCGATGGTGCTTACGGCGATGGCTTCGCTTTGGTTGACGCCGCTTTCGCTCCATCTCGAAACCAAGATGGCCAGGAATTTCGCCGCCGCGCAGCTTACCGGGAACATCGAATCGCGCATCTTCGACGAACAGTTTCCGGACACCGTGCTCTACGTAGGCGACGTGGAGTCATCCGGCGCGCAAGTGGTCTGGCGTCAGGTCTTCATCGCGGATGTGACCTCGGCTGAAAAGTTGGAGCAGCAGGGCAAAGACCGGGGAGCCGGTCCGCGCATCATCATTGCCCAGGAAGCTATCCCGCATCCCGACCCTATCAACAACCGCATCATCCTCGATATGCGCGACTTCCGGTCTACCGAGCGCGACAAAGAGGGCAAGGTGGTCACAACCGTAGCGCCGAGGCAAATACAGGTTCTTCAGGCCCAGAAGCAGGATGAGTTGCAGGTGAACCGGACAGTGCAGGAGATGGACACGGGTCCACTCTACAAACTTGTCTATCACCGCCACGACTTATCGCAAACGGAATACGTTAACGCTGCCATTGAATTTCACGAGCGTCTTGCGCTGCCGCTCGCGTGTGTTCTTCTCGCGATGGTGGGTATTCCACTTGGTGTTTCTTCCCGCAAGGGCGGCAAGTCGGCCGCCTTCATCTTTACCGTGCTGGTGGCATTTCTGTACTACCTCGCGCTAGCCTCATTGATCGGAGTGGCGAAAAAGGGTAGTCTTCCCGTCGCGGTTGCGGTCTGGACACCGGACGCGGTATTCGCCGTGGTCGGCGCCTTCCTGCTGACCCGGCTGGAGCACCCTGGCGACCGCGATCTTGTCGCGTGGTTCAAGAGCGTAACGCAGCCGGTCATAAAACGGTTGAGCCAGTTCGTGAACGCCCACCTGCCCTCCGCCCGGCGCAAACGCGGTCTGCAGGGCTCCTGGTTCCGTCCCATGCTCATCGACGGCTACGTACTGAACGCGTTCCTCTTCTACTTCTGCATTCTGTTGGTGGCTTTGGTTTCGCTGATCGAGGTGTTCACGTTCTTTGAGCTGCTGGGGGACATGATCAAGAACGACATCGGCATGCCGACCATGGTGAGCTATCTCTGGTACCTGGCGCCTAGCCTGATTTATCAGCTGACACCCATAGGAACGCTGGTCGCCTCGCTGATCTGCTTCGGCATCCTCACGAAATACAACGAAGTGACGGCCTTCAAGGCGGGCGGAGTGAGTGTCCACCGTTTGGCTGCGCCGGTCGTGGTAATGAGTCTGCTCATTAGCGTGCTGTTGTTCGCTTTCGATCACTACTACATCCCCGAAGCAAACCGGCGCCAGGAAATGCTGCGCGCCCAGATCAAAAATAAACCTGTGGCCACGTATCTGCGGGCGGACCGTCACTGGGTCTATGGGCAAGGCTCACGTATCTATAATTTCAATCTGAGCGACCCGAGGCGCGCCATCATGTCTAAGGTCAATGTATTCGAACTGGACCCGGCCACCTTCCACGTCACGCACCAAATTTCGGCCGAGCGCGCGCAATGGAGCGATACCTTGCACGCCTGGGTATTTGAGAACGGCATGAGCCACGAGACCGCTGGCGGCCGCGATAATTACAAACAGTTCTATAAGGCTTCGGCCACGTTTTCGCATTTGACCGAAACTCCTTCCTGGTTTGTGAAAGAAGAGAAGGAGTACAAGGAGATGAACTTCGAGGAGCTGGGAAACTACATCCGGGAGATGCAAGCGACGGGGCTGGAAACCACGCCGTTGCAAGTGCAGTATTACAAGAAGTTCTCCGTCCCGTTATTTGCTCTGATTATGGCTATCCTCAGCATTCCGTTCGCCTTCGTGGCCGGAAACCGCGGCGCCATGACAGGGGTCGGCATCAGTTTCGGAATCGCCATCGCTTATTGGACCGTCGGAACGCTCTTCGAGCAGGTCGGGGACCTCAACCAACTGCCAGCCGCAATGGCGGCCTGGTCTCCTGACGTGATCTTCATGCTGGCCGGACTCTACTTTATGGCCCGCATGAAAACCTGAGCCTTCGCATGATTCCTTTGCGCGAATACACAGGCGTCGCACACCGTATTGGCAGATAGGGCAACTGCGCGGCTTGGATGCTCTTCCAGACCATGGATTTTATGTTTCCGTTTTCCCGCTTCCGATCAGGAGCGCGTCCGCGCGGCGCCAGCGCGTGTCGTTGCTTTTCTCATGACAATCTATCCAAGACCTCTACAGAAAACTTCGATAAAGGTGGCCAGGGCTGAAGACTACGCACGTCTCAAATCGCCTGACGTGCGTCGAGCTCTAAGAAACCCTCAAGCATGGCGTTGATTTGAACAGGCACTTCAAGTGGCGAAAAGTGTCCAGACCCAAATGTCTGAGGGGTCAGCAATTGCGGACACACTTTGCGGAAATCTTCGAGTCTTGTCATGGGAATGGCAGCCCTGATATAGGCAAGTGGTCCGCGGCACTGTCTTGCAATCGGTGTGGCATCATATTCAGTCACATGGTGCCTGAACGCAGATGCTGAGACATGCTGTTGCGTCTTTTTCATCTGCACCGAGACCTGTGCTTTTCGCTCAGGGTTGTCGATAGGATGGCACAGCACTGAGCAGGCTTGCTCCATCGCCTCAAAATATCGTGGCCCCTGTAAGGCCTCAGCAAGTGGTCGAACTCCTTCCAGTAAGAGTGGAGGAGGAATCAGGAAGGAATCGATCAACACCATACCGTCAATGAGGTCGGGCCGTCGGGCAGCGAGCTCCATTGCCGCCCATGCTAAAGCTCACTACAATCGGTTTCTTTACTTCCAGTTGCTCACATAGCCAAGCCATGTCGTCAGCGAACCCGGCCATCGTGTACTCCTGATCGGGTGCATCGCTCTCCCCATGTCCACGAAGATCGACGGCAATGACACGGTGTGAAGCGCTAAAATGCTGTATCTGCGGCAGCAAGAAGGTATGATTCCCCGACCAGCCATGTATGAAAAGAATTGTTTGCGGGCCTGAGCCGAACTCTTTGAAAGCGAGGCTTACTCCCCCACGTTTCACCTTTTGCATAAGTCACCTATTAGAACCAACTGCTTCTTTTCGTTAGACATTAGGCCTTTTCCTTTTTGTGAACTTTGCTCCGCATACGCGGGGGCTTCCGAGGGTCCTTGGTAAGGTCCGCTTTCAGTAATCTTCCCACTCGGGCCTTAACAGATTGGTAATCAATAAGCCGGAGGGAGCGGTTACGACGTTGTCGCGGCGTGCCGGGTGCCGAGCTTCTGCCCCAGAACCCGCTAAAGGAAGAAGTTGGTTATAGTGGTGTGGAACGCAAAGGCTAAAAGCCTGATGTTCAACAACTTGGATTGGTGCGCCCGGCATGATTCGAACATGCGACCCTCTGGTTCGTAGCCAGATACTCTATCCAGCTGAGCTACGGGCGCAACAGACCACAGTATAACAGGGGCCGTGAGCTGCTGATTCAACACGGTGGCGGCGCTCCGGGCGGTCAGTTTTTGGTCGAGAGCGCGGCCGGAAGCGCCGGCGCCTGAGGCCCTAGTCTCTCTATCAGTCGCAGCAAGTCGAGGGCATGAATCGGCTTGGAAATATAAGCGTCCATTCCAGCCGCGAGACACCGCTCTTTGTCCCCTATCATGGCGTGCGCCGTGACAGCAATAATGGGGATGTGCCTGTTGTTCCCTTTCTCCTCTTCACGTATCGCCCTGGTTGCCTCAAAGCCGTCCATCTCCGGCATTTGGATGTCCATTAAGATCAGGTCGAACGCTTGGTCTTGAAGCGCCGTGAGCACTTCTCTGCCATTGTTGGCAATGAACACGTCGTGACCGCCTTTTTTCAGTATTCCCGCCGCTAGGCGCTGGTTAACGCGGTTATCTTCGGCAACCAGAACGCGGGACCGCGAAGCCTCCGGCGCTACCGGCAGGAGGATTCGGGCGATCCCCGCTTCGCCTTCGATAGCGCTCTCACCTCCGACCTGATTTATAAGCGCTGTAGCGATAGCGGTATGAAGTTCAGCGCGGCGAACTGGCTTCATGAGGTACGCTGAAACCCCCAGATTCTCGGAGCGCGCTACATCGCCTTGCCGTTCTCCCGACGTGAGCATCAGGATAGCGATATTGGTAAGCTCCGGTGTTTGTTTGATTCGCTCGACGAGATCAAAGCCATCCAGCTCCGGCATGTGGACGTCCGTCACCATCAGGGTGAAGGGCTGTCCCCCTCGACACGCGCGCCGTAAATGAGTAAGAGCCTCTTGCGCGCTCGCCGCCGCTGTCGTTTTCATCCGCCACCCACAAAGCATTTCCATCAGCACCCGCCGGTTAGTGGAATTGTCATCCACTATTAAGGCGGGTATCCCGGACAAGCACACTTCTTCCATTGGCCTTTGCGCTGCTTTGCTGGCAAGACCCAGGCAGATTGTAAAGTGGAAGCGGCTCCCTTTTCCTGGCTCGCTCTCCACCCAGATCTTTCCCCCCATGGCCTTCGCTAAACGTGACGAAATGGTCAACCCCAAGCCCGTTCCTCCGAATTTTCGGGTCGTGGAACTGTCGGCCTGAGAAAACGCCTCAAAGATCAGGTGCTGATTTTCGGGAGCAATGCCGATGCCGGTGTCGTGAACGATGAAGTGCACGCGCCACTTCTCGCCATCCTGAGGTTCTAATCCAACTTCCAACTCCACTTCGCCATGCTCGGTGAACTTGATGGCATTCCCCACCAGGTTCACGATGATCTGGCGCATCCGCGAGGCATCGCCAACCACCCAGCGAGGGACCTCGGGCTTGACGTCGCAGACCAGCTCCAGACCCTTCTCGTGAGCTCGAAACGCCAGGATCTTCATCGTTTCTTCAATAGACTCGTGCAACTGGAAGCATATTAGATCCAGGTTAAGTTTTCCGGCGTCGATTTTAGAGAAGTCCAAAATGTCGTTGATGACCGTTAAGAGCGACTCCGCGGATATCTGTACCGTTGTCAGGTAGTCCCGCTGTTCAAGAGTGAGTGCGGTCTCCAGCACCAATTCGGTCATGCCGATCACGCCGTTCATCGGCGTGCGGATTTCGTGGCTCATCGACGCCAGGAACTCGCTCTTCGCCTTGCTGGCATTTTCGGCGGCCTCTTGAGCGCGCTTGCGGTCTGTGACGTCCGTCATCACTCCAACAAGCTCTTTGCCCTGTCCATCTCCTTCGACCAGACAAACCGACGTGCTTAGCCAAACGACGCTTCCGGCGGCAGTGATCATTCTGTGCTCGAAATGTTGAGGTCCGTGACCCTCCGCGGCGGCGGTACAGAACGATTCTGTTAGCTCCCGATCCTCCGGATGTACATTGTGTAAAAGAAAATCCCCATTGGCCAGCCATTGTGCTATCGGGTAGCCCAGCAGCGTTTCTGCTTCTCTATTGACAAAGTTGAATTGGTGCGAATCCGCGCTCCGCCGCCACAGAATGACCTGGACCGACTCCACGATTTGCCGGTAGCGCTCTTCACTCAGTCTCAACTCAAACGATTGCGCCGAGAATCGCCGGTCAATCAGAGAGGTCACTATCGTCAAGGTAAGAATGAGCAGCGTGAACAGAATGATGCCCGCTATGCCGACGTCAGTGATCGCCATCGAATGAGTTAGGTCCGGGGCTGAATCCATCCGCGTATACGTAACCGCGGCCATACCGGTGTAATGCATGAGGGGAATAGCCGCTCCCATCAAGATTGCGGTTGCGATTTTGCGCCATCCCGAGACAGCGCTGTCTTGCCGCAGGCGAAAGGTCAGCCAGAGCGCAACCACGGAAATGAGGACCGCCAAAACGACCGATAGTATTACCAGTCCAGGAGAATAATGACACATGCCAGGCAGCCGCATCGCTTCCATCCCGATGTAGTGCATGGCCGCGATTCCGGCCCCCATGAACAATCCGCCAATGCCGTTCCGGACCGGTCCCATCTCATCCCGGCTTACGACGAACAGGGCTACGCCGGATGCGAGCATGGCCGCCAGCAGGGATACCAGAACCGTGGGCCAATCGTAAAAAACCGCTACCGGAAGGCTGTAGGCAAGCATTCCGACATAATGCATCGACCAGATGCCTAGACCCATGGCCGCGGCGCCGCCAGTGAGCCAGATAAGTCGAACGCCGCCTTTGGCAGCCGTTACGCGTCCGCCCAGGTCGAGCGCCGCATAAGAGGCCACCACCGCTATCATTACTGATAGCGCGACAAGCCCGGAATCGTAGGTAGCGGCCAAGGCTCCCGCGGGATCGCTAAGCATCACGCTGGCTCTCGGTACAGATCAGGTTGGCTCGTCGCCATCACCCACTTATCGGCAGGAATACTTGGCTTGTTTAGTTCCCCTGTGGTCCCGGAAGTCGATCGGTCTGAACTAGCGGCTGCGGGGGGCAGCGCCCGGCGGGGTTTGTCCACCCGTTGGAGCACTGCGGCCCGGTCCGCCTGGGCCCGCTGGACCCGGCGGCTGACTCAGGAACGTCGTAATATCCTTCGCGGCTTTGGTCTCGATGCCGGGCTTTTGCAGGAAGCCGAGATCGCGGAACCAGTCAATATAGCGAATCTGCCAGGTGCCGAACGGCGTGTCGTTGCGGTCCGTCAAACCGCCGCTCATGCGGCTGCCATCGGGCAGGGCGTCGCCCGGATGGCGGCCATTCCCGTAAATATGCATCTCGACGTTCGGTACGCTCAGGTCCAGCATGGCGTTAAAGTATTCCATCGCCCACACGGCATGCACCCGGTCTCCCGAGCCGCCACACGCGATAAATGCGGGAGGAACGTTGCGCGGAATTGGCGGAGCCGCACGGTTGCGGGCGAACGGCGAGGGGCCCGGATAGATGATGCCCGCAAAGTCGGGACGCGAGCTGATTCCCGCCAGGGGATCTCCCGGGCTGGCGTTCTTTTTATCGAAATCGTCATACAGCACTGCCGCCGCCGCAGTCAGCTCCGCGCCTGCCGAAAAGCCCATCATGCCAATCTTGTTGGGATCGATGTTCCATTCTTTGGCATACGCGCGCACCAGCCGGATGGATTGGAGCGCATCGTACACCTCATCTGTCTGCGGATTGTAACCATCGCTGCGGAGGCGGCTTCGCAGGATGATCGTATTGACGCCGTAGTTGCCGAAAAAGGGAACGAAATCCGCGCCCTCGCCGCCCACATTCAAAGTCCTGTGCCCTCCCCCGGCCACCAGTATGATTGCCGTGCCTGTATTGATGCTGCGATCGACCGTGTGCACTTCGATCGAAGGATTGTGGATGTTTACAATGCTGTTGATCCGCCCGGGCACGGATTGATTCATGTTGTAGTGCTCGGGTTCGCGCACCCGGGCCGCGTTCAGAAAAGACGAACCCGGCGGATAAAGAGGCAAGATTACGCCTCCTTGCAGAATGGGCTGGGGCGCATACGGACCGTCAGTTGCCGGCCCCGGCGCCGGCGCGCCGATAGGGGCAGGCAGCGGAGCCAGTGTGGCGCGGGAAGCGGCGGGTTGCGGATTATTCTGAGCATTGGCGGCGGCCACCGCCAGCACCGACAAGAGCAGCGTTGCAGTTTTCATCAGATAGTTTTTCAAGGACTATATCACTGACGGCGGAAATGCCCGTCACTTCAGTGAGACCGGCGCACCCGCGAACCTACACGCTGGCAACCATTGCGCTGCTTTACGCGCGTTTTGCTTTTGCGATTGGTAAACTCGGCGGGAGCAATTAGAAAGTTAGAAAGCGGATCAAACCGCGCCGGCGTCCTCGCCTTTACTTTAGTAGGAAGAGGACCGGAAGCCGCTGTGTTCACAGGCCCGGCGGAACAGGTAAAAGGAGAATCGCATGAGGAAAGTGATTTTGACGGCCCTGGCAGCCTGCACGCTGTTTGGAGCCTCCACTGCCTTCGCTCAAGTAAAAATGACGAAGGAGCAGATGATGTTTTACACGTCGGACTGGAAGGGCGATCGCTTCCCCGACGGCCGGCCAAAGATCCCCGATAATCTGATCAAGCGTGCTTTGGACGTGTCGATCGAAGATGTGTGGGACTATCTGCGCGGTCAAGGCTACCGGAGCCAGTTTGAAGCCGGATGGCAAGCCCTCCACATCGAAAAGCCTTTCGCGGGCCGCGCCCTGACCGCACAGTATATGCCGCTTCGGCCCGATATGGCAAAAGCCATTGCAGCCGAAGGGAAAGCGGAGGGCCGCGTGAGCGGGAACAACAGCTGGCCCATCAATGAACTACAACTCGGCGATGTTTATGTTGCTGACGGCTTTGGAAAAATCATTGAAGGCACTTTAATTGGCTCCAACCTGGGGAACGGCATCGCCGCCCACACCCATACCGGTTTCATATTCGATGCCGGCATCAGAGATCAGGAAGAGAACCGGGAGATCCCCAACTTCAACGGGTTTTACCGTGGCTACGATCCCTCCGCGTGGGCGCAAATGACGTTGACGGCGATCAACTCCCCCATCCGCATCGGACGGGCGGTGGTGCTGCCGGGAGATCTGGTTCTTGCGAAAACCGACGGAGTTCTCTTCGTCCCCGCCATCCTGGCCGAAGCGGCGATCAGCTCCGCTGAATTCACCAATCTGAAAGATACATTCAACTTTGAATTGAACCGGGAAGGAAAGAACGGCGCCGAGTTCGAAGGCGGCTGGACTCCGGCAAAATATTCGGCGATGGCGAAATGGATCGACGCGCATCCGGACAAGCTGAAGATGCCGCGGCCCGAATTTGATGCCCTGGTGGCTGAATCGAGCAAGCCGCGCCCCGGACGGCGCGGGGAGCCCTAGAAATGCTCAGGCTCCCGGCTTTGTTTCGTGAGCCAAAGCCGCGCGGCGGTCATGTCGTCCTGCCCGATCTCGTGACCGCCGTCATGCCAGTGCAGTAATACCGTGGCGCCTGCCTCCTCCAGGATCGCGGCGAGTTTACGCGGTTGATCGGGCCGGGCAATCGGGTCGCGCTTCCCCGCGGCGAGCAGGACGCGCGTCCCGTGCAGCGATGGCTTCTCCTCCGGTACAATCGGCGCCATAGCGCGGAACAGCACTCCGCCGGAGAGCAAGCCGGGATGCAGCATCATCAGGCTTGCCGCGATATTGGCGCCGTTCGAATAGCCCACGGCAACAATCTCCCCGCCGAACTGGTATTCGCGTTGGGCTGCCTCGATAAACGCCGCCAGTTCGTGAGTACGCTGTTTCAGATCCTCTATATCGAAAACCCCTTCCGCAAAACGGCGGAAAAATCGCGGCATGCCGTGTTCCAGGACTTTGCCGCGCACGCTGAGCAGCGCCGCGCCGGGGAGCAGGCCCTGACCGAGCGG
>DATHIZ010000180.1:0-14259 GCA_035316385.1 Bryobacteraceae bacterium | reverse complement strand
CAGCCGCCGTGCTGCCAGGGTCCCATGACTAGACTGGTGACCGTCGCCGGCGATTGCGCCGAAAGCGCCCGGAAAGTTTTCAACGTGCCCGATAGATCTTCCGGGTCGTACCATCCGCCCACCACCAGCACTGCCGGAGTCACAGCCTTCAACTGCGGCAGTAGATTGCGCGGCTTCCAAAAGTCGTCGTAGGTGTCGTGTGTATACAAATCCGTCCAATACTGATTCTTCTTCAGTAGTTTTTCGGAATTCGCCACGGATCCCATTTGCAAATAGAACCGGTACCCATCTTTCGTTCCATAATTGAAATCCGGCTCGTCCGGGGGCGCGATGGGATTGTTCTGTTTCGGAAAACCCGTATAGAAGCTGAAATTGGCTAACAGAAATAACGCGCCGTTGTGGTACGCATCGTCTCCCAGGAAAAGGTCTGCCATCGGCGCTTGCGGCGAAGCGGCGACCAGAGCGGGATGCGAACGGACCAGGCCCGAGTCCGTATAAAAACCGGGATAAGAAGTTCCATACTGACCCACCTTCCCGTTGTTGTTCGGAACGTTCTGCAGCAGCCACTCAATTGCGTCGAAGGTATCCGTGCTTTCGTCCGTATCCCTAGGTCCAATCAGCGTCTCCTTGATAGGACGTACGTCGACAAACTCCCCTTCCGACATAAACCGCCCGCGCACATCCTGGTAGACGAAAATAAATTTGTCCGCCGCCAAGCGCGTCGATGGCCCCAGCGCCTTCCGGTACTTCTCCGGTCCATACGGTGGAATGCCGTAAGGAGTTCTATTCAATAGGATTGGCCATTTGGCTGAGTTGTCTTTGGGCGCATACACTTGCGTGAACAGCCGCACCCCGTCGCGCATCGGAATCCGGTATTCCGACTTCACATATTGAGCCGGCACGTCGAACGGGTCGGCCGCGTGGCAGAATAGCGCCGTCAGTGAAAAAAGCATTGCGAGCCGAAGCGTCGACATGAATCACCATCTTATCGGGCGAAAAGAGCACAGCCGTTATACTGAGTCTGTCGGCAAATAAAAGGCGAAGGTTTCGCCAAAGCTAAACTGCATGTTGGACATAGAGGACCGGCTAGCCCAGCTAAAGCGGCGGATCGCCACCATTGACAGCAAGTTCGCCTCCAGCCGCCCGCGCTCCATGGCGTCTGCGCCGGCTGTACCTTCCGTCCTCTCCGCCCGCTCATTCATCGAGCAATGGTCCGAGGGTCAGGTCGTGTCCAACGAATTCGGAGAGCATTTTCAAACCGAGCGTCTTTTCGCCGGGCACAGGCAGCACGGCATCGCCGACATCGGCGCGTTATCCGAGTTGCCTCCCGATTTGCTGGACACCCTCAGTGAGAACGAAATTCCGAACTCGCCGCCCGAACGCTGGGCATTTTTGGATACCGAAACCACTGGTCTTGCCGGCGGCTCGGGCACTTACGCGTTTCTAACCGGCGTGGGCCGCATTGTTCCGGAGGGTTTTCGCGTTCGTCAATTCTTCCTGCGCGAATACGCGGAGGAGCGCAGCGCTCTCGCCGCCTTGGCTGCGCATTTGAGCGAATTCGACGTCCTCATCACCTACAACGGCAAGACCTACGATCAGCCGCTGCTCGAAACCCGTTATCGCATGTCGCGCCACAAAGCTCCCTTCGCGCGGCTTAACCATCTCGATCTGTTGCATGGCGCCCGCCGCCTCTGGAAACTGCGCCTCGAGAGTTGCCGCCTGATCCAACTCGAACAGCAGATCCTGGGTTTCGAGCGCGAGGGCGATCTTCCCGGCGAGCTTATTCCATATGTCTATTTCGAATATCTGCGCTCCCAGGAAGCCCGCGCGTTGATCCCCATCTTCCATCACAATGCGATGGATATATTGACTCTGGCCTGCCTGACAGCCGTTGTTCCAGCGGCCTTTCGCAGCACCGATGCGGCCTCGCTGTCGCGCGTTGGTGTGCGTCGCGGCGAGGACCTGACGGGGATTGCGCGCTGGTCCCTGGCCTCCGGCGAGCACGCTCAATCTCTTGAGCTCTTTAAACGCGCCGTCGATGCCGGTCTCCCGGACAAGCTGCTCTTCCATGCCTTATGGCAAATTGCCCAACTCGAGAAAAAACTCGGAAACCCGAACGCGGCCCTGCGCGTGTACACGGAATTAGCCGGCTGCCGGAACGAATTCCGCTGTTCCGCGCTGGAGGAGTTGGCTAAGTATTACGAACACGAAGAGCGCAACTACATACTCGCTCTCGAATTTACCCGGCAAGCGCTTGGCCACGAACCCTCAGCCGCCCTGACTCATCGACGGCAGCGTTTAGAGCGGCGCCTCGCCAAGCCCCGTCCCCGCAAGTTGTTTTAACCATCACGCGGACTTAATCTCGGTCCAATAGCGGTCGCGCAAACGCTGCGCCGTAATCGGCAGCGCCGCGAACCATTCGCCGCGTTGCAGCGTTTCGGCGGCCGGGTACAGCACCGCGTTCTCGCGCTGCGCTTCCGGCAGCAAAGCGTGCGCCGCCCGGTTTACCGTCGCCGTCCGCATCTCAGTGGCAATCGCCGCCGCCACTGCGGGCCGCAGCAGGTAATTCAAAAACTCATGCGCCAGGTCCTGCCGTTTACTTTCCCGCAAAATCGCGCAGTTATCGGCGTACAACGCGAACCCTTCCGCTGGAAAGGAAAACGCGAGATTGCTCGATTGATCCATGGCTACTTGCGCCACCTGCGCCCACATCTGCGCTGCCAGGACATCGCCCGCGGCCACCTGGTCGCGCACTTCTTCGCTTAGATACGCCCGCAGCAAGTGCTTCTGTTGAATTGCCAGATCCCGCGCCTGCTTCAACTCGCGGGCGTCACCCGAATTCAACGACGCGCCCAAGCGTTTCAAGCAGGCCGCGAACACCTCCGCCGGATCGTCCAGCATGGTCACGCGATGCCCATAGGAATCGCTCCACAGATCGGCCCAGGCGAGCGGCTGCCGCGACACGCTTTTCGAATAGACGATCCCGGTCGCGCTGTACATATAAGGTACGCACCACCGCAGGCTTGGGTCCCACACGGGCGCTCGAAAACGCGCGTCCAGGTTTTCTACGTTGCTCAGCCTGGCGTGATCCAGTGGAGCAAGCAGCGCCAGATCACGCATCGGTTCTACAAAACTATTCGAAGGAAATACCACATCCCAACCCGAATTGCCGGTCATCACCTTGGCCAGCATTTCTTCCGCGCTGCCGTAGGTGGCATAGCGCACCCGGCAGCGAAATTCGCGCTCGAAGTGGGGAATCGTGCTGCTGGCCGCATAATTTTCCCAGTTGTACACGTTCAGACGCCTTTCGCCGCGCCTCTCGCAGCCAAGCCCTACGCCGGCCGCGGCCGCCAGAAACGTTCTCCGTTTCATCTTCCGCGCCGCTCCAGCCGTCCCGCTGTCAAAATCAAGCTGCCCAATCCGACCGTGATCATCACCGACAGCGCATTCACCTCCGGACTCACGCCCTTACGCGCCATCGCATAAACCATCATGGGCAGCGTCTCTGAATCCACGCCCGCCACCAGGCTCGTAATCACATAATCGTCGAACGATACCGTAAAGCAGAGCAGCGCCGCCGCCACAATTCCCGGCAGCAGCATCGGTGCGGTAATACGCCGGAATACTTCCCATTCGGTCGCGCCCAGGTCCAGCCCTGCTTCTTCGAGCGTCGGATCGAACGTCCGCAGACGCGCCAAAATCACAAGCACAACATACGCCAGCGAAAACGAAATGTGCGCCAGAATCACCGTATGCATGCCTAGCTGTACATGCCCAAAGCGAAAGACCCAGGCGAAGAACGCCAGTAAGGAGACGCCCGTAACAATTTCCGGCGACAGCAGCGAAAGATACAACGAATTCGTGAGCCAGGGCATGCGTCT
Source organism: Bryobacteraceae bacterium (assembly GCA_035316385.1). Taxonomy (GTDB): domain Bacteria; phylum Acidobacteriota; class Terriglobia; order Bryobacterales; family Bryobacteraceae; genus Bog-105. The sequence continues at coordinate 10,378 of DATHIZ010000180.1, read as the reverse complement.
CTTCCAGATGGCATACCCTGCCAGCGTTCCCAGAATGGTGGATATCACCGTCGCCGCGCCCGCTATCACCAGGCTGTTCAAAGTCCCTTCGAGCAAAGCCGGATTGTGAAAAACACTGCCGTACCAGTGCAGCGTGAATCCTTGCCAAACGGCTATCTTCGAAGCGTTGAAGCTGAAAACCGCCAGCACGGCGAGCGGCGCGTAAAGAAACAGGTAAGCAATACCGGCATAGACCGCCAGCAACCGCCTCACAGCAACTCCTCCCCGCGTTTGCCCAGCACGCGGGTTGTTCCCAGCACAATCAGCATGAGCAGCAGCGAAAACGCCGCTCCAAATGGCCAGTCGCGCGCCGTCGTGAATTGGTTCTGTACCAGGTTCCCGATCATCACGGTCTTGCCGCCGCCCATCAAATCCGGAGTCAGGTACGCGCCCAGGCACGGAATGAAAACCAGCAGCGAACCGGCCACCGCGCCCGGTTTGCTCAGTGGTATCACTACTCGCCAAAAAGCCACCCAAGGTGTCGCCCCCAGGTCGGCGGCAGCTTGCAGTAACGAATCGTCCAGCTTTTCGAGCGTCGCATACAGCGGCAGCACCATGAACGGCAGATAGCCATACACCAGGCCCAAAATCACCGCGCCGTCGTTAAACAGCAGCGGCAGCGGCTCACGAATGGCGTGTACGGCCAGCAGCGCGGTATTGATCAGGCCGGTATCGCGAAGTAGAAACATCCAGGCATAAGTGCGAATCAAAAAACTCGTCCAGAACGGCAGCATCACCAGGTTCAGCAGCAGCGTTTTGCGGCCGCCTGAACGGGCAATGTAGAACGCCAGCGGAAATGCCAGTATCAGGCACAGCGCCGTCGATACCGCCGCAATCCAGATCGACCGCCAAAAAATCTGTCCGTACAATGGGTCGAACACCCGCCGGTAGCTTTCGAGAGTCAAAGGCAGCATCACGCCGCCATAGGGCCCGCGCGTAAGCAGGCTGTACGCCAGAATAATCAGCAGCGGAACATAGAACAGCGCAATCATCGTCACCGTGCTGGGGAGCGCGAACTGGCGCGCCAGTATCTGAAAACGTACGGATTCTTTCCCGCCGGAAAGGCGCCGCATCGTCAACCGCCCTCGGGAACGCGAAACTCATCGGCTGCATGCCACCACATGTGTACCGTCTCGCCCGATTGAAAATCGCAATGCCGTTGCGGCAGTTCCACAATGCAATCGGCCCCATCCGCCGACTTGGCTTCGAGGTGAACACAATTGCCCAGGAACGTAACACGCTGCACCACCGCAGTCGTATTGTGTTCTGGGTTCAGCGGAGCCTCGCGTGATACCCGCACCGCTTCCGGCCGGACGCCTGCTCCTTCGAACCAGTTCACATCTCCCAGAAATTCGGCCACGAAGCGCGAGCTGGGTTGCCGGTACAGTTCCAGTGGAGTGCCCGTCTGCAGCAGCGCGCCCTGATGCATTACGCCAATCCGGTCCGATAGCGAAAGAGCCTCCTGCTGATCGTGCGTAATAAACAAAAAGGCGATGCCCACTCGCCGCTGCAGCAGCTTCAATTGCTGCCGCATCTCTTTACGCAACTTCGAGTCAAGCGCCGATAGCGGCTCGTCCAGCAGCAATACCTTCGGCTCCAGCACCAGCGAACGCGCCAAAGCCACGCGCTGTCTTTCGCCCCCGGAAAGCTGATGAGGGAAGCGCGCCTCCTTACCCGTCAACTGCACCAAAGCCAGCGCCTTTTCTACTTTCCCGCGTACTGCTTCTTTGCTCGAATTCCCCCGCCGCTCCAGTCCGAATGCGACATTTTGCGCCACCGTCAGGTGCGGAAACAGAGCGTAATTCTGAAAGACGGTGCTCACGTCGCGGCGGTACGGCGGCAATTTCGCTACCGGGCGCCCATCCAGCAGCACCTTGCCCGTGGTCGGCTCTTCAAAGCCCGCGATCAAGCGTAGCGTAGTCGTCTTGCCGCAGCCGGATGGTCCCAGCAACGAGAAAAATTCACCCTTGGCGATAGAAAGGGAAATGCCGTCCACGGCGCGGTGACCGGGATAGTGTTTGGCGAGTTCGCGTAGTTCAAGAACAGTTTCCACTATTGCTAAAGGATATGCTCAATCTCCACGCTGTCCCATTTCTCCCGCAAATATTCGGCTACCAGGCGCCGGTGGCAGTGTTTCGGCAGCTCTTCGCTGCACAGCAAACAAGCCTCCGCCAGCGTCTCTCTCGAAATGGTCTCTTCTATCCGGCGCTCGCCCAACAAATCCAGGAATCGCCGCGCGTACAGGTCCCAATCGCCTTTCTGCTTCTTGAAGGCATCCAGCATGTCCTGAGTGGGAGCGAGTTCATGCAGATGCAAATAATCGATGCCGCAGATTGCCCGGCAGAAATACCGCAAGTCCTCGCGTTTGGCAAACCCGGCAAGCTGTGAAACGTTGTTCAAGCGAACATCCACCAGCCGCTTGACCCCAGCTTGCTGTAGTCTCGAAAAAAAGACTTCCGCCGGCTTCTTGGTGAAGCCGATAGTGAAGATCTTCATCCGGCCGCGTTCGCTGCCGCGCGTGCTTCTTCGGGAGCATAGCAAAGCCGCTCCCCTTGCATCTCATAAGCGCTGGTCAGCATCTCGGCGCGCGAATGAAACAGATCTTCTTCGGGCAATTTCAGTGCCAGCAGAACCCGCTGCATCACGGCCGCTTGGCTTTCCAGCCCGCCTTCCGCATCGATGTGCCGGATATCCATGCCCAGCCTCTCCAATTGCCGCGCCACCAAAATCGTCCGGTGGCAATCCATGGGGTCTTTCTCCGCGCACATCAGAGCCACGCGGAAGTGCTTCATCCCCTCCCGCACGCGCTCCAGTCCCGCGCGAAATAGATCGGTCTGGGCCACTAACTCATACCGCACGCGTCCGCCCTCCAGGCACGCAGGGTCTTCGCTCCGGGCGCCCAATTCCGCGCCCAAAAAACACGTACGCAATGCCGCTTTCCTGCAGTACGTTCTTGAGCACTTCGCGATTGTATTGTGGATTCAGCCGGCTATAGGGCTTCGACCGCACGTCGCAAATTGCCGTAATGCCGTGCGTCCGCAGGAGAGAAAGGAAATGTTCCAGCGAGTGGGTAGAGTGCCCAATCGAATAAACAATTCCCTCCACCATCTACCCATCATATCGGCCGCCCAACGACCCCCGCCACAACTTTATAGCACCAGCCCTCCCAATCTTCCGTCAAACTCACGCACAAAAAGACCTTCTCAAGCGGATAGCAACCGTCCTCCTTGGCAAAAAACGCCCGCTCCACCACCGGGTCGGTCACAACCAGCCCATAATGCGTCTCCTTGTAAAGAAAACTAGCCCTGACCCGCCTCTTGGAATATCCGTCCGTGCCCACCTGTACCTGCAAATACTCCGGTTCAACCAGCAGCAGCGAACCCTTCATCCAGGCTGCCGTTTCCACTCTCACCCGGTCATTTGTGCCGTGTTGAGTGGAATCGCCCACTGTCCAAAGCGAAACCGGCTTCTCCACTAGAGCAGCCAGGCTTTCCCAGGAGACCTCGCCTTTCTTCGCCCAGTACCGCCGGTCGTCAATGACCCAGTTTTCGATTTGATGCAACTGCGGAGCGGCTGCCAGCACCGGTACCTCGATAATGTCCAGCACCCGCGCGTCCAACCCGTTCTCGTAGCGCCGCTCCTCTTCCGAAACTTCGCTGGAAGACCGCGCGCTCACCGGCCGAACCCATCCCGCATACCCGTCCGGCGTCAATTCCCGCCCGGCAATGCATCTGCCGGACAACTTGCGGGAATTCGCCAGACAGAGAATCGTCTTGGTCGGCACGGCGCATTCCGCTCAAGGTTGAAGACAAGCGAAAACTTCCCGGTAGAATTCCGGATGCGATTGCCACGTCTGCCCGGTCACCATCCGGCCATCGCGCACCGCTTGCTCGGTCTGCCAGGCGCCTCCCGTCTGTGTCACTTCCGTGCGCACGTGTTCATAGCAGGTCAACCGCTTGCCGGCCGTTAGGCCCGCGGCAACCAATATCTGGATGCCATGGCAGATTGCAAACACCCACTTCCCCTTACGCTCGAATTCCCGCGTGACTTCCAAAAGCTTCGCGCTGTTTCGAAGATATTCGGGCGCCCGCCCTCCCAGCAGCAGGATGGCATCATATTCATCAACCTGCACGGCGTCAAACGTGATATCCGCCTCGAGTCCGTAACCTGGCCGCTCCACATAGGTGTCCCAGCCTGGCTCAAAATCGTGTATCACCAAGTGGAGCCGGCGCGCGCTCGGAGCCGCGATCACCGGAGCATAGCCCGCTTCCTGGAATCGATGGACCGCATACAGCGCTTCGTAGGATTCGCCTGCATCTCCGGTTACAACCAGAATCTTGCGCATGCCTACACAATAACGGAATGTGCCCGCACCCCCGCCGCGATATTATCGGTGCTTATGAAAATCAAGCTAACCGCCGCCCTGCTGCTCATCGCTTGCGGGGCGTTCGCGGCTCTGACCGTCCAGCCCTCGGCCACCCTTTTTGAAAACGATCGGGTAAAAGTGCTTCGCGCTCTCGAAAAGGCCCATGTAAAAGGAAACTTCCATGAGCACAAAATGAACCGCGTGATGATTTACCTGCAATCTGGCAAACAGCGCTTTGAGTACCAGGACGGCCGGCAACCCGCGGAGTTTGATTGGACAGCCGGCGAGGTGCAGTGGAGTCCCGCGGGCGGGATGCATTCCCCGGAAGTTCTCAGCAAGGATTCTTTCGACATCATTGAAGTGCTGTTGAACGCGCCCGGCTCCGGAAAGGCCATTGCCAGCAAACTCGATCCGGTCAAATTAGACACCAAACATTACAAGGTGGAATTCGAGAACGCGCAGGTCCGCGTCGTGCGAGTGAAAATAGAGGCGCATGGAGTCACTCCGATGCACGAGCATCCCGTCAACCGCGTAACCGTCTATCTAACCGATCAGGACTTTCGCACCAAGGATCCACAAGGCAAAGTCGGCATGGCAAAACACAACGCCGGCGATGCTGTTTGGGGAACACCGGTAACACATGATGAGGAAAATCTCAGTGACAAACCTTTTGAGGCGCTAGCCGTCGAACTCAAAAGCTGAGACCTCTACTTCGCCAGTACGGCTTATAATGATTGTCGCTTGCCAACTTTTTCATTGAAAGGAAACATCATGCGTCTAGTTCACGGTTTCGCCCTTGCAGTCGCTATCGTCATGCTCGTCCCTTCGGCCATGCTCGCCCAGAACCCAACAGAGGGTGCGTCCCGCGCCGTCGCGGGCGGTGGTATCTCCGTCCCAGGTTGGGCTGGAAAGGTTGACGCCAGTGAGGAGAAGGCCGGCCAAGCGCTCAATAATGCGAAGCTCGCCAAGGAAGGCGAGGTCCTGCACGTCACCACGGGTCCGGCCGTATCCTATTGGAATCCGGCCAACAAAGCCACCGGCAACTATACGGTCAAGGCGACATTTAATGAGCCGAAGTACATGAACCTGAACAGCCACCCGCACCCGTACGGCATCTTTATCGCGGGCAATGATCTGGGAACCGATCAGCAGAGCTACCTCTACTGCGCGGCCTACGGCAACGGAAATTTCATCGTGCGCGGATTCGGCCCTGACGCGTTTCAGATGAACGGCCGGCGCGGAGAAGCAAACGCCGCCGTGCATAAAGCCGCTGGCACGGGAGAGCCCGTGACGCAGGAGATTGCTCTATCCGTAAAGGGCGACCGCGTCGAGTGCTCAATTAACGGTACAGTTGTGGCGGGCTACGATAAGTCCGCGCTGGTCACTGCTGGAAAGCTGAAGTCGACCGATGGTGTCTACGGAATTCGCTTTGCTCACAACACCGATGCCACCGTCACCGGTTTGAGCGTGACCACAAACTAATCGCGCCTTACATGCCGCTCATAAAAGTAGCCGTCCTGGATGACTACCAGGGCGTCGCGCTGCGGATGGCGAACTGGTCCAGCCTGGACGGCCGGGCGGAGCTGACTGTCTTCAACGACCACGTTTCGGAATTGGATGCTGTGGTTGAGCGGCTGGCTCCCTTTGCTGTTGTGTGCGCCATGCGCGAGCGCACACCCATGGGGCGGCCCTTACTCGAACGGTTACCGAACCTGAAACTGATCGTCTCCACGGGCGCGCGCAATGCTTCCATAGATCTGGTGGCCGCAAAAGGTCTCGGTATCACGGTTTGCGGCACTGGCTACGTGAATCATGGCGCAGCCGAGTTGACTTGGGCGCTGATCATGGCTGCCGCCAAGTACATCCCGCAGGAGCACGCGTCTGTTCATGCCGGCGGATGGCAGACTAAAATTGGCAAAGATCTGAAAGGCTCGACGATCGGCATCGTTGGGCTGGGAACTGTTGGCGCATCCATCGCCAGGTACGCGCGCGCTTTCGAAATGCACGTGATCGCCTGGAGCGCGAACTTGACCGAAGCAAAGGCCGCGGAACACGGTGCCCGGCTCGTTTCAAAGGCACAGCTCTTTCGCGATGCCGACATTGTTACGCTCCATCTCGTCCTGAGCGAACGAACCAAACGCGTTGTGGGTGCGGCCGAACTGGCCTCGATGAAGCCAACCGCGCTGCTCGTGAATACTTCGCGCGGTCCGCTGGTGGATGAGGCCGCGCTGATTGACGCACTCGGCAAAAACGCAATTGGAGGAGCGGCGCTCGACGTCTTCGATGCTGAGCCTCTGCCGCCCGGCCATCCCCTCCGGCTGTTGCCGAACGCCCTGACCACGCCGCACATCGGCTTCGTGACGGAGCAGACTTACAAAGTCTTCTATCAGGACAGCGTCGAAGCCATCCTCGCCTGGCTGGACGGCCGCCTGGTGCGGCGGATGAACTGACTATCGGGAGTCCTTTGCGGCGCACCAATCGAATAGCAGTCGCCATTCAGTCATCTGGATTTCGAGAGCAGTAGCCTCTGCCTCACCACCCCGTTCGCGCGCCTCGTCGCACCATTCAACGAAAAGTGACGAATCCCAAGAGTTCCTCAGCCGCCAGTGTTTGGGGCCGCCGTTTTTCAGTATTTCGGTCGCGCGCCGAAAGAGTTCGGGAAAGATCGCATGCTGACCGGCCTGCCGGAACCAGTAGCCTGCGTTGAATGAATCGGGCTCCATCCGGTGGATGATGCCGTGCCAGTAACTTCCTTCAACCGACTGTACGTCCTGCGCGACCGCATGGCTCTCCTCCCAGCATCCAACGCGTAGCAGCAGCCCGGCCAAAGCTGCCTGCTCCTGCCGGGCGTCTGGGAAAAGCAACGCCGCACCCTGCTGGCGGACGCTGCTGGCATCTACAGCCGGCTGGAGACCGGCCTGAAGTAACGGGAGGCGTGCGGGAGCCGCCGAAAGCAGCCGCTCGACTTCGCCGGAAAGAGATGGCATATAAATCTATTGTCCATTTCTTACCAGAGCAGCTTCAACCCAAATTGAACTTGCCGCGATGTAGTCGAAGTGCTGGTAATAATTCCCGCTGTCGGCGACACTCCAGTCGGAGTGAAAACGACTGCATTCGGCGTGTTGAAATTGGCCTTGTTCAGAATGTTGAAAAGCTCCGCACGGAATTGCAGCGTGAGCCTTTCCCGAATAGGCGTATCTTTTAGCGCGGAGAAATCCCACACCGCCACGCCCGGACCGATCAACGTGTCTCTCCCCAAATTTCCGTAGAACCCGCTATTATTCGGAGGCGCGAGGAAGGCCGCCGGATTGAACCACTGGTTCGGGTTGCCCAGAATCACTGGACCGGAGAAGGCGGGATCCACAAATGGCCGGACGGGGTTGCGCGTGTCGCCGTTGTTAGACGGGTTGTAACTCAGTTGAGGAGTGAACGGAAAGCCGCTTTGCAGCGTGACAATTGAATTGACCGCCCAGCCGCTGGCCATGGTATTGACAAAGCCGTGAGCATTAGCGAAAAAGTGCCTGCCATGTCCAAAAGGCAGTAAGTAAGTTCCGGCGATAACTCCGACGTGTCTAACATCAAAATTCGCCAAACCACGATCCGCGGCCAGGTTGAATGGATTCGATGCAAGCGCCGGCTCATTTCCGGAGGTAGTCGCGTTCAGCGAATCTCCATCATCGATCGTCTTTGACCACGTATAAGCGCCGCGCAAAGACAAGCCATTCGTAAAGCGGTGGTTCACGTCCACTTGCAATGCCTGATAGGAGCTATCGCCCTCGGAAAAGTAGGTCCACGTGTTGGCGATCGACGGATTCGGTTTCGTCGCGCTAGGCACGTAATAAGTCCCTGCCGTAACAGGCGTGCCTGCGATTCCGGCCGGGAAGCTCGCGGGGTAATTTGCCGGGCAAGGCGACGCGGGACAAACTACCGGAAAGGGCTCGTTCGCGTCGATGCCGATCAGCTCGTGATAGCCATGTGACCCGACATATCCGACGCTCAGCACAGTATTCGCCGTCAATTCCTGCTGCACTTTGAAAGACCAGGAAATCAGCGTGGGAGTTTGTAAATCTGGTTGCACGCCGCCGGGCACCAGGCGCGCAGTTGTGGGTACGGGACCCGTCGGCGAAAGCGGCAGTTGCGAAACCGCGGCGTTCGGCAGGCTGTAAGTCGGATTGAAAGGCGCATTTTGATCGGTGCGATAGCCCAGCGCATCTTGCAGGTCGTTATACATGCCGAAGCCGCCCCTGATCACCGTCTTACTCTGATTGGCGAACGGGCTCCACGCGATTCCCACTCTCGGTTGCGGCAGAAACTTGCCATTGTTGACTGTATAGACAGAGTTGCCGATATTCGGCTGACTGGAAATGATTCCGTTCGGATAAGTGTAGTTTGCGGCTCTTCCGTTAACCTCGTTCCAGCCTGTGGTGAATTCATCCCGGAAGCCGAGCGACACCGTTAAGCGCGGAGCCACTCGGATCACATCTTCCACGTAGCCCGCTCCAAACAATGCTCGCCAGCCCAGCGGCGTGGGCGTTGGATCGTATAGTAGCGAACCAGCCGTTCCCTGCAGGAATGTCTGCAAGCTGGTAAACGTGGCTTGTCCGTATTGGCTAAGCGCGAGCGTCTCATTGGATTGCACGCGCTGAAACCAGACCCCAATATTGATTTGATGGCGGCCCTTCGTAAAGGAAACGCTGTCGTCATAAGTAAATAGGTTCCGTGCAACGCGCAAGTTACTTCCGTTGTTACTCCCCGCCAGGCTGAGCTGAGCAGTCGGATTCGATGCCGCGCTGCCGCCCACCACCAGCGCGCCAATTGGAAGTCCTGTCAGAAAGCCGGGCAGCTCTGCCGCGGGAGTCCCAGGCGTGGGCTCGCCGGTGAAGAAATAACCCGCCCGCGAATAGCCAAATCTGGCAGTGTTGACCAGGGTAGGAGAAAAAACATGCGTTTCCTGCAGGCTCGCCACCTGCTCTCTGAGGCTTGCCACATCGGTGCTGTAGGAGTTCGTGCTGGTCGGCGTGTAATCCCCGCTGTCATCGATGGTGTAGACCGCGCTCAGTTGGTCCTTGGTCGAAAAAATGTGGTCGAGCCGGCTTGTCCCGAAGTCATCCCGGATCGTTTGCAATGGATTGTTGAACGCCTCCGCAATGCCGCCAAAATCCGGTGAGCCCGCTGTGGGCGCCGGCCACGCGTTGATCAGCGGCGAAACACCCACAAAGGCAAGCCCGGAACTGGAACAGGCCGGTGCGGGGCTGACCAGCTTGCATGGTAAGTATCCATTACGCGCGTTGGTGTCCGGGACCAGGTCCACGCCGGTTTGGTGCAGGTGTTGGCGGAATTCTTCAAAATTACCAAACACAAAGGTTTTGTCTTTCTGGACCGGCCCGCCCAACGCTCCTCCGAACTGGTTGCGCGTAAAGCCCGGAACCGAAGCGCCATCAAAAAAGTTCCGGGCATCGAGTGCATTGTTTCGCAGAAATTCGAACAGCGATCCGTGCAACTGATTCGTTCCGGATTGCGTGACAATCAACACCTGCGCGCCCGGCCGCTTGCCATATTCCGCGCTGTAAGAATCACGCAGAACATTAAATTCCCGGATCGCATCCACTCCCAGTAACTGCTGACTGGCGCCGCCCGGCTGCATGTTATTCTCGGCGGCGCCGGTAAACTCCACGCCATTCAGCAGGAATAAATTCTGCTGGGGACGGTTACCCGATACTGCAAAGTTATTACCGTTAGTGGAATTCGATACGCCTGTGCCGCCGACCTTCTCCCACGTGAAATTAACCACTCCAGGGTTGAGCGTAAGCAGTTGATCGTAGCTTCGCCCATTGAGCGGCAGATCCTTCGGCTGCTGCTGACCGACCAGGCCCGAAATGTCCGTCGTCGTCAGGTTGACCACCGGAGCGTCCGCATCAACGGTGATCTGCTGGCTCGGTTCACCGACAGGTAAATTCAAATCCAGCGTGGCCT
>DATHIZ010000179.1:0-44770 GCA_035316385.1 Bryobacteraceae bacterium | reverse complement strand
TCTTCCTTGTTGATGGAGGACATCCATATTGAATCTTCCGAAGGCATATCGGCCTTTGCGGGACGTGGCACGCTCTGTCCCCTCGCGGGCCCCCCGGCCGCGAGAAACATAGCTACAAATAAAAAGAACAACTTAGACGCGAAATGTTCTAGACAAAATTCAAGTTTTCTGGTACAACCTGAAACTGGGGGAACCTGCGGGGACGCGAGATGAACTGTCAGCATTGCCAAACTTGGATTTTAGACGATGACCACCGGTGTAGCCGTTGCGGTCGTCGCGTAAGATTTCGTCCGACCGCCTCGCAATCTTTCCCAATCTCCTCGGGCGCCACGGCGCACGCGTATGACTTCGCGCGGCAGGCCGCCCCAGCCTTCCCTGAATTCGCCAATCCGGAGCCCACTGCGGCGGAGGCAGCCCAGCAAGCTCTTTTCTCGAATCCGAATCCGGAACGAGTCATCGCGTTCGAATCTCTCACGACTCCTGCCGAACGCCAATCCATCCGGGCGCGCGCGGCCGATCTTGGCCGGACGGCTGACGCCCCGCGTCCCGATCCCCTCAAGCAGGCCAAGGTAGAGTTGCCTCGCCCGCGTGGCCGTAAAAAGGTCACGATGAGCCAGCAAAGCTTCGAGCTCTTTGGAGCGGACGAGTTGATGGCTCCACCCCAATCGCATATCATTTGCGACGCGCCAGTGGCGCCACCCGGGCTGCGGCTCGAAGCGGCTTTAATCGATGCCGGTCTGATGCTCTGCCCCATCCTGGCAGGTTTGGCTTTCTTTTTTTACGAAGGTGGCCGGCTCTCTTTCGACAGGCACCTTGTTCCGTTCTGGCTGGCGGCATTTCTTACCATTCCAGTGCTCTATAAAACCATCTGGGCCTGCGCCAACCGCGATACGATCGGCATGTCGTGCACAGGACTTCGCCTGGTTGACTTCGATGGCAACCCGCCCTCGGTCGAACGCCGCTATCAACGCCTGTTCGGCAGCCTCATTAGCGTCCTGGCCGCTGGGATCGGTTTGGTTTGGGCACTAGTGGACGAAGATGCCCTCGCCTGGCACGATCACATTTCGAATACCTTCCCAACGATCGACTCCGATATTTAAGCAATAGCCAGACCTCAACTGGGCTATGCGCTCCAGCGCTCCCTATTCCAACTTCGTATTTCCGGCCGGGACCAGGATGGCGGACATGGAGCCTTTCGATTCCGGCATGCGCGGATCGGCTCCATAGCTCTGGATCTGGTCGCGTGCAAACTCCGCTTCGGCGCGTTCGCAGGTAATCACTACCGTACGCCCGGTGGTATCTACCTCCACGGCGTGGTGCAACGCTCCTTCTGCCGGAAGAAAGAACAAGTCCTGCAGCATCTCAATCACGTAATCGTAGGAGTGCTCGTCGTCATCAAGCAAAACCACATGGAACAACCGCCCATGTTCCTCATGCTGAACGTCTTTTAGCGTTGGGCTGGCCGGAGCAACTACCGAACTCTGCATCGTCGGGATAATATTTCATTGGATCATCCCCGGCTTAGCCACCGCAACCGATTTGTGCGTCCGCTCCCATTTGGCACCATGAAGAAAAGCAGTGAGTTCCCGGCAATTGATCAATCCTCAACAACTAACCAATGACGCTTGGATCGGCGACGCCGTCCTGTCGCTCTACGCCCGTTTGAAGATTCTTCGCGAGGACGGCGGGCTGGATGGCGACAAGTGCATCCGCCTGACATCGAATAAGTTCCTCGCTGCCGTTGGCGAACCCACTCGCGTGGAAGCGGAGATCGGACGGCGCTTCGAGTCGGAAGGGCTCATGGGTGCGTTCGCCTGGATTGAGGAGCACCTGCTGCCGATGTTCGAGCGTCAGGAACAAAACCGCCTGCGGAAAATCACGCGGCGCTAAGCTTGCTATCTTGATTTTGGTTTAACTCGAACCCTTTATGTCCACCCGCCGAGAGTTTCTGATCACCAGCGCAGCTGCGGCAGCCCCCCCACGCCAGCCGCCGCCAAAGCGCGCCGCCCTCTCCCCTGCCCCCACGCTGGACGGTTTCAATATCGCCCGCCGTTGTTCCATTGTCCGCACCCTTCCCACCCCCGGCTTCTTCGAAGGGATGCTGCTGGGCAATGGCGACATCGGCGTTTGCGTCACGACACGCCCCGATGCGCTGGTCTTTCACATTGGCAAGTCCGATTCGTGGGACATCCGCGTCAGCGAACACGCCGGCGAAATACTGACGTTCGCCAAACTCCAGGAGCTATGGGAGCGCGCCAGCGCCGAAGCTAAACGCGCGAACAGGCCGGGCATGTTGTTTCTTGAGCGCGATGTCCCCTTCTTCCGCGAATATACCGACAAAGTGACCGCCTCCTATTCCAAGCTCTGGCCCCGTCCATGGCCCTGCGGAATCGTGTACGTTGAATGGGACGCTTCACGCGTGCAGATCGTCCGCCAGACGCTGGACCTTTCGCGCGGCCATTACATACTCGAACTCAACGACAACGGCCGGCCGCTGCGGATAGACGCGTTCGTGAACACCACCACCGGGCATCTATGTGTGTGGTCGGATTCACCGGCCGCCATTCAATCGGTAACCTACTACCCGAACATCGATCCAAAGGCGGAATTGCCTGCTCCCGATATCGCCGGCCGCGCACGCGCCGCCTCGGCCACCTTTTCGGGCTACCAGCAGTTCCCCGCAATTGCCCCCACGGACGCCGTGCCCCACCCGCCGGCTTCACCCAAAGACCGCAACTTCGCCCTGCATTGCATCGTGCAGGGCGCCTGGACGGTCGTACCCAACACCACCACTGACGAACACCCTAACGTCTCTCTGCGGTCCGCCAAGCGTCAATTGCTTCGCTTCGACCTGGCCCTCTTCACCCCGCGCGACCATGCGGAAAACGTGACATTCGCGGTGGAGGAAGCCAGCCGCCTGTCGCAGACTTCCATCGCTGAATTGCAGTCTGCTTCCGATCGTTTCTGGCAGGATTTCTGGTCGCGCTCGGCAGTTGAGATTAAAGACGAAGAACTCCAGCGGCTGTGGTATCAAAACCAATACTGGCTGGCCTGCTGTCTGCGGCAAGGCAAACTTGCCCCCGGGCTTTTCGGAAATTGGACTAGCGGCAGTATAGGTACCGCGTGGCACGGCGATTACCACATGAACTACAACACGCAGCAGGTTTTCTGGGGTGTGTTTTCCAGCAATCATGCCGACCAGCATTTGCCGTATGTTGAGCTGGTCGAATCATTGCTGCCCATGTCGCAGCGCTACGCGCAGGAAAAATTTGGATTGCCAGGGGCGTATTTCCCCCATTCGGCTTACCCGGTACCAAGCGAGGTAGTGCCTTACCCGGCTCCTCCCTGGGGATACGAAATTTGCGAGACGCCCTGGGTAGTGCAGAGCCTATGGTGGCATTACCTCTACACTCAGAATAAAGATATCCTGCAGCGCGTCTATCCGCTGCTCAAAGCGGCGGCGCAGTTTATCGCGGCCTACGTCAAACGCGCCGAGGACGGAAAATATCACGTCTCCCCGACCGTCTCTCCCGAAAATTGGGGCTTCACCGTCGACTACCGTCTCAACCGCGATTGCATCATGGATCTCGCGTTAATCGACTTCTTGCTGCAAGCTGTGGTCACGGCGTCCGAGTTGCTGAACAGCGACGCGGACGACCGCAAACTCTGGCAGGACATCCGGTCTAATCTTGCGCCCTATCCGCATGCCGCGACCGCAGCCGGCGAAGTGTGGGTCGACGTGGCAAACGCCCCGCCCGGTTGGATTTACAACATACCCGTCACCCTGGCGCCAGTGTTTCCAGGCGAGCGGGTCGGTCTCGGCTCAAGCGAAGCCGAGCTTAAAATCGCACGCCAAACAGCCAACACTATTCGCTTGGAAGGGGGGAACGATCTTGTGTATCAGCCGCTCATTCTGGCACGGCTGGCTTCCCTCGATTTGGAGTGGTTCAAACAGCAGGTCCGCTACTGTCAGCTTCCTAACGGCATCGCGAACGACCGGGTACGCCAGGCCGGCGGCCGCTACACTGACGCGACCGATTTCGACTTCATGATGCGCATGGGCGTCTGGACCGAGAACTTTTCCCTGCCCGCCGTCTTGAACGAGTGTATGCTGCAAAGCTACTCCGGCACGATCCGGCTGTTCCCCAATACGCAGAACCTGGGACCCGCGCGCTTTCGCAATCTGCGCGCGGTGGGAGCGTTTCTGATCTCCGCGGAATGGGATGGTAAAACGGTCTCGGGCTTAGAGCTTTTCAGCGAAAGCGGCGGCAACGCGCGCGTTCTCAATCCGTGGGGCGCCAAAGCCAAGGTCGCCGTTACACCCGGGCAAAAACCGGTTCCCGTGCGTCAAGGAGATTCGGTTCTGGAATTCGCCACCCGTCCCGGAGAACGCTATCTAATCGAAAAAGGGAAGTAGATCTACTCAATGGTGTAGAGCGGATCAAATTCCGGTACGCCCGCGTGTCTTCCAGCAATCCAGCGCAAAACATACACCAGGCGCGGATCGGTAATCGCGTGGGTCACGGCGTTCGGAATCACTTCCAGTAGCGCGTGCGCGGCCGGGTCTTTGTAATAGTCCATGTCCGGCTCGATGTACACACAATCCACGCCGTCAATGCTGAGCCTTTTATCCTCGTGAAAAGTCAGCTGCACATTGGCTTCGCCGAATTGAATCTGCTTGAAGCTGCTGGTGGCGCCGGGATGCAGAAGAAGGTCGGCAGCGGGCTCAGGTGTGAATGTTTTCTGAAGAACCGCGAGTTTCACCTGTTCGACAAGCTTTGCGTCCGCGTAGCCGAAGAACCGGTCAGCCGCAAGCGCGGTAAGGTCGAGTTGTTTGAAGTAGAAGAGGGGATTGTGCTGCGGCAGCGCAATCTGCTCCATGGCGGTAGTGATGTTAAGCAGACAGGCGAGATGATCCGGACGGTCTTCTTCTATCTGGCCATATGTTTGCCCCGGATCCGCGCCCGCGCTGGCGATAAACAGTTGCGACAGGAGTGGCTTCTTGGCAGCTATATCCGTCCATTTGGCGTGCGCAAAATGAAACGTACCGTCCTCGGGCAGCAGCATGAGATCGAGCGCTTGACGGTTACCGGAACTCATCTTCACGGGTTGAAAGCCGGCCTGCTGATACCCATCGGCCCAAACCACGATCGAGTAGTTATCCGCGAAGTTATTGTGAATAGGAAGCGTCAATGAAACATTCGGCCCCGTGACGTACTCACGGTAGAGCTGGTTCTGCTGTCCGTCGCGGATCGTCAGAAGCACCGGCGTTGTCTGTGGGAACGGTGCGCGAGTACCGTCAAAAACGTTCAGGTCCAGAATACCTTTACCCGGGTCGATCGCCGCGCGGACAGAAATCGGTGCGGCCTGTGCTTTTGCGGGTGTGGGTGCAGCCATGGAATCACCTCCAGCCTTAAGAGTCTACTCGAATCTAGCTGTTCTGTGTTACAAACTGTTGATTGGCACGCAAATCTTCCGGCGTTCTGCTCATTGGCCTGTTCAAGCTGTTCAAGGGGCTGCTGCTGGTCGCCGCCGGCATCGGCAGTCTTAGGCTTCTTCATGGAGACGTTGCGGCTTCGGTCGATCACTGGGTCGATGTGTTGCGAATCGATCCTGATAATCGCTTCATTCACCCGGTGCTGGCGAAAATTTTCGCGGTGAGTCCGAAGCAACTGAAAGAACTAAGCGTCGGAACGTTCCTCTATGCCGCGTTGCTTCTGACCGAAGGCGCCGGTCTGTTACTTCGCCAACACTGGGCAGAATATTTCACGGTTATTTCGACCGCCGCGCTGATCCCGCTGGAAGTGTACGAGTTAGCGAAGCATTTCACAGTGCTCAAGGTGCTGGTTTTGCTCATCAACGTGGCCATTGTGGTTTATTTGATTGTCAGGTTGCGCGGCTCGCGAGCAGCTTCTCCAGATCGGGAACACCTCTCGAGAGCTGGTTAGAAGACAGCCTTTACCCGCAGGCCATCTCTTAACTCAGCATCGCTCGGCTCCACCACTCGATCCGCCACGCGCTCGCCGGTGCTCAGCCCGGCGAGCACTTGCACATTGTTTACATCGCTCACCCCGGCGGTGATAGGCGTCCAGACCAGCGCATTGCCATTCAATTTATACGCGCCGCTGACACCTCGCAGATTCCGGAGCGCCGCTTTGGGAATGCTGAGCGCGCCCTTCGCCACCTTCGAGACAATAACGGCGTTCACCGTAACACCCGGAAGCAGATCGTGGTTCGGATTGTCGACCACCGTGCTCACCTCGCCGACTGTCCGCGTGCCCAGTGCCGTGACTTCGGTTGGTAGTTTATTGACATGTCCCCGCCAGCTCTGTCCCGGCCGCGCGTCCCACCCGATGTTCACCGGCATGCCAAGCGCCACGCGTCCTAAGTCGGGCTCGTCCACATAGACCGTCACCTTCACTTGGTCTAAGTTACCGATCAAACCAACTAACGCGCCAGGCTCCAGGTAAGCCCCCACCTTAAGATCGAATTGATACAGAGTGCCGGAGACCGGCGCTTGTATCGTGGCTAAGCCGGCCCGGTGACGCGCCAAAGCGAGCGCCGCTTCAGCATCTTGCAGTTTGGCCTTGCTCACTGAGCGATCATTCTGAGTGACGAGCGTTTTCCGCTGATTCTGGAGTGTTAGAACCTGCAATTTGGCCCGCTCCAGCACATCTTTCGCTTCGAGGACTTGTAGCTTGGTGGCCGCCTGCGAGCTCGCCATCCGCTGCAACGCATCATAGTTTCGCTGGGCTACCTCCACAGCCGCTACCGCGGCGCGAATGGAATCGTTCAGGCTGGCGACGGTGGCCGCCTTACCGCCTTCGCCCAGGATGTTGTTTTCGACTTGTGCCTCCAGTTGCTTGGCCAGCGCTTCCGTAACGGCGGTTCGGGCGGCGGTGGAATCAAGCGTTACCAGAGTTTGACCCGCCGATACGTGCTGACCTCGCTGTACGGCGATGGTTTGGACAACTCCGGCGGCCTGCGCCCGGGCAGCCGCCCACTCTCCCGGCTCCACTTTGCCGTTGGTCGAGACAGTGCTCTCGATAGTTGTGCGCTGTGCTGCGCCGAAATGAATCACCGGGGCGGATTCGCCGCGACCCAGACCCCACCACAGCAACAGCAGCAGGACAAGGATCAATATCAGCCAATATCTTTTCATTGCGCGAACCCTACAAGAAACTCCCGTCAACATTGTGACAGACAGCTCATCTATTTATAGGGCATCTGTTTGTTTACTTTGCGCTTCCGCGCTAGACTGAAACGTTGATGGCGCGCTATCGGATTCACCGCATAAAAGACTCGCCCAAAGAAACCTTCCGCTGGGCGGCTCATAGTGGCGGTTTGGCTGTAGTAAAGCTCAAGGACTACGAGGTAGGCGCGGAGGTGGAAGCCACAAGCGCGTATGCGGCTTGGCGCGTGCTGCAATCCGAAGGTAACCCCCTTCGCCCGGGTGACGTCTTGGAATTGCTGACCGAAGACGGTTCGCCGGGTGCTCTGCAAATTGCCAAATACACAGGTTTTGACCCCGCCAAGTGGTTTGTACCCGAGCCCAGGCCAGACCTTGCCGGCGTTCTTCCCTCCGGCTCCTCTGTAACTTCGGAACCGCAATCCGCGTAAACCGATCGTACAAACGAGTCGATAATGACAAAAACGCCGGAGTCTGCGCAGTGGGGATCGCTAGCGCTGGTTTGTTACATACCAGATCCTTTAGGCTCGTTCTTGCACGCCTTGCGGCAGATCCTGCCAGGTGAAGAGAATCCCCAGGCGCACATCACAATCCTGCCGCCGCGGCCGTTGAAGTTACCCCTCGACGCCGCATTGCAGCAGGCTGAAATCATCCTGGAACGCTTTGCACCCTTTAAAGTGAACCTCTCCGAAGTGGATTGTTTTCCAGGAACGAAGGTTCTTTACCTGAATATAGACGGCGGTTTCGAGCCCCTGCATGAAATCCACGCCGCCTTAAATACGGGTGATCTGCGGCACGACGAAGCCTTTGAGTTCCGCCCGCATTTGACACTTGGCGGCCCGGTTTCTCCAGAGCAGTTGGAGTCTGTCAGAATACTTGCCGAGCGAACGTGGCGCGCCAGCCGGCACAGTCCGGGATTCACGGTGCGGGAAATTGTTGGCCTGTGGTCTCCATCCGGCGTGACGGCGGCGGGCAATTGGAAGCGGCTTTGGAGCTACCGGCTAAGGCCGGACCCCACTGAAAACGGCTGCGGTGCGGCGTCGGGCATTACTCAAACATCTTAAGCTGGCTGCGGTCCTCTTTGTCCGGCAGTGCATTTTTCCGCCGTCCGGTGCCCGTCAAGCTCCCGACTACGCCCTTGAGCTCCGTACTCGACAAAGCGAAGCGAGGGATAAAGACCCGCTGGCGTGCGGCCCCAGCTTTCGGAGGCACGATCAGATAACCAGCGGAGGGCCATTCGAGTAAGCTGTGCGACAAAAGACCATCCAGAACATCTCCGTCTCGGAATGTGAATCGGGCCCAAAGCCCTGGCATTTTGGGGCGCCGTTCGAACAGGGAATGACCGGTGAAAAGATCGGCCTGGGCGGTCTCCGAGGTGAAACAAAGCGCTTTGAACTCGCCGTAACCCACAGTCTGCAGGTTCCCGCCGAGCGTAATCAGCTCAATATGCGCTTCCAGCAGATACGAACCGGGCGCAACAACGCCTTCCTGCGGCTGACGATCGAACCGGTATAAGAAGACCCGTTTAGCAGTACTAGGTGGCAAAGTAGAGGCAAACTGCTATATGTTTCAAACAATTTCCCGGATATTGTATCATTGGCACGATGGCGGCAACGGCTATGGGCGAGCAGAAGGCGCGGTTGTTTCTGCACTTTTGCCGCGCCGAGAAAGGGTTGGCCCTCAATAGTTTAGAGGCTTATCGGCGGGATCTTGCAACTTTGCTCTCCTGGCTGGGTAGCACGACTTTGCAATCAGTAACTCTAGATACGCTCAGGGGTTACCTTGACCACCTTCGAGCCGCCGGGCTTTCAAACCGCTCCATCGCCAGGCACGTGACCACGCTCCGGGGCTTTTTCGGGTTCCTGCTCGAGGAAGGCGTCTTAAGCACGAATCCGTCCGAACTGCTCAACGCGCCCAAGATCGGTTCTTCTTTGCCCAAGTATCTGGACGCCGGTGGTGTAGACCAACTACTGGCATCTCCCGACATGGCATCCGCGACAGGCCTCCGCGACAGGGCCATGTTGGACCTCTTGTACGCCACGGGTTTGCGCGTGAGTGAATTGATCAAAGTTCGTGTAGCCGATCTGGACGATTTGGCGGGGACGCTCCGGGTGATAGGCAAAGGGGACAAACAGCGCCTGGTTCCGGTAGGCAGAGAAGCCTTACGTTCGGTGGAAAGCTACCGGGCGGAACAGCGGCCCCAGTTGTTGAAAAACCGCGTAAGCCCGTACCTGTTCGTCACTGCGCGTGGAACCGCCATGACCCGGCAGGGATTCTGGAAGCTGTTGCGAGGCCATGGAAAAAGCGCCGGTATCTTCCGGGGCTTGAGCCCGCACGTTTTGCGGCACAGTTTTGCCACGCACCTTTTAGAAGGTGGCGCGGATCTGCGTAGCGTGCAGACCATGCTCGGGCATGCGGACATTGGCGCCACACAGATTTATACGCACGTGATGCAATCTCATTTGCGGCAGACGATTGACCGGCATCATCCGCGCGCTTCGCGGAAACCCGGCACGAGCCGGGACCCGGCGGCGTGAAGAGGAGCGAAAAGCAATGAGCGATTACATGTTCATGCTGGACAGCCACTTGAACAGTGAACAGAGCAAGGCGTTGGCGGAAGTACGCGATGCAGCTGAGCAAGCCAATCTAAACCTTTTCCTGACTGGCGGCGCAATGCGCGACATGATGGGCGGCTTTCCGATCCGGGACCTGGACTTTACGGTAGAGGGCGGCTCTGTCAAATTCGCCAAAGCAACGGCGCTGAAAGCAGGCGCCCAGGTAGTTTCGGTGGATGAAGCGCGTAAGGCTGTGGAACTGGTTTTCCCGGGTAATGTTCCGGTGAGCATCTCCATGGCGCGGCAGGAGCGCTATTCGAAGCCAGGCGTCAAACCGCTAATCCAGCCGGCCACAATCCATGAGGATCTAAGCGGCCGCGATTTTACGATCAATGCCATCGCGCTTTCTCTGGGAAAAGCTTCGCGCGGCCTGCTGCTCGATCCCGCCAACGGCCTCGGCGACCTGGTGCGCAAAGAACTTCGCACGGTTTCGAATTACGCATTCTACGACGATCCATCGCGTATTCTCCGGATGGTCCGTTTCCGCACCCGGCTGGGATTCGCGATCGATGAACGGACCATGACCCAGTATCAGAACGTCCGCGAAGCGA
Organism: Bryobacteraceae bacterium; assembly: GCA_035316385.1. Lineage (GTDB taxonomy): Bacteria > Acidobacteriota > Terriglobia > Bryobacterales > Bryobacteraceae > Bog-105. The sequence continues at coordinate 34,415 of DATHIZ010000179.1, read as the reverse complement.
AACTGGAGACCAAAATCGGAGCCGCCGCGTTGGAGCATGAGTTGCGGCAAATCGCGCTCGATCCGCTAGCGGGAGAGATTCTCAAGGCCTTCGAAGAAGAAACGCTATTGGCCCTGCTTTCACCCGCCTTGACCGGAGCGAAGCTGAACCTGCCCGGATTCCAAAAACTGCTGAAGGCGCGGCAATCCGTGCCCTTCGGAATCGACATCGCCACTAACTGGTATTCGCTATTTCTGTTTGTGTTGCTCGAAAAGCTCAGCCCCAAAGAACGTGCGCAGCTGATGGCCAATACCGGGATTCTAAAGTTGGACCTCGAAGCGGCCATGAAGCTCGAGTCAAGGGCCAAGAAAGTAGAGCACGAACTGGCGACGTCCAAGTTGACGCGGCCCTCGGCGCTGCACGCCATTCTCTCCAAGGTGCCGGGTGAGTTGTTGCTCTTCCTGCTCATGCATTCGAGTCAGCGGCTGGTACTCGATCGCGTCAAAAATTATTTGCAGAAATATTTGCCGCTCGCATTGGAAGTCACGGAGAAGGACGTGGTGGGCGCCGAGCCTGGCACGCCTAAGTTCGTGAAGCTATATCAGAAGCTGGTTGCAGCGCGGCTTGACGCCCGTCCGAAAAAAATAGTCGTCGAGGAACCTCCGCCTCCTCCGCCCGGTCCGAGCCGCCGTTCAGCCGGCTTTGGCCGCTAGCAAACGCTCCCCCGTTTGGGATAGGCTAGTAATCAGATGGACAACGTACGACCGGCTGCTGAGCAAGCCAAGATCGACGCTCATTATCTGCGAGGAACACTGGCCGCGGAGTTGGAGACGAGCGACCCGCAATTCTCCAAACCCGCTACTTCCGTACTGAAATTCCACGGCATTTATCAACAGGATGACCGCGAGGCGCGCAAGGTGGGCCCGAAGCAATATTCTGCCATGATCCGCGTGGGCGTCGCGGGTGGAAGGCTGACTCCCGAACAGTATTTGGCCTTGGACCGTATTGCCGATATAGGCGACGGGAGCCTCCGAATTACCACTCGCCAGGACATTCAATATCACTACGTCCCCAAAGCGCGGCTGCGTGAGTTGATCGGGCAATTGCATGCGAATTACTTGAGCACCCTGGCAGCCTGCGGCGATGTGGTTCGCAACGTGGTCTCCTGCCCAGCCCCGTTTCAGAACGAGCAGCGCAGTGAGTTGTGGCCCTTTGTCGAGCACCTGTCGCGCAACCTGAAGCCCAAAACATCCGCCTATTACGACATCTGGATTGGCGGCGAGCTTGCGGCCAGCGGCGAAGCGACGGACGTGGAACCGTTGTACGGCGCGACCTATTTGCCCCGTAAGTTCAAGATAAACTTCACTTTCCCCGGCGACAATACAACCGATGTGTACGCCAACGATATCGGCATCGTGCCGTGCTATGAGCAAGGCGTTCTGACCGGATTCACGATTTTGGCGGGTGGCGGCATGGGTCAGAGCGCGGGAGTAAAGACATCCCACCCGCGTTTGTCGGACCCCATCTGTTTCGTTGGCCCGACGCGCGAAGAGTTGCTGGAAGTGGCGACCGCCATCGTAACCATCCATAGAGATTTTGGGAACCGGACGAACCGCAAGCTGGCGCGCTTGAAATACGTCATGGATGCCTGGGGTCCCGCCAAGTTCAAGCTCGAGTTGGAGCAGCGCGTGGGCCGCGAACTGGCTCCTCCCAAGCAGCTGGAATGGAGCCGCGCGGACGACTACCTGGGATGGCGCCGGCAGGGCGAAGGAACCTGGTTTGTCGGCGTGCGGGTGGTCAGCGGACGCATTAGGGATTTCGACGCACAGCGCCGGGTTCGCACCGGCTTGCGTACCATTGTGGAGAAGTTTCGCCTGGAAGTCAGGTTAACACCGCAACAGAACCTCTATCTGGCCGGGATCCGGGACAAAGATAAGCCCGAAATTGCCGGTATGCTGCATAGCCACGGCATTGCGGAACCGGAAGCGCTGCCGCCGGTGCTGCGTTACGCCATCGCCTGCCCCGCCCTTCCGACCTGCGGCCAGGCCCTCACCGAATCGGAACGCATTATGCCGGAAGTGGTAGCCGAGATCCAGGCCGAGTTGGACGCCGTCGGACTGCCCCAAGAGACGGTTCATCTGCGCACCAGCGGTTGCCCGAATGGCTGCTCGCGGCCCTACACGGCCGAAATCGGCATTGTGGGCACGAGCGTCAACATGTACACCGTCTACCTGGGAGCGAGTCCTTTAGGAACGCGTCTGGGAGAGGTTTTTGCCGAGCGCGTCAAGCGCCAGGAGGTAGCCGGATTGCTGCGCCCTGTGCTCGAACGTTTCAAAGACTCGCGCCGGGAAGAAGAAGCGTTTGGCGATTTCTGCGATCGTGTCGGAATTGCGGCCCTTCGAGAAGCTTCGGCTTGCGTGGCTTAACGCCAAATCAATTGGTGGCGTAAACGTATTCGCTATGGCGGTAGGAAACCTTGTCCGCCGCCGGCTGCGGATCGACCGGGCTGATCCGTTTCATCACCGCCAGCACCTGGTCGGCATATTCAACTTCCGGGTTGTACAGCAGCAGTTTCCCCAGCGAATCGTGGTGGCGATACAGCGGGCTTCGGCCCAGCTTGTATGCGACCACGTTCAAACCCGCGCGGATCGTGGGGAACGTCTCTTCACCGCCATTCCACCCAAAGATATTGTTTTTCTTATACGCCTTGCCGCCACCCGATTCGATGACCGCAATGCTAGGCAGAAGACGCCAGTCGAGGTGGTTATCGTCCGCGGCATGGATGAAGTCCTCCGCCATGTCGACGACCGGGCAATGCAGCCGGCCGAAAAAACGCCTCAGTTGAATCGCGCGCGAATCTGGCTTGGCTGGCTTAGCAGTAGCAATGGTAGTCGACTTGGTGGGCGCTGCGTCGAACTTCACAACAACCGGCAGCGCGACCACCACTCCGGTGGCAACAACTAAATGCCTGGCCCAAAGTGGCGATCTGTTCCAAAGCGGCAAGCGCTTGGGTTGTTGCGAGTCATAACCAGATTGCATACCTATATTTTATCAAACATATGGCATAAGGCTGGCCGCTCAACTAGACGAGCCGGGCAGCGGTCCCGCTTATTCTTGAAATCGGTAGGCTTGCCTACTGATTTCGGTAGCTACTCCGAGCCGGGTGTGATGGCCGCTGCTTTGGCCGGTTGAGCAGCCTCAGCAGGCAGCACCGCGAGCGAGCGTCGGGGGAAAGCGAACTTGCGGCCGAACTCATCGATGAGGTTGAGCTGGCCATCGTACTTGCCCGGCTGAATACCGGTCACGGGAAGTTGCAGCCAAACCGGCAGCGTGCCATCGCGGCTCTCCGAGAGACGATTCGCGCGAACAGCCGCAGTCTCGAAGACTTTCTTGTCGCCCTGGTAGATCGCAAAACTGGCCGCAACATTGGCTCTGCGGAAGTTTTCAGGAAGGAAATCCGGGATCGTCGGATCATACACCTCGGCGTAAACCAGGATACTTTGGCCCGGGCGGAAAACCCGCGTGACGCTGGGCACCAGCTTCTTGCCATCGTCAATCAGCGGGTTTGCGGCCACCAGCTTCTTGTTGTTTTTCACGCCGGCGACTTGGTTTGCTACCGGTTCGCGCTGGTTGCTCAAAATAACGGAGCTGACCCGCATCGCTTTTTGATTCGAGAGATCGGGGATGACGAATGGCGCCTCGAACGTTCCCACTTTCCCTTCGCCATTCTCACGCGCGACAAAGCGCAGCTTATAGGTTCCCGGCGTCAGCGTCACACCGGTGTCATATTGAATGCTCTTGCGCGCCACTTGGCCAGCCAGATCGTCCGCCAGTTTGAGTGGGATGGTGTCGCGAACGGTTGCAGCCGAGCGATTACGCGCGTCGAATACTTCGGCAATAAAATCCAGTTCGGTCGCCTGTTTGGCGCCTTTACTGTGAAAGGCCAGCGAAGATCCGGGAATCTTCACGGAAATCGGAGTAAAGTATTTGTCCTTCTCGATGCGGAAATAGTCCACCTCTACCGCCATGGGCAAGTCGGTGACCGGGTTTTCGGAGAGCAACGCCTGCGAAAGCTGCGCTTCCTTATCTACATCGCGCATATGAGCGAACGTGCTCGGTCCGTAGTAGCCCAGCCGGTAATTCAACTTCGCTTTCAACTCCGCGAGCCGCGGGGCAAGCTTCACCTGGATACGCCGGTACCGGCCGTCAATTGCATTATTGGCGCTCACGTACGAGAGCACGTAATAGCTGGAGAAGTCCTTCTGGACCTGGCGGATGCCGTCCGTGAGATCGTTCGAATCGAGCAGCGCCTTGCCGCCGGTATCGAGCGCCAGAGTCGCTAGAGTCTCCTGCTGGTTGTTGAAGTTGTCCTTCAACGTTTTCTGGCCGGCCCCGCTGTAGAGGTTCGAACCAACTGCTCCCGCCTGGGTCGCGTCGCCGCCCGGAATCAGCGCCGTGAGTCCGCGCGCGTCAATAGGATAAAAGGCGACGTTGGCGCGTATGGCGGTGTTCACCGTGGCGCGCAGCTGCGACTGGTTATCGACGCCGTTCTTTTGAATGCCGCTGGAGATATAGATTAGCGCTTTTTTCTCCGGGTACTGACCCAAGTTGCGGGCGGCAGACTCCAGCGCCGCCAACTTCAGATCGGAGTTGAATATGTTGAATTCGGTCTCGTCGGCGACAAACTGCCCGCTCTGGTCCTCCGCATCCGCGCCTTCGTCAGCCACGGATGCATTTTCGCTCGAGTCGCCAATGCGAAATTTGTTGATCGTGGCGATGAGCAAATCCCGGTCGGATGTGAAATCCTGAACGGTTTTCAGTTCGCTGCTGTAAACCATGATGGAAACCGAGTCGCTCGATGACATTTGAGTGGTCAGGAACTGGATGGCGGCATTCTTGGCTCGAATCTGTTCAGCCGGCTGCATCGACGACAAATCGAACAGCAGCACCATCAGGCGGCGATCCTGATACTTGGTGACCATGCCGGTTTGCAGCGCTTTCTTCTCCGCGTCCGGGTTATACCCCTGGGGCGCGGCTGGTGTTGCCGGTTCGGCATCGGTCACGGGAGGGAGCGCTTTGGCGTTCAAGCGCTGCAGATCCACGGCTTGCAGCTTCTGGAGCTTGCCGTCCTCGTAAAGCAGAAAATCGTCCCTGGTGAGATTTTCTATCGGATTCCCATTGCGGTCCAGCACCGTCACATTGGTCACGACCACGTTTGTGTTGATCGAACAAGTAGGACGCGGCTGCTGCTGTTGAGGAAGCAGCGGCTGGACCGCAACCAGTGCCGTGAGCAGAACAGAAATAGTCTTCAAAACCGAAACCTCACAACGATCTGCATCGTGCGCATGGCGGACGCCGCGCTCGGCAGCCCATAGTTGATGGCGTTCACTACGGTATTCAGATTCGTATAGTTCACGTGGTTGAGAACGTTGTTCGCTTCCAGGCGAAACTCGAGGCGCCGCCGCTCAGCCAGGTTAAACGAGCGGGCAAACGCGGCGTTCAAGCTAAACGTGCCTGGGCCGGGAATGGTATTGCGCCCGGCGTTCCCATACTGACCCAGAGGTGCAGTAGTAAACGCACCCAAATTGAAGAAACCCGTTCCGGAATCTATGGGCTCACCCGTCGCCTCCGCGCGTCCGCTGCCCACCCCTCCGGTTTGCGCCAGTTGCTGCGTGTTGCCCAGCACCCGGGCGGTAAGCGGATTGCCGGTTTGCGCTACGATGGCGCCTGTCAGTTGCCAATCTTTCAGAAGCTTCCCGATCTTGGTATCCCCGGACAGATGCGACCCTGGTCCGCCCACTGGAGAGGTCCACACGAAATTGGCTTGAAACTGGTGCCGCACGTCGAAACTGGAAAGTCCGCGTTCGGCGGAAAGGTCGAGCCAGTTTTGCGCTACCGTGTTCCCTGCCCCCCCAAAAGTGGACGAGTCGTCTATGGATTTGGCGAATTGATAATAGGCGGTCATCGAAATGCCCCGGTTAAACCGCCGCTGTAAACGAAGTTGCAGCGCGTTGAAACTGGAATTACCAATGGCTTGGTTGTAGGTAAAGCCGGATGCATTTCCAAGCTGGTTCGCTGTCGACAGGGCCGCGGCGCTTCCCGGCGGCGCCTGGTTGGGCAGGGTCTTTACGGCCAGGCCAGTCCCCTTCGTCCCCAGGTAGCCGGCTTCGGCAAAAAATCCGCCGCCTAATTCGCGCTGGATGGAAATATTCCAACTACCCGCGTAAGGCGTTCGGTAGTTCTTGTCCACCGCAATCGTATTCGTGATCTCTCTGGCCGTTGTGGTGAGAAACCCGTTGGCCAGGGTGAGCACATTCGCCGTGCTGGTGTTAACCGTATTCGATACGGCGAACGGCGGCTGGTTTGCGAGCTGCGTTGCAAATTGAATGTAGGCTTGTCCGTTGTAATAGATGCCGTAGCCGGCCCGGATGATAGTGGAGCGCTTAAACGGCAGTTTCCAGGCCAGCCCCAGACGAGGCGAAAAGTTGTTGCGGTCTGGATTGATGAGACCGGCCGGGAACAAGCCGCTGTAAGGCCCCACCGAATTCGGCGTGACAACCGCCACGTTACTGTAATCGGGTGCGATGTCAAGGTTAGCCATATGGCCGTACTTCTCGCTATACGGAGAGAAATACTCGTAGCGCACGCCCGCGGTCAAAGTCAGGTTGGAACGAACTTTCCATTCGTCCTGCGCGTACAAACTCCATTGGTTCTGACGGAAGTAGTTGTCCGTCTGGCTGTAGGTAATGGAGCTGGATTGCGGAAAGCCCAACAGGAAATCCGCCAGGTCATAACCCGTCCCGGTCTGTGCTTGCCCATTGGCGTTGAGCGCGCTGGTGGCTACGCCGGTGAAATTGAAAGTTCCCCGGCCGTTCGGATCGGTCCTCGAATTGATGTCCGGCCGGGTGTAGCCGCCGCCGAAGGTCATGCTGTGCAGACCTTTCAACAGCGTGATGCTTTCCGTGGCGCCCTGTGACTGATTGCGTGTCAGAGTGGGGACCGAATCCGTAAGGGAGCCGAAGTTGGTGAAGTTTAGCGCCGGCGGCCCGGCATTGAGTGGGTTGCTCGAGATACCGGGGATACCCAATTCCGAGGAAATGTTCGGCAGCGTCGAGAAGTACGGAATGGTGTTGCTGTAGTTCCGGCTGAAGCGAATTTGCAGGTTGCTGAGTAGTTGAGCGGAGATGTTGTGAGTCCAGCCCAACGTCAACGTGGTTCCATAGCCGTTTAGCTCGTCCGCGTAACCGAACGGTTGGGCGGTGGTGCTGTCCCGGCGCTGGTATTGAAAATTGACCGATACGCGATCTTTGGCTGTCACGCTGCGCTGCACGCGTATGCCCAGGTTGTCAGTATTGCTGGCAGCGGTGGTTTCGGACTGGAAATTATTGGAAATCACGCCCGTCTGATTGGGCTTCGGATAGAAACTCAGAAGCCCCAGAGCGATCGGATTCAGCGAAGCCGTGGGAATGATGTTCCCGGCGTAAGGCTGGTGCGTGGTGGGATTGTTTATGTTGACCGGAACTGGAGCGGATGAGGATCCCAGGGATTGTAGCGCCGCCGAGAAATCGCCATTGCGTTCCGCCACCGTGGGAACGGTCTCGGTGAACAGCTGAGGCGAGCGGGCGCGGGTTCCAAAATAAGTGACGAAGAACTGCGTCTTGGGATCTTTCACCAGCTTTGGAATGACCAATGGACCTCCCACAATCAGGCTAAAGCGGCTTTGCGCATACGCAGCTTGTGGGATGTCGAGCCCGTTAATAGAGAAGGGTTGGGCATTCACAGCCGAGTTTTGAAGCGTGAAAGACGCTTGGCCGTGGATCTGCTGGTTCGGCCGGCGCCGGTTACCGAACGCCGCTCCGGCAACTTGGCCGCGGCGTCCGCCATTACGGCCGCCAGGACCGCTAAAACCACCGCGCCCGCCGCCACCTCCGAAACCGCCGCCTCCGAAACCACCTCCACCAAAGCCCCCGCCTCCTCCAGCCTGACCTTGACCGCCGAATACTGAGGGATTACTACCGTTGGCCGCATCGACGCCCAAGCCGCCCGGGCCGCCTATACCGCCGGGACGCAGATCCGGCCCTGAATCGGCTGCGGCGCCTTGCGTCACGCCTGGGCTCAAGCTCCCCGAAACCAGGAAGGACTCGTTGCTGCTTTCATTGCCCTGCGAAGGCGGCGCGGGGGCATTCTGCTGCGCATTTAGCTCATTCTGCAGATCCTGGTCGATTGCCTGGCCATTTTGCCCGTTGCGCGCGTTTTGCCCGCCCGCTCCATTGCCCGCGCGCCGGCCGTTTTCTCCCGCACTGTTTCCGGCTCCATTATTTGCCGCCGCAGCATCGGCGCCGCGGCCAGGGCTGGCGCCATTAGCCGCCGCGCCCTGCCGCGCCCGCATCCGCTGCAGCGCGGCCGATTCCTTCAACTGCAAGTCGAAATTCACCGGCCCCGCAGCCGCGCTGTAGTCCACATCTTTCTTCACCGCATCGAAACCAAACATGGCGATGCTGACCGACCAGGCGCCGGCCGCAAGCGGCGGGAACGTATAATGCCCGTCTTGATCGGTCACCGTAGAGAAGGTCTGCGTTCCCTGCGTGATCGTGATGCTAGAGCCGGGAAGGGGTTGATCTCCCGATTTCACAAAGCCGCTTTGCCCGCGGAGTTCCAGTCCGCGCAGCGCCGCAAATAATAGAAGGAATTGACAAAGTTTCCGCAAATTGCCTTACACTCTCTTTGAAAAAGTACAACTGATTCAACGCAGAAACAGGAACTCAAATGATCGATGCCCCGAAATCAGCCGAGGTTACCCTTGGCAAACCGAATACCCGGCTTCACGCTATGAGAAACAAGTGGCGAACCGTGATTTCCGGTCGCAAATCCCAATTTGATAGGGTTGGAACGAATGGCGTTAGATTTGGAGACACTACGAGCGGAGATGCAGGCCCATCTCCAGCAGTCCGGTATTCCCGTTTTTCATGGCTACCACCGGATGCTCGATACCATGACGCAGGTGTCATGGGACACCGAACGGCATCCTGACTTCCGAGAGTTTCTAGTGACCGCGCGAGCCGCCGGTGCAACCCTGGTGGTCTTCAACTATGAATCTTTCTCGCTCGATCAGATTGACGACGCGCTGGATCAACTGGAAGATTCGGACTTCACGCGCGAGGAAAAACGCAATTACGAAGCGCGCTTGCGCCAGCTGCAGGCCTACGAAGGATTCACTTGCTCGCTACAGCTTTCCTTTAGCCTCGAAGGCCGCCTGTATGTCTTCGAATTGCACACCGATTGGTATCAGGCGCTCGCCGAAATTGTAAACGAACTGGACGTTGCCACCGAAGAGCATGAGGACGAAGAACAAGGTCCTATCGGCGGGTATTTTTCCAATAACTAGATGAGTCAAGAGACGGCGCGCTGGCGGCGTCCAGCCGCGCGCTGGGAACTACCTTATCCGCAAACGCCGGTTGTGGCGGCGCTGCGCGAGGCGCTGGGATTGGAGCCGCTCGTGGCCGCGGTTCTGGCACAACGTGGATACCAGGACGCCACGGCGGCCGGCGATTTCCTGAGGCCCGCCCTGACGGCGCTCTGCGACCCGCTGCTGATGCTCGATATGGATCGGGCCGTGGCGCGCCTGCTCGCTGCCATTCAGGCGCGCGAGCTCATCTTGCTATACGGCGACTATGACGTAGACGGCACGTCTTCTATCGTGGTCCTGAAAAAAGCAATAGAGCTGCTGGGCGGCTGTGCCGATTTCCATATTCCCGACCGCCTCAAAGACGGCTATGGCATGCGGAATGATGTCATAGACCGGGCGGCGCAAAGCGGCGTCAAGCTGATTGTGAGCGTCGACACAGGCATTCGCGCAAATGCCGTCGTGCGTTATGCCGCGGCGTTGGGAATCGACACGATTGTGACCGATCACCATTTGCCCGACAGCGAACTGCCGCCGGCCTTGGCGGTGCTGAATCCGAACCGGCCCGGATGCGGCTATCCCAATAAGAATTTGTGCGGCGCTGGCGTAACACTCAAACTGGTGCAAGCTCTCCTAGCCGGTAGCGGATTGGCCCCCGCGCGGCAGGCCGCATTGCTCGATTCCTTTTTAAAGCCGGTGGCAATTGCAACCGTGGCCGACATTGTGCCGCTGGTGGGAGAGAATCGCGTGATCGTGCAGCGCGGGCTTTCCGGTCTGCGGCAAGTGCGCAATCCCGGCTTGCGGGCGCTCCTCGCGGTGGCGGGGTTCGATGTTGGTGAATCCCCTTCCGCGCATCAGGTGGCATTCCGTCTGGCGCCGCGAATCAATGCGGCCGGACGCATGGCGACAGCGAACGACGTGGTCGAGCTTTTTCTGACCGGCGACGACGGACGCGCGCGCGCCTTGGCCGAACAGCTTGACACACTCAATCGCGAGCGTCAGCAGGTAGAGACCGAGATCGTGGAAACGATCTTGAAACAGTGCGAAGAGAGTACCGCCGGGACGCCTGCCGCGGCCGGGACGCGTGCCCTCGTATTTGCCGGCGCGGGTTGGCATTTGGGCGTGCTGGGCATTGTCGCCAGCCGCCTGGTTGAGCGTTTTTGCCGCCCTGTCTTCGTGCTCAGCGATGCGAGCAACGCGGCGGCCGGCGATGCTCCGCATCTGACCGGATCGGGACGCAGTATTCCCGCATTTCATCTGCTGGAGGCGCTCGAAAGCATGCCGGAGCTGTTCACAAAATTCGGCGGCCACCGGCAGGCGGCCGGGCTCACGCTGCGCGCCAGCGAATTGGCGGCGTTTCAGCAGCGCTTCCACGAATTCGCCGCCGGCAAACTTGCCGACCATGACCTGCGGCCCCTCTACAAGGTGGATGCGGAAGCTTCGTTCACCGAATTGTCGGAGCTCTGCATCCAGCAGATTTTGTCCCTCGGACCGTTTGGATTCGGCAACCCCGCGCCTGTATTTTATTGCGCCGGCGCCGAGATGGCTGGACCGCCTAAGGTGCTAAAGGAGGGCAAACATTTCAACCTGCCCCTGCGGCAGAATGGACGCTTGCTGTTTGCCAAGGCCTGGAACTTCGGCGACCGCCCGGATCTCTTGCAGCCCGGCGTCAAGTTGGATGTTCTGTTTCAAGTCGAAGACGATCCGCTATCGCGCAAACGAGGTTACGCGGCCTGGTGCTTATCGGTCAAAGATCTACGCCTTAGCACAACCTAATATTTGCCTCCCAGCCGTCGATAAGCAAGCTAGGAAGGGCAATTATGTCGTCCAGCGCTAACGCACTATCCTCCGGCCTTCAGAAGCTCTACGACACCGGGCTGTTGCCGGATAACTTGTCACAGAATACGCTGAGCACTGCGTCTGGCTCCGAATTGAACAGCCTTGCCAACTCCGCCGTGGCGCTCCAGCAGATTGGCGCTCTACTCGGGAACGGGTCTGATAGCGTCAGCCTTAGCTCGGACGCCGCCAACTCGGGAGGTTATGCCGGCTACTTCGGAGCTGACTATTTCACGCAAGCGGTGAATAACCAACTCACCAATAACATAGATAGCGCGGTAAACAAGTTTCTGCCCGCGGGCCCTACCCCTTCCGGCAGCAACATCGATCTTGTTGGCTAAGCGGCTGCTGCCGCCGAGCCGCAGCGTCCAGAACCCCTTTCCAGCGACATTTTTGGGAAATTAAAACTGGAAGCACCTAAGCCCTTGGCTCAGAATGGCCGATACAGAGCGTAGAGATCAAACGGTGACGAAGACTCAAGCCCTCAGCTGTGTAGCCGGTGTACTTTTCCTGGTTCCTTTGCAGTTGCAGGCTGCGTTGGATACTTCGAAGTTGCTACTGGGCCATGCCCCCGGTCCAGCGCTCCTCATGCAATCGAACTTCAGCAGTAAGACTTCGACACTCACGTTTCTCGCGGGGCTGGCGGTTATGGGGATTACCCTCACTCTCTACGAGACTCGGGTCCGGCGCCTGCAAATCCGGGAGAAAAAACTTCAGGTGCTGGTCGACGATGGAACACGCGCACTGCGCGCAAGCGAGAATAAATTCAGCCAGCTTGCGGAAAACATCCGGGATGTGTTCTGGCTGATGGATCCTCAAAGCGGCTCACTCCTCTACGTAAGTCCTGCCTTTGAGGAGTTATGGGGAATCTCGGCCGACCGGGTTCTTGCTGAATCGGAAGCGTGGCTTACTGGTGTGCATCCGGACGATCGCGAGCTTCTTGCTGACATTCGCCGCCGCCAGCGGACTGGAGCCATACTCGAATGCGAATATCGAATCGTCGATGGCGGCCGCACTCGTTGGGTATGGGACCGGGCGTTTCCTATTCACGAAGAATCCGGGCGCTTGAGGCACGTTGTCGGAGTAGTTACCGAGATCACGCAGCGCAAGGAAGGCGAAGCAGCTCTATATCGCTCGCAAGGCGAGTCGGAGAAGCGGGCAGGCGAGCGGACGCTGCAGTTGATTCACCTCAATGAGGCGCTTCAAAACGAGAAAGAATCAGCGGAAGCCGCTAACAAGATCAAGGGCGAATTTCTCGCCACGATGAGCCAGGAAATCCGCACGCCAATAAACGGTGTAATTGGAATGACCGGCCTTGCCCTTACCACCGCACTCAGCATGGAGCAGAAGGAGTACCTCGAAGGCGTTAAGTCTTCGGCGAGTTCCTTGCTCAAAATCGTCGACGACACGCTGGATTTCTCCGGGCTCGAAGCGGGAAAACTCCGCCCCGAACCGCCAGCCGCGTTTGAGGTCCCCGCGAAGCCGGAGCAGCCGGCTGCCGAGAGCGCACCGGCGCTCGCGCAATCTGGCGTGATCAGCATGAGAATTCTCCTGGTGGAGGACAACGCGATCAATCAACGGCTGGCCGTCCGGCTCCTCGAGAAGCATGGTTACCACGTCACCGTTGCCGGAAATGGCCGTGAGGCGCTGCAAACATTGAAACACGTGGATTGGAACTTTGACGCAGTATTGATGGATATCCAGATGCCCGAAATGGACGGTCTCGAAGCCACTCAGGAAATTCGCAAAGCCGAATCTTCCGGCAGCCGGCATCTCCCCATCATTGCCGTCACCGCGCATGCACTGAAGCGCGACCGGGAGCGCTGTCTGGCCGCGGGAATGGACGATTACATCTCGAAGCCCATCGATAGCAAGCTTCTATTGGGAGTATTGCGTGAGATCGCAGCCAAAAAATCGACGCTGTTGGCGGACTCGCCCAGTCGCGGTTAGATGTTAAGGGTCAGAGGTTAAGGGTTAGATGCAAGAGGTTATTTGCGCTCGCCCATCATGCGGCCCCGCGCACTAACGGCTTGGTCCAGGTAGTGCTTTGCATCCTCGTCGTTTGGATAAGCATTCACCACAGCCTGCAGATTTTCAATCGCATCGTCGATTCGTCCGGCTTTCAGCAGCGCATGCGCCAAATTGTAGCGGGCATTCATATAGTCGCCCTTTTGCTGAACAGCGATTTGAAACTGCTCGATGGCTTCCCGGCCTCTCCCCAAAGTTTGTAGCGCAGCGCCGAGTAGGTTGTGCGCGACCGGATTGGCCGGTTTCGCACGCACCGCGGTGGTGAGCGCCGAAACTGCTCCCGCGGCGTCCAGACGCGACAGGGCAATCGAACCTAGCGCCAGGTTGGCGGAAAAATCATTTGGATATTTCTCTACCTGATGGCGTGTCCACGCTTCGGCTAATTCTCTGCGGCGGTCGCCAGGCCCGCGCGGCAGCACTTGCAGCCAGAGGTGCCCCATCTCATCGCTGGCCCGATTACCGGCCGATACTTGCTTGGGAGGTTGATTCGGGTTGCGCGGATTGGCTGCGGAATTGTCATACTGATAGCGCATGGAAATGACCGTGCCCTTCGGCAGGAACAGCGGCTCACGGTAATGGAACGTTGCTTGCCAGTTCAGATTCCAGTCCGTTATCCGGATCAACCACTTGCGTGAGCCGCCGGGAAGCGTCGCATACGCTTCAAGCAGCTTGCCCAAATAGTGCGCGTGCGGATAGATTGCCAGAACGTCGACATCAAGCGGCAATCGAAAGTCATCGGAGATCTTGAAATCGCGGTCACCCGCCGGAATGTCGAGCAGGCCATCATGTTCGAGTTGAATCAGCAGCGGAAAATGACTGGGAGGCTTGTCGGTGAAGTATAGGCCCACGACCGGTTGTTCCTGCTCCACTCGCCCCGTTGGCTGAATGTGCGTGTTTAATACCAGATCGTTCCCCGGATCCAGCACCCAGGAAAACCCCTCCGGCTCCGAATAGGGGACAGAGCCCGGTTTCCAGAACAGAAAGTGGCCGTCAAGATCGAAGACACTCCGGTCAAGCGTCAAATCCATGCCCGGGAACCCCGCGCCTGGGCTTGCTTCCCTGCCCCGCTGCGAGCGGGCCCGGTCAATGACAACATTGGCGTGGTGGAGCAGCCGTGGGTTCCCAGGCCGTATTTCAATGGCCCGGACATACCGCCTCGTCTTTATATCCGGTGTGAGAATGAAATTCCAAAATACATCCGGACCGGTAGCCGGTACCGTGAACGCGCGCGGCGCCCTCACAATCAAATCCGGAGGCCCGAGCTGCCAGCCTTCCGTGAACGTCGGCTGAGCGGGCGCATCCGCGGGGTTGCCCTCCGGGGCGCCGTTCTTCACCCACTCCTGAATCGTCTCTATTTCTTGCGTGGTGAGGCGCCGCTCCTCGGCAAACTCACCATAGCCTTGCGCAGGCAACCAGGGCGGCATATAGCGCGAGTGCGTGACGGCAGCTATCTGGCGCGCATGTTTTTTTACGTTCGTGTAGGTCAGTAAAGGGAAAGGTCCTGCCTCGCCGGCACGATGGCAGAGAGCACAATTCTTGAAGAGGATGGGCGCGACATCGTGAGCAAAAGTCGGTCCTGACCAAGCTAAAGCCGGTAAGGCAGCAAGGGCAATCAAACAAATTGCCCTTGCAATGCAAACACCTGTTTTGAAACACTTGGTACTGGAGGTCGGGGTTGAACCGACATGACCAGTGAAGGCCGCGGGATTTTGAGTCCCGTGCGTCTGCCAATTCCGCCACTCCAGCAGCTCACGCAGAAACTATCACAGTATATCAGGCGTCAAGCACAAGTAATATTCACAACAGAGGGGTTACGTCGCCGCCTCCTGTCTACCTTTCCCGCTTATGGTTAATATTCCGTGAACGTAATGGGTTAGTCAGACAGTTCCGATATTCTCAAAGAGGGTTGCACGTGATCGAAGTCAATTTGACCATTTCGAGAGAGGGGTGAAAATGGGAACAATTTCCACTCAAAGCATCTTCCAATCCACCACAACTGACAAATCCTGGCGTAGTTATGTCGGAAGCGTAGTCGTCCACAGCATTATTGTTGTATTGATATTGACCGTCACGATTCCTGCCGTCCATCCCATTCGAAAGGCAGCCGAGCGAATCACTCTCATAGCGCCGGTCCTGCCTAAGCCTGAATATCGGGTCCACATTGTGCCCCAAATTCATGTGGCTCCTCCCGCAATAGTGGCGCGCAAAGAGCCGAAGCTGCCGCCCGTTCTACCGAAGGTGGTGGAGGTTATCCCTCCGAAACCTGTGCCGCAAAAGCCGGTGGTCATGGCGGCCGCGCCCGAGATGAAGAACATTCCCCCAACACCGCAGCCGGTTGAAATAAAACCGGAGCTGCCGGCTTCCCCGAAGCCTGCGGTGCAGACGGGCGTTTTTCAGCCGGCGACTGATCTGGCCAAGAACACGCCGGCTCCCAAGGTGGCAGTGGGCGGATTCGGAGATCCGAACGGAGCCGCTCCGTCCGCGAATTCCAAACCTGAAGTGACGCTCGCCAAGGTTGGCTCATTCGATGCACCCAATGGAAGCGGCTCAAATGGCGGCGGTGGACACACCGAAGCAGGTGGGGTCAAGCAGACTGCCTTCGGCAGCGCCGGCATGGCGGGTGCAGGTGGCAGCACGCATGCCGCGGCGGGTCAGATAAAGGCGTCCGGTTTTAACGACTCTACCTCCCAGATTCGCAATAAGACCGCGGATGCAAGCGCCACGCCGGCCATGACACCGGTGGAAATTTTGTTCAAGCCCCGGCCGGCGTACACGCCCGAAGCACGTAATCTAAGGCTCGAAGGCCAAGTTTCGCTGGAGGTAGTGTTTCTTTCCTCCGGGGCTATCCGCGTGGTCCGCGTGGTACACGGACTGGGCCATGGTCTCGACGAAGCGGCGGAGCACGCCGCCATGCAAGTGCGCTTCAAGCCGGCGATGCGCGGCGGAGTGCCCATCGACACGAACGCCACCATTAACATTACGTTCGAGCTTACCTGAGTAGAGAGAGCGGTTGCAAAAGAAGAAGACTGTTTATGAAAACTGACAAGTTAAGGTCGGCTGGCTGCTTACTTTTGGCAGCGGCACTGATCGCCGCTCGGCCGCTAGGCGCGCAAACAAACCCGGCGCCTAATTTTGATGCGGCTATGGATCGGGCGTTTGAAAATGAGCGCTCGCTGATCACCAAATTGCAAGACAGGCAACCGGTCATTGAAACCTACATTCAGGAGATGCGGAAGGACAAGGAACTAGGTTTTGTTCCCAAGAACGACTTTTATTTCCTTGGCGGGCTCAATCTGAAGAAAGGCATCGTCGACCGGTCGTTTATTCCCAGGTCGCGTGTAAAACAGATCCCTCATATTTTTTCGTCGCTGGTCACTACGCAGTATTATCCGCGCGGATTCGCGGATGAGATGTATCTGGATGTCTCAAACTTCGACCGGTCGCACTATCATTTCGAATACGTGAGACGGGAGTTCCTGGGCGAGGTGCGCTGCTTCGTCGTCGACGTGCAGCCGAACCCCAACGAAAAGAGACGGCGCTTTACGGGAAGACTGTGGATTGAAGATCGTGATTACAACATCGTGCGTTTCAACGGGACATACGATGCAGCGGGGGGCCACGAGTTCGGCCATTTCGATTCCTGGCGGGTCAACACGGGCGGACTCTGGCTTCCCTCCTTCATCTATTCCCAGGACGAAGGCGCTCGCTTGGGCCCCTTGGCATCCGCGCCTTTCCGCGCCCAAACCAGGATTTGGAACTACGAACGGGCCAAGGAGAAGGCCGATGAGGCGTTCACGAACATGACCGTCGAAATGGCGGGAGTAAAGGACGAAAGCGATACCGCGGCGGAGAACTCGCCGGTTCAGTCGTATCGCATGTGGGAAGAGCAAGCAGCGGGAAATGTCGTGGACCGCCTGCTGCGGGCGGGATTGGTATCCCCAACCGGCGAAGTGGATCAAGTGCTGAACACCGTGCTGAATAACCTGGCCGTCACCAACAACGTAAGCGTCGATCCACCAATAAGGGCGCGTGTTCTCTTGACCACTCCACTCGAATCGGTTGCAGTGAATCACACTATTCTGATTAGCCGCGGGCTGATCGACGTGCTGCCCGATGAAGCCTGTTTGGCCGGAGTTCTGGCGCACGAAATGGCACATGTTGTACTTGGTCATTCCATGGACACGAAGTACGCCTTCGAAGACCGCCTGTTGTTCGATGACCCGGACGCTCTAAAGGGCGTACGCATCCAGAGAACCCAGGAAGAAGAGAAGGCCGCTGACGATAAGGCACTGGAACTGTTGAAGAACTCGCCCTACAAAGACCAGCTGACCAAGATTGGGCTGTTCCTCCGCATGCTGTCGACGCGCAGCGACGATGTTCCGCATCTCATCCGTCCGCTGCTGGGCAACAAGATGTCGGACACGCATAAGGATCTGCGGCTATCGGGATTGATGGAGAGCGCACCCGAGTTAAAGATTGGTGACAAGGAGCAGATCTCCGCCTTGCCGCTGGGCGCGCGCGTCAAAATGGATCCCTGGTCTAATCAATTGCATTTGATCAAAACGCCGAGCGTTTCGCTGGTCAGCGCAAAAGAGAAGCTACCGTTCCAGATCACGCCGTTCATTCTGCACCTTACCCGCGAAGACAAAGACGCTTCCGGCGCCAAGGGCGGCACGGTAACAATGGACAGTGCAAGTCCCGCCGGAGCACCGAAGCCGTAACGATTAACGTTAGAGGTGAAATTCCTGCCCGATTTGCTGCAGGCAGACTCTCTGGGGCTCAGACCCGGCTGCCTCCAGAATGCGGCTGATCGGCTCGAGCAACGGCTCGTGGCTCAGCTGAAACGTTTGGTGATGGACCGGGAGCACGAATTCCGCTCCCGCCTGGTTCGCCATTCTCCAGGCCTCCTCCGGATTGCAGTGCACGCGAATAAACGGATTGTACGCACCGATCGGCATAATCGCCAGATCGATTGCTTTGCTGGAACGCAAATGTTTAAAGCTGTCGGTGTACGCCGTGTCGCCGCCGAAAACCAGCCTGCGGCTGCCGATCTCGATCAGGTAACCGTTGTAACCGCGATAGGTATCGCCGTGCATCCGCGCTCCCCAATGCGCTACTTCAAAGGCGGAGATTTTGGCCGGTCCGGCTTGCACCGTCTCATTCCAACGCACCTCTTGTACCTGCGCGTAGCGCCGCACTCGCAGCAGATCGGACGTTCGAGAGGCGGTTACTACCTGTGTGCGATTGTTCTCCAGGCGGCGCAGACTCGGCAGATCGAAATGGTCCATGTGCGCATGAGAGAGAAGAACGAGATCGACCGCGGGTAAATCGGAGAGGGGCACAGCCACGCTTACCAGGCGCTTCAGCCCCACCGTTAAGGGTCCGACGCTCAGGCCAACACGCGCGCCGAAAACAGGATCGGTGAGAACAGTAAATCCGTCAATCTTCAGCAGTACCGTGCTGTGTCCTAGCCACGCGGCATGCAAGCCGCGATCGGGCCAGAGTTTAGGCTGTGGATGCAAGGGCGCCGGCTCAATTTCCCGCCCGTGATCTTCCGATATCTTGCGAAAGAAAGCCGGAGCCACTTTGCGGAGTAAACGCGCTGTCTCCGGAGCCTGCCTTAACCGCGACGGCATCGACTGCAAGTGGTGCGGGCGCGAGTGATTGCCAAAACCAGGATGTTCTACCACTTCTACTAGGATGCCTCATGCGGCGTCTTGGTGTCGCTACTTGCTCAATAAAGCAGTGGGATTAGTCCTTCCGACCTTCCGCGCGGGCAGATAGGTAGCGAAGAGCGCAACCACCGAAAGAGTCAGGGCCACCACGGCAAAACTGAGCGGGTCGTAAGGCTTTATTCCGTACAGCAGACTTGCCAGCAAGCGCGTAACCCCAAATGCAATCGCCAGTCCGGCGGCTACGCCGAACAGCGCGGGCGTCATGCCTTGCTTGATGATCAGGCGAAGCAGATCCTGTTTGCCCGCGCCCAGCGCCATGCGGATGCCGAATTCCGGAGTCTGCTGCTGCACCGAATAGGACATCAAACCGTAAATACCGATCGCGGCCAGCACCAGCGCAATGCCGGCAAAAATGCTCAACAACAGCATGTTGAAGTTCTGGCGCGCGGTGCCTTCGGCGAGAACCTGCGCCATCGTGCGTACATTCGAGAGAGGCATCTGACCGTCAACCGCTTGGATTTCGCGGACCGCCGCCGCCGCTAGTGCCTTCGTGTCCAGTTTGGAACGGACGCACCAGGAGAACGGAATGACCGAATTAGCAAGTTGCGTAAGTCCCTCCGGCTGCTGGTTGACGGGAATGTACATCACGCCCCCCGCCTTATCGCCGACGCCCGTCTCACGGACATTCCCGACGATTCCAATAATCTGGCGCGGCAAATCGTCAAATTGAGGCCCAAGGCCTTTCCCGATGACGATCACCTGTCCAACCGGGTTTTCCTTCGGCCAGTATTTCTGAGCCATCGCGTAATTGATGAGCACTACGCGCGCTGAATTGCCTGTGTCCCTCTGGCTAAAGACGCGGCCGCTCAAGACCGGGATTTTGAACACGGAAAAATAGTTAGCGGAAATGGACCGCCATTGTTCCTCGCCATTGTAGTTGTCACCTGCCTTGTGCGCTCTGCCTGCGATGTCGAACGGCAGATCAATGCCGCCGCGCGTGGGCAGTTGAATGGCAATCGCCGCCGCTTCCACGCCCGGAATGCCTTCTATCCGCCGCAGGACCTGCGTGCTGAAGGTTTCTACTTTCCCGGTTGTGGCGTAGCGCTGTCCGGCCAGCGACGTCTGCATAGTCAGCACATGATGCGGGTCGACGCCCACATTCGCCGTGCTCAAACCAACAAACGTGCGAATCAATAGCGCGGCTGAAGCGAGCAAGACCAGCGCCAAAGCCATTTCTGCAGACACAAGCAGCTTTCTGACGCGGTTCTGTCCCCGGCCGGTGACGGACCTGCCGCTCGCTTCCTTTAAAGTGGACGAGAGATCGGGATTGGAGATCTGCAAAGCGGGAAACAATCCGAACAGGATGCCTGTGAGGAAAGAAATCGCGATGGTGAACGCGGCAATCCGCCAATCGAGGATGGCGAATACGCTCTGCCATTGAGAAGGATCGTTCAGCCGCGGAATGTCGCCCGGAACCATCGTCAGCAAGGCCCGCACTCCCCAGATGCCGAGCAGGAATCCGAGCAAGCCCCCCATCCCGGCCAGCATGACGCTTTCCGTGAGTAGTTGCCGGATTACACGCCAGCGGCTGGCTCCAATGGCGGCGCGGATAGCGAGTTCTTTTTGGCGCGAGGCGGCCCGCGCCAGTAAGAGGTTCGCGACGTTGGCGCAAGCGATTAACAAAACCAATCCGACCGCTCCCAGCAGGATCAGCAAAGCCGGTCTTACGTTCTCCACAATGGAATCGCCCAGCGGCCGCACCGCTACATTTTCGGTCTTATCCATCCACTTCGGATAGGCGCGGCGAAAGCCTTCACCCGCCAGTTTCATGGCGGCGCGCGCCTGCTCCAGCGTGGCACCAGGTTTAAGACGGCCCGCCACCGCCAGATAGTGACCTTGGTTGGTGCTGTTCGGATCGGCCTGCAAGGCAATCCACACATCGGCAGGCGGCTCCGCAACGAACTTTGCGGAAGCGATTCCAACTACCGGGTAGGTCTCGCTATTGAGCGTGATCGAACGGCTCAGGATAGCCGGATCGGAGCCAAAGCGCGTGCGCCATAGCTTCTCGCTGATGATCACTGCTTTGGGCCCGTTCGGCGAGTCTTCGGAGGCCGTGAAGGAGCGTCCCAGCATGGGCGGGGAGAGAAACACTTTGAAGTAATCGGCTGAGATATGGACGCCTTTGATCTGCTCCGGACGGTCGCTGGTGCTCAGGTTGAGTCCGGGTCCCTCCTGGTCATAGAGCGCCATGCTGGAAAACACAGTGTTGCGCCGCCAAGCTTCGTATTTCGGAATGGAGGTGGAAGTTCCGACGTTGCCCCCCGGAAACTGGCGGCCAATCCGCATGATGCGATCGGGTTGAGGATAAGGCAGCGGCTGCAGCAGAACCTTGTTGACTACGCTGAAAATGCCGGTATTAGCTCCGATGCCTAAGGCGAGCGCCGCCACCGAGACGGTAGTGAACGCCAGGTTGTTGCGCATCATGCGCACGGACTGCCGCACATCGGCCCAGAGAAAATCCATGCTACCGAGTACGAATCCGGCGGCGGAGCAGTTCCGTTTTATTGATTGTCGGGCTTACCGCCCGGAGACGTGATGACCTCGCTGGGGGTCGCGGCGAACGTGATCGTCGATTCGGCGTCGAACTTACGATAATCCAGGAATTCCATACGGTTCAAAACGTTGTGAGATCCGGTATCGAGCGCCACCGATGCCTCCACCGGCAAAAGATGCGTCTGCCCGTTGATGGTCACGGCATCGTAATCGATGACGGTGGCAATGCTGCGGGTTCGTACTTCGTCGGGTATGTCGAAGGGGCTGTTGGTGATTCGCCAGACTACTCCGGTAGCGGGATCCGCATATATTGAACCATGGTAGGGGACGACCGCCCGCACCAGATTACTGAGACTGAGGCGCAGGGTCGAATGCTCGTTATCGACAATATAATCGAAAACCGCGACTCGCTTGCCGCGCAGAGTTTGCCAGCCATTCCAGCTAAACACCGCCTTACTCGCTTCACCGAAGACGTTGCCTAGCAGGACTCCGAACTCGCCTTCGGTCTGCAGCGGCCGGCGCAGAGCGCGATTCCGGCTTGGAGGCTTATCGTTGATCGTCTCGATGGTACGCTCCTCGCGGCCTTCGCTGAACACCAGCCTGGAACCGATCGTCTCGAGTTTCCGCCAGTGTTCCGGTTTGCGGCCGGCCTCAAACTGGCGGGTCACTTGGCGGCAGATGAAGTTAGGCAGGTTTGAGACGTAGTCCAGGGCGTAGCGGCGGCTCTGGTCAAGCAGTTTCTGTTGCTCGGCAGAGAGCGGCAGACTGACGATACTGGGATTGGAATTCTCCGCTTGTTCCTGCCGGTCAAGCGCCAGGGACGGCATTGCCAACAAAGCGCCGATGGCACAAAGACCGGAAATTGAGATGCGGTACAACACGCGGGCCAACTTTATGTATCATACGCGCTTTCAATTAGGGGTTTTGCAGAGCTTATAGTTTTTTAGCAGGAGTACCCCTTAGTGCTCCGCAAAAGAAGATCCGTAAGGGCTATACGGTGGGACTGCCGGAACCCTAGAGCCCTTGAGATCCACGGCGCTCAGGCGCACACTGGATGACATGAACAGCAAAGTGCGGGCAAATTACGATCTATGGCAGGGCGCGGTGCGCAAGCACGAGGAGATGATCCGCAATGCACGAGGAAACGGATTGACGCCCAGCCAGGTTCACAACATGAGCACCGTGTACCTGGTCGCCGTGGACGTCGCCTTCGCTCGCCTTAAGCAAGCAGAAGCTGAACCGGAGCGCGGACCGGCCGAACTGCTCAAGGCCGCCGTCCGCGCTCTAGCTCCAGGTACTTAGCGCGGAGAAGCTACTGTCCGCTGCTCTGTTGTTTGGAGAGGGTACCTACATTGCTCTTGTCCACGACGAACGCTCCTGTATCGACAAAAGTCGGAATCGGCGAGGACACGTTCTTGCCCCAATCGCCGGCGAGCGGCGTGGGCGGGTGCAGGTGCAAATCGGCAAGCAGTTTCGTGCCGTAATAGGCCATGGTGTAGGGCTTCTGCGCAATAGTGGCGGAAATGACGCCTTTGTTAATCCAGTCGATAGTGGAGGGATCGGTATCCATCGCAACGATGGTCATCTTGCCGCCCATGCCGGCGCGGTTCACGACGTCGGCCACGGCGGAACAGGCAATCGCTTCCAAGCAGACGAACGCGTCCACTTTTGCTTTGCTGTCGATCAGCTTTTTGGTGGTGTCGAAGGCTACGTCGGAATTACCGTTGGTGTCCGTGGTCTGCATAATCTTGACGTCCGTATGATCGGCAAAGGCCGATTGGTAGCCGTGCAAACGGTCTTTCAGATTGGGCTGGTCCATGGTGAAGAACGCGACGTTGCCCTTACCGCCCAGAAGTTTGGCGGTCAATTTGCCGCCGAGCAATCCGGCGTTGTAATTGTCCGTGCCGACAAAAAATAACCGCTTGCTCTCGGGCGCATCCGAATCGATGGTGATAACGGGGATGCCTTGATCGATGGCGGCGTTGATATCAGGAGTCAGTACAGCCGCATCCGAGGCCGAAACGAGAATGCCGGAGGGTTTTTCCGCAATTGCTCTCCGGAAGGCATCATGTTCGCCCTGAGCGTCGTGTTCGTCAGGGCCCTGCACTTCGGATTTGACCTTCATTTCAGCGGCGGCGTGGGATAGACCCTGAGCGGCGGCTTGCCAATAGGCAATCTTCATATGGGAGGCTACCAGAATGTATTTCTCGGCTGGATCATGCGCGGAACCAGCACAACTGGTGAGCAGAAAAAAAGCGGCCGGCAGGGCGGCCAATGACAACGTAGAAACGTTAACCCTTCGCATAAAAGTGCACCTTTGAACGGGAAAATCTCGCGCTTCACCCGGCTAAGCCGTAAACGCTACCCTTTTGAAGAATACGACACTTAACGATGGAAGCATGATTGTCAGCGAATGGGTTCGATCGCGCGCGGAAACGGGCGCTGTTTTAATGCCGCCTAAATTGCCATAACCAGCGCCGCCATAGGCTTTGGCATCGGTGTTGAGAAGCTCTTTCCAGAA
This sequence comes from Bryobacteraceae bacterium, assembly GCA_035316385.1. Lineage (GTDB taxonomy): Bacteria > Acidobacteriota > Terriglobia > Bryobacterales > Bryobacteraceae > Bog-105. Next base: position 10,420 of record DATHIZ010000179.1, on the reverse strand, counting down.
GCCGCCAGCAGGCGCCGGCAAGCGGTAATTGGCTCGCGGCACCGCGCTGAAATTGCAGACTACGGCGATAGCCTCGTTTCCCGACGGATCCTTGCGCAGAAAGCTTATTACGTTATTTTCGGCGTCATCCGGGTTAAGCCATTCGAAACAAGCGGGCAAGTATTCGCCGGCGTGCAGTGCGGCTTCCAGCCGGTACAAACGATTCAAATCGCCGACCAGCAAACGAATCCCGGCATGCGCTTCAATAGCGAGCAACTGCCAATCCAGTCCGCGGTCGTGCGCCCATTCGCTCCACTGGCCGAACTCACAGCCCATGAACAGCAGTTTTTTGCCAGGCTGCGCGTACAGATAGGCGAGCAACAAGCGTAGATTAGCGAATTTGTGCGCAACGTCTCCCGGCATCTTGCCGATGAGCGAACCCTTGCCATGCACAACTTCGTCATGCGAGAGAGGCAAAATGAAGTTTTCGCTGAAAGCATAGACGGACCGGAAGATCAACTGGTGATGACTGAACCGGCGGTAGAGCGGGTCCGTGGACATGTAGGCGAGCGTGTCGTGCATCCAGCCCATATCCCACTTGAAGCCGAAGCCAAGGCCGCCGGCGTAGGTTGGCTTCGAAACCATGGGCCAAGCGGTGGATTCTTCCGCAATCGTCTGCACGCCGGGCTCCGCGCGGTAAATGTCTTCGTTCATGCGCCGCAGAAATTGAATGGCCTCCAGATTCTCCCGGCCGCCGCGGCGGTTGGGCACCCATTCGCCGGGCTTGCGCGAGTAATCGAGATACAACATGGACGCGACGGCGTCCACGCGCAGGCCATCGGCATGATATTGGGAAAGCCAGAAGAGCGCGCTGCTGAGTAGAAAACTACGCACTTCTCCGCGGCCGTAGTCGAAGATGAAGCTGTTCCAATCCGGGTGGATGCCGCGGCGCGGATCGGCCGGCTCATATTCGTGGATTCCATCGAAGTAGCCGATGCCGTGCTCGTCCTGAGGAAAATGTGAGGGCACCCAATCCAGAATGACGCCGATGCCATTCTGATGGAACCTGTCAATCAATTGCATGAACTCTTGCGGCGTCCCCATGCGGCTTGTGGGAGCAAAATAACCGGTGGTCTGGTAGCCCCACGAGCCGAAGAACGGATGCTCCATAACGGGCATGAATTCAACGTGAGTAAAACCGGTTTCCTTGACGTAAGGAATGAGCTGATCGGCCAGTTCGAGGTACGTGAGCAGGCGATTGTTTTCTCCAGAAGCGCGGCGCCATGAACCCAGATGCACTTCGTAGATGGACATTGGCGCGTTCAGGCTGTTTGCGTCCTGGCGGCTGGACATCCACGCCTGGTCATTCCATTGGTAGTCGAGATCCCAGATGATGGAATCGTAGCTGGGCGGCGTATCTTGGAACACGCCGAACGGATCAGCCTTCGAAGCGCGGTAACCGGCAGCTCCGACCACATAAAACTTGTAGTGCGCGCCGGGAAACGCGCCAGGGACGAACCCCTGCCAGATACCTCCATCGGCGGCCGAAAGGGGCGCGGCGTCTTTACTCCAATCGTTGAACCATCCGATGACCGAGACCGAGCGCGCGTTCGGAGCCCAGACGGCGAAATGGGTTCCCCCGCGTTCGCGGTCAAAGTGCCCGCCCAGGATGGCCGGCAAGCAGGTGTGGGTGCCTTCGCGGAAGAGGTACAGATCTTTTTCAGTTGGAAATCTGCGGTTAATTGCTGCCATTCTTAGCGTGTTTGACCTAGGGAAATAAGCTCAAAATACCGCGCAAGGGAATGCGGACCCAGGCTGGCCGGTTGTTGAGCTCATAGGCCACTTCATAAAGCGCTTTCTGCAAGAGAAAAGCGTCCAGAAGAAATTTATTCTGCTCAGGATTTGTGGAAACGTAGGAGTGATTGCCGGCGGTTTCAAAATAAGCTTGCAGATAGGCCGCGGTAACCTGGGCCAGCCAGAAAGCGGCCCACGATTCATGCTTGCTACCGTCAGGCCTGCCCGCAACTTCCGGTGTGGCATGGGCGGCGTAATCGAAGGAGCGGAGCATACCGGCTACGTCGCGCAGGGCGAGCGCCTTGGAACGGCGCTCGGCAAGCGGGCGAGCGGGTTCGCCTTCGAAATCGATAATCATGAAGTCGTCACCGGTGTAAAGGACTTGACCCAGATGATAATCGCCGTGATTCCGGATACGAACCGTTCCCAAGGTTGGGGTACTGTCCAATTGAGCGAAACACTGGAGAATGCGCACTTCCAGGGCGAGCACGTGGCCGGCGATTTCCGCTGTGGATTCATCCAGACTCGACAGCTTAAGACGCAATAGAGCGAACACAAGGCCGGATTGCACCAGCGTCTCCTGGTGAAGCCGGTGCGCGTCTTCGGGAGAGAAAGGTTCAGGTAAAAAATCTTCCTCGCTGGAGCTGGCCAGAATCGTATGCATCTCGGCGGTGCGGATTCCGAGGAGGCGGGCGGAGGCAAGGTAATCACCCAGCAAGCCGGGTGAATCCGGAGAAGATTCCACCCGCGCGAAGAACGCCGCAAGCTCATCCAAAGTGTACTTCCAGGCATCGCCTTGATTGGGCACGAATTGCTGCAAGATGCCGGCCGAGTAGGCACCGGAACCATCCTGATAGGCGAGACTGCCGAGCAACGCGGGAGTGTGGCGAAAACCGTGTTCCGTCAGAAAGCTGCCGATTTCGAGATCGGGATTGATGCCGGGTTCGATTTTACGGAAGAGCTTGAAGATGAATTGCCCGCGGTAGATGATGGACGTGTTGCTTTGCTCGGCTCTCGACACGAAGCTTTCGAGCTGGCCCGCGTGCGGGTGGAAGGCGCTGGTATGGGACGCCACAAACTTTCCCGTTATCCCGGCAAAGGCGGCGCTGCCGGCAATGGCCTGGAGAAGAGCATCCCGGAAACGCGCGTTGGCCAGCGCATCGATGGAGAGTGCCTCTTCGGCGCCGGTCGTTAGAGAGGGAATCTCGATGGGAAGAACGTAGCGATCGGTGTCCTTTTCGAGATACTCGATGTCCACTACGAGCAGGAAGAATCCTTCATTGAGCGCAACCACGTCGTGCACGGAAATGCGCTGCATAGTGCGCGTTTTTGCTCGGTACCAACGGGAAGAGGAGATAAAGGGCGGCAGCAGCTCTTCCAGGCGGTCCAAAAAGACCGGGGTAAACGGCTCAGAGAAAGTATTCAAAATCGGCCTCGCCCCGTAGACGCCGCCGGATCAGAAAAATATGCGCGGGAATAGCGGCGGGATTCAGTTCCACATAGTTTCTGCGTCCGTTCCAGAGATAGCGGGCGTCGCTCAGCTGATCGTGCACCTGAAAAGGCTGGTCTTCTTCAATGTGAAATTCATCGAGAGGAAGATTGACAAACCCGGCGTGAGTGTGAAATGGGTCGAGATTGACGACGATTACGATCAGATTCGAGCCGTCCGCTGAGCGTTTGCTGAAACAGATGAGTTGTTCGTTGTCGACGGGATGGAATTCGAGAGACCAATCGTGTTGGAGGGCGACATTGTCGCGGCGGATGCGGTTGACCCGGGTGATGAGATCACGCAGACTTTCGGGCGCGTCGAGGTTCCACTGGCGGATTTGATATTTTTCCGAATCGAGATATTCCTCGCTTCCGGAGCGCACCGGACGGCCTTCGAGGAGTTCAAAGGCCGGACCATAAATGCCGTAGTTTGCGCCTAGCGTGGCGGCGAGCAGATAGCGCATGGCAAAGCCGGCGCGGCCGCCGGTTTGCAGGAACTCGGTCAAAATGTCAGGCGTATTAGGCCATTGATTCGGCCGGAAAAATTCGCGGATTCCTGTCTTGGTCAGCTCGGTGAGATAGGCGGTGAGCTCGTATTTCGCGTTCCGCCAAGGGAAATAGGTGTAGGACTGGCTGAAGCCCAGCTTGGCGAGCCGGTACATGACTTTCGGGCGAGTAAACGCTTCCGACAGGAAGAGGACTTCCGGGCAGTCGCGCTTCAATTCTCCAATGCACCATTCCCAAAAAGGAAACGCTTTCGTGTGAGGATTATCGACGCGGAAAATGCGCACACCCTGTTCGATCCAGTAAGTGAACACGCTTTTCAGTTCGAGCCAGAGTTCCAGCCACTTGGGAGTTTCGAATTCGAACGGGTAAATATCCTGGTATTTTTTCGGGGGATTTTCGGCGTACTGAATCGTGCCGTCGGGGCGTTTGCGGAACCAATCCTCATGCGTTTTGACGTAAGGGTGATCCGGCGATACCTGAAAAGCGACGTCGATTGCAACCTGGATGCCATGGCTTTCCGCCGCAGCGACAAAGCGGCGAAAATCGTCGAGGGCTCCGAGTTGCGGATGAATGGCTTTGTGGCCACCCTCGGCCGAGCCGATGGCCCAGGGGCTGCCGACATCCCCGTGCTGCGCGGTAACCGAGTTGTTTTTGCCCTTGCGAAACGTTTCCCCTATGGGATGGATGGGCGGCAAATAGACCACATCAAAACCCATGCGGGCGATGTAGGGCAGGCGCGCTTCACAATCGGCGAAAGTGCCGTGGCGAGTCGGATCGGGCGAAGTGGAACGTGGAAAGAGTTCGTACCAGGCGCTGAAACGGGCGCGCACGGGATCGACAACGATGGCGAGTTCGCGCTCGGATTCACTGGCAAAGCGCCGGTCGGGGTAGCGCAACATGACTTCGCCTAGAGCCGACGCGGTGGCGCCTTTGCGGCGAAGTTCCACGTCTTCCAAAGAACGAAGAGCCTTCGCCTGTCCACGAAGCCAATCGGCATCGGCGTCTTGCGCGCGGGCGGCGGCTTCATCAATGAGATCTGCGCCGATCAGGTAATCGACGGAAGAGTCGTTGTCGGCTTGAATGCGCTTGATGAGGTCGCGACGCCATGTTTCCCAATGATCGACCCAGGCGTGAATGGCGTAACGATACCGGCCGATTTGAGAGACGGTGAATTCGCCGGTCCAGCGGTCATTGACGGCCGGCTGCATGGGGTTTTCCTGCCAATCAGAGGCGCTCTCGGGACGGCACAATACCGCCGCCGCGATGGCATCGTGCCCATCGGTAAAAATGTCGGCCTCGACGGTCACAATATCGCCGATAGTCCTCTTGATGGGAAAGCGGCCGCCATCGACCTCTGGCGTAATGGCTTCGATAACGACGCGTCTGCGTCCGTCTTGTTGCGGATTTGGCATAGTTACGATTTTTTCTTGGCGTCAATCTTCTTGGCGTCAATCAGGGATTGGTACAGCTCAACGGTGCGGCCGGCAATCGCGGTCCAACTGAAGTGTTCTTCCACTCTTTTTCTACCAGCAGCGCCGAAACGCCGGCACTTTTCCGGGTCGGCCAATAAAGCGGAGAGTTTCGCAGCTAAGTCACGGGCAAACTGATCGGGATTGATGGGAAAGCTGGTGGCGGGGTCCTGCGCGAAAGGAACGAGAAATCCCGTTTCGTTGTCGACGACGACTTCCAAAATGCCCCCGGTGGCGCTGGCCACTACCGGAGCACCGCACGCCATGGCTTCGAGATTGATGATGCCGAAGGGTTCATATACGGACGGGCAGCAGAAGACGCGGGCGTGGCTATACAGCTGAATCACTTCCGTCTTGTTGACCATTTTGTCAAGCCAGAGGATGCGCGGGTTCTGGCGGCGGGCTTCCTCTACTTTTTGACGCATCTCCCGGGCCAGCTCGGGAGTATCGGGAGCACCGGCGCAGAGGACCACCTGCGTTTCAGGCGGGAGGTAGCGGATGGCATCGACCAAGTGGGTGACGCCTTTTTGGCGCGTAATGCGGCCTACAAATAACACGTAAGGGACGGCGGGGTCCACGCCAAGGCGTTCGAGCGCGGTAGTGGAGCTGGTTTTTTGATATTCATGCAGGTCAATGCCGTTGTAAATGACATGGATGCGCTCTTCGGGGACCGGATACACGCGCAGAATGTCTTGCTTGGTGCCGTTCGAGACAGCGATGACCGCATCGGCGTCGAGGATGGCGGTACGTTCGATCCAAGAGCTCATTGCATAGCCGTTGCCGAGTTGTTCGGCCTTCCAGGCACGCAGAGGTTCCAGGCTGTGGGTGGTGAGAACGAAGGGAATGCTGTAGAGCTTCTTGGCGAGAAAGCCCGCCATGGACGCGTACCAGGTATGGGTGTGAACCACGTCGACGCCAGAGAGCGCTTTTACTTGCGTGAGGTTGAGGCTGACAGTTTCGAGCGCGGCTTTGAATTTGCCATCGGTTCCGTTGGTAATTTCCGACCAGGGCTGCGCACCGCGCACGTGCAGGTTGCCTTCATCGGACTGCTGGTCCCCCCAGCAATGCACTTCCACTTCAATTTCGCGGGCCAGTTCCCGGCTCAGGTATTCGACGTGGACGCCGGCTCCGCCGTAGACATGTGGTGGATATTCGCGTGTAAAGTGTGCCGCTCGCAATCAGTCTCCTTCAGCTAACTCAGAAGCTAACACGCGAAAGGAGGAATGCTCGCCATGCGCGGTGAGAGTCATCTTGTTTTCCAGTATCAGGCTAATGCGAAAGTGCTTCGCAAGAGGCGGTGCTTTCCTGGTAAGTGGATGATTCAACAGGCGCGAATCTTCCGGTTTTTGAGGATACCACGCGATTGGTGGGATGTTAGAAATGGGCGAAGAAACGGCGTATTTTGCGAAACGGACAAATGAGGTTCGGCGGGGCGGGAGGGGATTTACGAAACGAACCCGAATTGGGTTCGTTTTTTCAGATCGTTTTTTTCAGATCTAGGAAATGGGTACAAGCTTTGCCGTAGCGGCGGGCCGCCCTGGAGCTTGAAAGACATCCCTTTGGATTTGACTCATGCGGCACGCCTCGCCCCGTTTGATTTCGGGATTTGGGTAGGCTTTCTTCACCTCGGAAACGTCGAGCTTACATGAATTCCTTCGGCGGTCAGCGAAGACGTTGAGCCAGGCCCCAAACGGAGCGCCAAGGCCGGTGAGAACATCCCCTCGTTTTGCAGATCAATCAGCTGAACGTTATCACGGCCACACAGGGTATAGAAGTCATCCACCTTCATTCCGAGATGTATTTGCCCGGCTTTCCCGACCGCCAGCCGTTTCATACGGGATTTACTGGGGCGTTCGTGAGTAATGGAACATCGTGGGCGCTTACGCTTCCGGCTCTGAGTCAGTGTTTCGGACTTATGGGCCTCGGGCATCGCCAATACGAACATAGCGGCAAATTGGCGCTCCTCAGCTGTGTCCGCGGATTCTGCCCACGCTCGTATCCGCGGCATTCTACCAATGCCGCTTAACAACGCTTTTCCGCTACTAACGAACGCGCTATCAGCTTTCAGCGTTCCTGCAGAAATCAATCTGTCGAGATCAACATTGAATGCTCGTGCGATGGTTAGAGCATCAGAATTTTCGTCAAACCTTGGCCCAAAACAGAAGGTATGTTGATAATTGTAAAGGGACCTCGTGACCTTGCCAAGCTAGTCAGCTACCTGTTCTGGTGGCTCGTGGGGGAATTCCGGAATAGTATTCCACCTTGTACGTAGACATCCAGAAGCCCTGGACGCTTTCGGCTGCGCAACTTCAGTCCGCCTAGCTGAGTTCCGGCCTCGACGCCTAAAGCGATTCGCGCAGACCCGCTGCCATCCGACGCAAATACTTGAAGCGAGCGAAATAGGAGATCCATCTCCTGCACGTTATCTGGCACCGGCATCTCTTTGGCTTTAACCCTCGGAAATGTAAAAGCCCATTTCTCTGGAACGACAACGGTAACAGAGCTCGAGTCCACTAGGCCTTCGAAAAGCCAACTCCAAGCACTCTTACGGGCACCCTTTCCATTCGCAAGAATATAGGAATATTCAAACACACCTGTGTCCGCTGAATCCCGCGCCGCTTGACTTAAAATCGACGGCTTGACATGACGGCTGAGTTAACTTGGACTCTGATCACATCATTTAGATCCTTCGATCCGTCTTCCCGGCTTCTGGGATAGAGCACAACAGCATCTCCTGAAGAAGGAAGAAGGAATACCAATCTGTTTTCCTGGCCAGCCGGCTTGGAGCCGTCGACGTTCAAAAACGGTGCGGGAAGAGACAGGTGTTCCTGGGCATGCGCCGTGCAAATGAACGATAGCGCTATGGTGCAGAGCTGTGCGATTTTCGAAATCATTGTGTCTCCAGGTCCGCTCTCATTGTGAGTCTAGCGCTATGGATAAAGCGCCGTTTACCTCAGAACTTATGAATTTCCACCTTTATTTCGCCAAGAGGGGTCAGAGGAATCAACCGAGGCTACCAGCGCCACCGTGAAGAGAGCTGTTTCATATTAGTTGGGACGTTCGTGAGTAATGGAACGTCGTGGGCGCTTACGCTTAATGTCGTTTACTTAAGGAAATTCGTGAGTGACCGAGCATCGTGGTCGCTAACGCTTCCGGCTCGGAGTCAACAGATTGAGGAAGACCCGATATAGGAAAAGTGACGCCACGCGGTGAGCACGCCTTCGACTTATTCAGAAACAGCGGGCTCGATAACCCGTTGCCCAGAAGCACATCCGGCGCTCCGTCCTGGTCGAAGTCCGAAACATACGCAGCGGGATTTCGGCCCGTCACCGTCACCGCGGCCAGTTCACTCTTCGGCTTGCCAAACGTACCGCGTCCCGTGCCCGGTAGCACAATCAACCCATAGCTGCCCTCATAGGGATTCGCTTTTGCGTAGCTCGAGGCTGCCAGGTCCGGCTTGCCGTCGCAATTGAAATCGCCCGCGACGACGCCGTTCTCATCGGAACGCACACCCGCGAGCAGCGTCTGCGGCTCGCCGAACGCAAAATCGCCGTAGCCTTGAAGAGTTAGAAGCGCCTGCGTGCCCGGCTCAGCGGCGCCGCCGTTCGCCGTACCGGCAGTCGAGACTACCAGATCCTGCCATCCGTCGCGGTTGTAGTCCGTCGCCAGAATATTCGAAATGAAAGTCCCGCGCACGGGCATGCTCGCCGATTCCATGCGGAACGTCCCGTCGCCGTTGCCGGGTGCAATCACCAGGTTCAACCCATTACCGGAATTGCCCGCTGCCACGGCCATGTCGATCTTGCCATCATTATTGAAGTCCGCAAGCCGCACGAAGTACAAAGGGCTCCCCACTGGCGTGAACTGCGCCTGGAAATGCCCCGTGCCGTCACCCTTCATAACGAAAAAGCCGGAGGGCGTTCCCGAACTGACCGGGCAATTTTGGTTCTGCGAATAAGAAGCGACTATATCCTTAGCGCCATCGCCATTCACATCGGCAGTCGTCAGAAAGCTGAAGGGCATGCACCCGACTGCAAGTGGAAAGGAAAGATCGATCGGTTCGGAACTGAACGTGCCATCACCATTCGCCGGAAGAACTGACATCCCAGATTGGGTGCGCAGAATAAGATCAGGCCTGCGGTCGTGATTCAGATCGACAAGATTTGCATCGATCGAGAACGCGCGATAGCGTTCGCCCAGCGCGCGCAAAGTACTCGCCGGCAGCGCCAGAGTGAACGCGAACTTGCCCGCGCCGTCTCCGAATCCAGCATAGAGATCCGCGGATCCGCCGGCAGCGGCATGCGGCCAACGATAAGTCAGGATATCCTGCTTGCCGTCCGCGTTGAGATCCGCCATGGCGATCACCTGGCTGTTTCCCGCCCAATATTGGTCCGTGGGATCACTGGATGGAATTGGACTCGCGGCGGCGAACGTCCCGTCGGGCTTGCCCGAATACAAGGCGATTCTGCCGTTCGTGTAATCGAGCCATGCGATGTCGAGGTTGCCGTCGGCGTTGAAATCTGCCGGCGCAGGCTGTTGATAAATCCCATAGCCGCCCGTGTACTGTCCGGCAGACCGGAACGACCCGTCGCCACTACCGTGAAAGATGCCCAACTGCCCACTTCCAAAAACCACCAGGTCCTGAGCACCATCCTTGTTCAGGTCAGCCAGAGTTAGCAGGACTGCGCCCGAGATGTTGGAAAGCACCGTCCTGGGCTGCTCAAACGATCCGTCCGGCTGGCCGAGCGCGACGTAGACTTTGTCGCTGTACGACAAGAAGACCGCATCCGGCTCGCTATCGCCATTCACGTCGGCCAACACCAGGCTTGACGCCGGCTGCGGACCCGCATTCACCGGGCTGCCGATTACGGCAATTGGTTGGAACGTGCCATCGCCGTTTCCAAGGCTGGTCACCGGTCGAATCCCCTGAACCGGCGCAGCTTGGTACAGCTGCAGGACCAGATCGATCTTTCCGTCGCGGTTCAGATCGGCAACCGAAATGCTTCGCCCGACATCGAGTGAGAACACACCGGGAAGCGGCATCGTCACCTGTGGCGAGGGTTGAAACGTCCCATTGCCCGCATTGAGAAACGTCTGCTGCGCTAGCACCGTTGCTCCCGCGTTGGTAGAACGCGCAATCGTCACCAGGTCCGGTTTCCCGTCGCCATTTGCATCCGCCATAG
>DATHIZ010000178.1:0-6746 GCA_035316385.1 Bryobacteraceae bacterium | reverse complement strand
CGCTATTTGTATTTCCAATACTCTGCGTGCTCGCTTCCGCGATCTCACTGCGACTGCGGGCGCAGACGACATCCGTCATCGAGGGAACCGTCGTCGATTCACAAGGTCTGGCCATCGCAGACGTAGAGGTTATGGCCAGCGGTTCAAATCGCGCCGGAACAGTCAAGCTGGCAACCGATCAAACCGGCTCTTATCGGCTGCCGGGACTGCAGCCGGGAAACTACAGCCTCCGTTTCACTAAGCCTGGATTTGGCACGAAGCTGTATGAGCGGCTTCCGGTAACGGTGAATCGCGTGCTGACGTTCGACGTCGCGCTACCCGTCAGCGAAGCGCGAGAGGAAATCAGAGTCTCGGCGACTCCGCCGTTGATAGACGCCACTGTTTCCAGTTCCGGAGGCACGATTACCTCCCGGCAAATTGAGGACATGCCGATCAACGGGAGGAATTACCTGGATCTGATGCAATTGGTTCCCGGCGTCGCGGTCAACCGGCAAGCAAACGCAGGCACTGACGCGGCTACGCCCATCTTCGGAGAGAGAGGCGGAAATGCGATCTTTCTTATTGATGGCATGCCCAATAGCAATCAGGTGGATGGCGGGCCCTCTGCTCCGTTCGACCAGAACTCGATTCTCGAATTCCAAGTGCTGACGGCCGGCTACAAAACGGAGTTCGGACATGGATCGGGAGGAGTTGTGAACGTAGTGAGCAAGAGCGGAGGCGGACAATGGCACGGGCTGGCCTCCGGCTTCCATCGCAACAGCGCGCTCGACTCCTCCAATGTGTCCGGTAAGAGTACGCCCTTCCTAATGCGCTGGGACCTCAGCGCGAACCTGGGAGGCCCCATTGTCAGGGACCGGGTGTTCGTTTTCGGGTCGATCGAGCGAATCCGGGAATCCCGTCAACTGAACTTCAACTACATTGCCAACACTCCGGATTTTCTTCGGGTGCGAGAGGAAACTTTTAACCAACGCAGCGGTACCTTCCAGACCCGAGGGTTTTTCAAACTCGATGAAACACTGGGAAGCCACCATCTCACCCAACAGATGAACCTGGCGAACAGCCACCTCACTGGATTCCTCCCGCTCTCACAGGCAACCAGCCTGCCGTCCTCACGAACCAACCTTGATGGGCGGAATCTGCTGTTGGGCTTACGGGATACAGCTACGTTCGGCGACCGGAGCAACCCATGGCTGCTCAACGCCTACTTGCAGTATCGCGGCGAACCTTATTCCAAGCGACCCACATACCCGGAAGCCGGGCCGGCATTGACCCAATTCAATCTGTTCAGCGGCCTGACCACAGGTGGAGTTCTTGGTGATTTAGGGCAAGTTCAGTTCGGGGCCGGGTTTACGCCGCTGCAGCTGAAGGCGAATTACATTGCCAGCGGCGCCCACGTCAATAAAGTAGTGGGCGCTCACGACCTGAAGGTCGGCTGGGATTTCGAACGCACACGGGCGGATGGTGCGGAGGCGAGCAACCTTAACAACCAACTATTCGCCACGGTATCCGACTTTGCTGAGTTCGGTCCGGTGAACTCTGGATTATACGTGCTAGCCAAGGTCAGCGGGTTGACCGCGGAAGACAATTCAATCCGGCTGCGCAACAACTATGACGGGCTCTTCGCGCAGGATGACTGGAAGCTGGCAAAGCGTGTGACGCTTCATGCAGGCATGCGCTGGGATAACGACTCGCGGTCTGTCAATCGAGCCAACTTCTCTCCGCGCCTGGGGATCGCGTGGGCGGTTACCCCCAAGACCGTGATCGCTGCGAGTTGGGGCATTTTCTACGATCGATTCCGGCTCGGGTTGGCAAGAGATGTACCGGCCTTCGGCGGCGCAAACTTAGTCAGGAACCAGGCGGTCTCCTTGCCGCGGCTATTCTACGGCGTTCCCACGGCACTGCCCTATCGAAATCTCGGATTCTGTTCCTCGCCGGTCCTGACCGATGCGCAGATCCTCTCGAGTGGATCCACGTGTCCGGTCGCGAGCTTGCCTCTGTTAGGGGTTGACCATTTGAACGCCGTCGTCGCGCCCGGCCATGCACCCATTCCGTCCAACTCCGTTGTGAATGTCGATAATGTTCAGAAGTTGACCGGTCTGACGCCACAACAGTTCGCCGATGGCGCCAGTGCCGCTTTGGGCCGTCAGCCCGGATACTTCAGCTGGGGCGGGTTCGGCAATCTTACCCTGAACATTCCTGGCTCGGTCTTCAATGTTCCGATTACAGTCGATCGGGACTTCAAGACACCCTACACAAGGGCTGTTCATATTGGCGTACAGCGGGAAATCGCCAGCAATCTGGTGATTCAAGCCGGCTATGACCATCGCGACGTGCGCAACATGCTGGGTGTCCGGACCACGAACCTGGCCTTCGAGGCGCGGCTGCCGAACCGCGCCGGCCAACTGCAACCCAACACGGGATCTCGCCCTATTCACAGTTATGGCCCCTGGTACCAGGGCCGGTACGATGGCATCAATCTCGAAATCCGCAGGCGCATGAGCCGGAACCTCAGCGTAGCGGCCTTCTACACATGGGCGCACGCGACGGACAATGCTTATCGTTCCAGTTTCGTTAGTGATGTCCAGACTGCTCGTGGGGCGGTATCGCTCGCCTCGAGTGGCCCCACGGACGGCTTTGTTGGCATTCCGCCCGTCGTGCGGGATCAGGCGACAGGGCAATCCAATGCAGACGGCCCGTTCATCGCAAGCAACGGTAACCCGGTGCCGCGGGCCGGGATTTTCTACAATGGCCCGAACCTGGATCTGGGCCCTTCAGACCTGGCTGTAAATCATACTTTTGTCCTGCACGGCATGGTGCAATTTCCCCGGCTATTCGACCTCAGCGGCATTTTCCGGGCCCAGAGCGGTTTCCATTTTTCAGCGCAAGCCCGGAGATTGGTCGACGTGGATGGAGACGGCTCGCTGAACGGCGTGGACTTCCTGGCCGGACGCAACCAGTTCCAGGCGCCGGGTTATGCCAACATCGACTTGCGCGTTTCCAGGCGGATCTCCATTCTTGAGAAGGTGCGTGTACAAGCTATGCTGGAGTTCTTCAACCTGCTCAATCGGGCTAATCCCGCGGCGGTGCAACAGCTGCAGACAGATTCCTTAACGCCTCTTGGCAGGCCACTGCAGTTCCTGCCTGGACGAGAAGGACAAGTGGGACTGCGATTCGAGTTTTGATATGGAATCCTTATGCTGAAAAGACACGTTGCAGCGCTCGCATTGATTGTGATTCTGGCCAGTTCGTACCTAACCGCATCTGCTCAGCCCTCCCAAACGCAAACCGCGGCCAAGCCGCAAGGCACAGGGCAGATCAACCTCACGCTTTTCGGCAAGACCGCCCGCTTCCAACTTACGGTAGGGACACTTGGCATTCTGGTGATCATCAGTTTGGTCGTGCTGTTAGGCCTCGCGCTTCTTTTTGCCTTGATCGCCCGCCGCCGGCTGCGAGAGGCACAAGCGGCCAACCGGAAGCTGGAGAACGAAATACGGGAGCGTAAACGCGCCGAAGAAGAAGTTCATCAACTTAATATCAGCCTGGAAAGCCGCGTCGCCGAACGGACTCAGGACGTGCAAGAAGCCAACCTGCAACTGGCAGCAACAAACAAAGAACTGGAAGCGTTTGCCTATTCCGTTTCGCATGACCTTCGCACACCTTTGCGTGGAATCGACGGCTGGAGCCTGGCCCTCCTGGAGGATTACGGTGAGCAGCTCGACGAACGGGCGAGGCAGTACCTGGACCGAGTCCGTTCGGAAACGCAACGCATGGGGCAGCTGATTGACGATATGCTTCAGCTTTCCCGCGTCACGCGCGCTGAGATGCAGCGAAATCCAGTGGACCTGACAACTATGGCGAACGGGATTGCCACTCAATTGCGCGAAGCTCACCCTGACCGTCAAATCCAATTCTCCGTGGCGCCGGGGCTGACGGCCCATGGTGATGCGGGACTGCTGCGCATCGTAGTGACGAACCTGCTGAGTAACGCCGTGAAGTTTACCGGCGCTTGTCCGGAGGCCACGGTGGAGTTCGGCGAAAGCAGGCAGAATGGCGAATCTGCGTTTTTCGTGCGCGACAATGGAGTGGGTTTTGATATGGCCTATGCGGGCACGCTTTTCGGCGCCTTTCAACGCCTGCACAAGGCGTCTGAGTTTCCCGGAACCGGCATAGGACTGGCTACGGTGCAGCGTGTGGTTCACCGCCATGGTGGACAAGTATGGGCTCAGGCGCAAGCGGGTAAGGGCGCCAGTTTTTATTTCACAATCGGATCGGCCAAATGACCTCTAAAACTATTCTCCTGATCGAAGACAATGCCAGCGATGTCGAGCTGACAAAACGCGCGCTCACACGTTTCCACATTGCCAACGATATGGTTGTTGCAGAAGACGGAAAAGAGGCCATCGATTACTTGTGGGGCGAAGGCGCCTACATCGATCGGGACCTTTCCGAACTGCCGACCCTGACGCTGCTGGATCTCAAGCTGCCCAAGGTGTCGGGGCTGGAGGTCCTGCGGCGAATTCGGGAAGATCCGCGAACCAGGCGGCTGCCGGTGGTGATCTTCACGTCGTCGAAAGAGGAACAGGATATCGCCGCGGGGTATGACCTGGGCATCAACAGCTATATTCAAAAGCCCATCGACTTTAAACAGTTCGCGGAAGCGATCGAGCAACTTGGCCTGTATTGGCTGGTATGGAATGAAGCGCCGCCAAGGGTGAGATAAGAACATCATGGGCAAGCCTTTACGTCTTCTCCAAGTAGAAGATCTGGAAAGCGATGCTGCGCTTGTCGTTCGCCTCTTAAGGAAGGCGGGCTATGACGTGGATTCCGAACGCGTTGAAGATGCGACGGAGATGCGGAGGGCACTGGCCGCACGGGCATGGGACGTGATTATCGCCGATTACCGCCTGCCTCAGTTTGACGCGCGTGGTGCGCTTGCAATCCTGCAGGAGACTGGAAAAGACATTCCATTTATCGTCGTATCCGGGACCATCGGCGAGGACGTTGCGGTGGAGATGATGCGCTCGGGCGCGCAGGATTATCTGATGAAAGATAATTTGGCACGCCTGGCCCCGACCGTCGAGCGCGAGATTCGCGAAGCAGGAGCCCGGCTGGAGCGCAGGCGCGCAGTGCAGGCGCTCCAGGAAAGCGAGACACGTTATCGCCAACTGGCGAACGCGATGCCCCAAATCGTGTGGACCGCAACCGCCGATGGACAATTAGAATACTGCAACGAACGCTGGTACGCGTTGACCGGACAGGATCCTACCTTTACTTGCGATGACAGCTGGGAATCGATCCTTCATCCCGAAGACCGGCAACTGTGGCGCGATACCTGGAGCCAGAGCGTGCGGCAGGGCGCCCCGTGTGAGATCCTCTATCGCTTGTACGACCGGCGTACAGAGGCGCATCGGTGGTTTCTCGGGCGCGCTCTTCCGGCGCGCGACCCGCACGGCCGCATCCTACGCTGGTTCGGCACCTGTACCGATATCGACGACCACAAACGCGTAGAGGACGCTCTGCGGCGGGCGAATCAGGACCTGGAGCAGTTCGCGTACAGCGTGAGCCACGATCTGCGTGAACCGCTACGGACGATCTCCATTTTCGGCGAACTCCTGGAACGCCAGCATTCACAGTCACTACCAGGAGAAGCACTCGAGTACGTGGCGTACCTGACCGGCGCGGCACGGCGTATGGACGCACTAGTGCTGGCATTGCGAACGTATACCAGCGCCGCCGAGCTGCGCCCGATGGAGTTGCCGTTCACGGATGCCGGGGCAGCTGCAGCCGAAGCCATCGCCAACCTGGATGCGCTTATCCGCGAACACCGGGCGGAGGTCGTAGTGGCACGGCTGCCGACTATCCCTATGCACTATCACCACGTGGTGCAGGTATTCCAGAATCTGTTGGCGAACGGTATTACTTATCACCAGCCCGGCACTCCGCCCCGCGTGCGTCTCAGCGTCCTTGAACACGGCGCCTCCTGGGAGTTTCTGGTCCAGGACGAAGGAATCGGAATCGCCCCGGAGTATCATGAGCGCATTTTTGGCATTTTCAAGCGCCTGCACACGGCCGCCGAGGGATTTCCGGGGACCGGGGTCGGACTGGCGATATGCAAGAAGATCATCGAAATGAACGCCGGGGCGATCAAGGTGACTTCAGCTGTGGGGCACGGCAGCACTTTTCACATCACTATTCCGAAGCAGCAGCCCGGCGTCCCGGCGCAGCGTACGGCATGATTGTCAATCACGAAAAGACCCGAGCGCTTTCAAAATCGTGATTAACAATGGTCGACACCGCGGTCCGCTACGACGCCAGCGAAGCGGCGCAGTGGTCGCGATATGTCGCAAGTTTGCTGTTGCGAACGTACTTGTTGCCACGGTCAGAAGACGAATTCCGCAAGAGAAATGAATCCGTCATGAACTCGCCCTTGTAACATGGTGTGACGTCACCCTGGGGCACGGGCCAGGGCTGGGAATGGATGTTGCTGATTGCAAACGGTCGTGTAATTTCGTGAGTTTCCGGCAAGGATGCGTGACTGAAGCCGGGAAGAGCTGCTAAGTTGATGCAGTCGCCCGGAAGGCGACTGACTGTGGCGCAACGACGTTCTCGGAAGATTCCTGAACGCATCGCACAGCTCCAGCAGGAGTTGGAGCAGTTTCGCAGGCGAATCCCACCCGGACGAGCTTGCCGGAGCCGTTCTGGGAGTCCGCGGTCGATCTCGCTCGTCAGTATGGAATCTGGCAGAC
>DATHIZ010000177.1:0-13306 GCA_035316385.1 Bryobacteraceae bacterium | reverse complement strand
CTGCCAGTAATCTCGATGTGCCGGGCGAATGCGCACGGCTGCGAACCGGGAGCGGAGTTTTCGCTTGCTTCCTTGCCGCCAGTTTACGACCTTCCAGGCTTCCATCGGCAGAGTCATGGCCAGTTGCTTGACCGCTAACGGCCGATGTTGCGATCTCTACCCGGTTTCTCAAGCTGATGCCCCATCAATTGGTAAACATCGCTATTCAGTTTGCCCGCCATTTACAATTGCGGGACCTGGATGACGGAAACTATATTTTTGTGGGAAGCCCTGCTTCCAATCCTTGGGTGCTGTTATTTGAGAACCGGTTGAACTTCTGCGAGATTCGCAGTGATGAAGTCAATGGCGCGGCCAAGTCTTTCCGCAACAAGAAACCAAAACCGGGAGAACGGGAAGCTTATGTGGGATTGAGCCGTACCGGCGTTGATGGCGAAGACTTCGCCACGATTGCCCTGCTGCCCGCCGAAAGCGGACGAGGCAATAGCACGATCATCCAAGGCCTGCAGCAGGAAGCGACCGAAGCCGCCGGGCTTTTGCTGGCTGATGAAGGCGGACGCAGAAAATTGAAAAAGGCATTGGCGCTTGATGCGGATCCAAAAACGCCGGTCTATTTCGAGGCGTTGCTGCGAATCAGCGAAGTAGCCGGATCGCCCGATTCAATTAGCGTGATTACCAGCCGCACGATGAAATATTAGGGGACTCACGAGGCGTTGCCCGCTTTAGTGAGGAAGGTCCGCATCTAGGGACTCAGCCTTGCTCTGCAGCCGCAGTTCTTTGTACAAATCCTTCAGCCGTTCCTTCATTTCTTTGAGCCGCTGAAATTCGGCTATTTCCCGGCGCGCGTCATCCGGGCGTCCCATCTGCCGGTAGAGTGAACCCAAGCGGTAGTGCGCCACCGCATCGGATGGATCCAACCGGACTGCTTTCTCCATTAGCGGCTGCGCTTTCTGCGGCTGGTTCATAGACAGCAGAATTTTGCCAACACCGAGATTCGCCTCGGGGTCATCGGGCTGCAACTCCAACGCTCTGGAGTAATGCGCATATGCGCTTTTCAAATCAGACCGGGCGAGCGCGATTCTACCAAGGCGGCATTCTGATTTTTCGTCGAGCGGACTTTGGGAGAGGGCGGCTAGATACTCCTGTTCCGCTTGTTCTTTTTCGGCCGGCACCGAAGAGCTCCTGAGCAGTTCACCTAGTTCGAAATGCAGGCCCGGAAGCCGATCGTCTACTTTGAGGGCTTCCCGATAATGCGCGATGGCCGCCTCGTTGTTGCCCTGCGCCAGCATCTCCTGCGCCAAGAGTTGATGCATCCACGCTGACTTTGGCGCAAGCATGGCGATGCCCAGCTTGGCCTCATCCGCCTGTTCCGAATAGATTCGATGTGCCGTAAATAAAATCGCTGCATCCTCCGGTTTGAGCCGCCGCAAAATGCTGACGATATCCGCCGCCTTGTCCAGATCGCGGGATGCGTAGTAAATCTCGACCAGTTCCATACCGGTCTGTACGCGAAGCTTTTCTTCGGTCAATTGCGGAAAGGCCTTCTCGAGATCGGCGCGCGCGTCTGCCACATGACCTACTCGTCGTTCGCACATACCGAGCAGTGTGACCATTTTCCAAAGCGCCGGCTGGCTTTTCACGACGGCGCGAAGCTCGACGACAGCTTTTGCGTAGTCGCCCCGGAAGTACAGCAGCGTTCCCAGGCCGCTCCGCGCAGCGAGGTTGTTCGGGTCCAACTTGAGAATCGCCTTGTACTCAGTGATCGCCAAGTCAGGCTGGTTGGTCCTTAAAAATTCCTGTGCCTGGCGCGCGTGGGTTTGCAACTGCTGCGAAGTCGACGCGGACTGCGAGAGCGCAGGCAGTCCGCGAAGAAGAATCACACTTGCCAGGGCGTAAGCGACGATCTTGACGGCCATGCCCATCAGAATATCGCCGACCGAACGGTACGTCCCTCGTCCCGTCAGAAGGTGAAGCGAGCGCCGAGTTGGAAGAAGCGGCCAGGGACTGAAACGTCGGTGACCTGACCGACGCTCGGATCGGGAACGCCCGATGCTAAGGCCGCTGCATTCAATTTCGCATTTGGAAGTTTAAAACTCGGATGATTCACGATGTTGGTGGCATCCATCCGAATCTGCAATCCGCCGCGCTCGAATTTGGGAATCCTGAACGTTTTGGCCAACGAAAAATCTATGCTCGTCAGGTCGGGCCCGCGCAGCGTGTTTCTTCCGGAATTTCCAAAGGTATTCGTCGCAGGAGTCGCATAAGCGAGCTGGTTGAACCATTGGTTGATCGTCTGGTTCTGCACGCTCGGGTTGCCGACCACATTCGGAAACCATTGCCCACCCAGCGCGCCGGAATCGGTGCTGGAAGCCATGGTGGGAGTGAAGGGGACGCCAGATTGCGCAATGAACATGGAGGATGCCTGCCATCCGCCTAAGAGGACATCAGCGATGCCGTGACTGAGGATTGCATGTCCCCTGCCAAGCGGAATCTGATACACCACGTATCCTTTGAATGCTTGTGGCACATCGAAGTTGGAGAGCCCATAATTCCGCCCCACATTAAACGCATCCTGGTAGTTTGCGTCACCATAGTGGCTTCCCCAACCGGAGGTGTCCTGATTGTCCAACATCTTGGACCAGGTATAGTTCACATCTGCGCTGAGTCCATGACTAAATCGCTTTCGGACAGACAGTTGCATTGAATTGTAGTTTGAGACATTGTTGAACGAGCCCGTCAGGCCGCCAGGAACGCTGGGGCCGATCCCGAGGAATTGCGGGAATGGCCGTCCACTCTGCCCCTGTCCCAGTTTGTCGGCAGGCACCTGGTTGATATTGGATTGAAATTGCAAACCGTCCGCATGACTGCCGACGTACGCCGCCTCGGCTACTATACCGCCGCCAAATTGACGCTGAATACTAACTGACCACTGGTAAATGCGGCTCGTCGGCGTGTTATACGGCATGTAAGGTATATTTCCACCCCCCTGCCCGTTGTAAGCGCCGGGATCTCTGGACGCCAACACATATGGAAGTCCCGCGCCCGAGCCTGAGAGATTCGCCACCGGCGCTTGACCTGGATTGGCCGAAACGCTCCCGCCGTTGGCGCTGCCAAAACCAAGTGGCGAGCCGTTTACGTCCACGCTCCACAAGCTGGAATACATCCCGAAACCACCGCGCACCGACCATTTGGTAGTGGGCGACCAAGCGACACCAACGCGCGGCAAGAAGATCTTATAGTCTGTCGCCATGATCTTGTTTCGCCCGTTATTGCCAGCGAACCAGATAGCTCCCAGGGTGTTGGTTACCGGGTTGATGATCGTGGGATCGAAGCTGCCCGCCCGATTGTTTACTTCGGTGAATCCACCGTGAACTTCCCAGCGCATTCCGACGTTCAGGGTGAGATTCGGCCGCAGCTTAATATCGTCCTGCACAAACAACGAAGGGTTCTTCGACCGCATGCCCGCTTCACCTTGATTCAGTGCACTCCAGGCCTGCGCTTGGCCAACCAAGAAGTCGGCGTAGCCGACGTTTGCCTGCGTAAACTGCCCGTTAAACGTGAAGTTGGCTGCACTTAAGTTTCCCCAGGGAGTGGAGTTGTCCTGGTAGATTAAAACCTCCCCGCCGAAGTGCAGGATGTGCTTGCCGCGGATCATGGTGACCACATCCGATGGATTAAAGGCGTTTTGAATATAGATAGCGGAAGTCTGCGGGTTTAGAGTATTGTTCGTGGCGGTACCGGTGATGTTGATATTCGGAAAAAGGTCTAGCTTTGCATATTGAAGGCCGATCTTTTGCGGGAATCCTAAGCCCAGGCTTCCCGGCGTGAACCAATTGGCCTGCCGAGTATAGCCATACCGGAATTCATTGACGACCGTTGGGCTGAAGGTATGCACGTCTGAAATTTGCCCTTCATAGCTTTCCGAGGTGTTGTTTTGGCAGTTCACCGGACACGTTGTCCCCAGAGTAGAACCGGTGCTGCCGCGCTCTTTGATGGACATCGTCAGTCTATTGTCGCTACGCAGGTTGTAATCCAGCCGCCCAAACTGCCGCACCTGCGTGTTGGTTCCCAGTTGCTGAAATCGATAATTATTCGTAATTCCAGCCAGGTTTGCCGTTGGATAGTACTGCTGAACGGCAAGCGCCACCGGGTCCATGCGAGCTCGAGGAATCTGATTATTCAGGAATGGCTGCCCGTTCGAAGGGTCGCGAATAATTCCGAATATCGTCGCGTCAAAGACGCCCTGCTTCATGGCGTCGGTGGGGACGGTCGTCGTCGTTGTCGTTGAACTTGGGTTTATCGTTTTATCGAAATTGTAGAAGAAGAAAAGCTTGTTCTTGAGGAGGGGACCCCCGACTGATCCGCCGAAATTGTTATAGCGCACTCTGGCGGCGCTCTTTCCGTCGAAAAAGCTTCGGGCATTCAGCGCATCATTTTCAAAGTATTCATATGCCGCGCCGTGCCATTGATTCGAGCCGGATTTACTGATCACATTAAATACGGCGCCACCGCCGCCATATTCGGAGGAGAAGGTGGAGGTGTTAATTTGCACTTCCGAGACAGATTCGGAAATCTGGTTATCTACGTTGGCGCTGTGCGGCAGACGGATGGACGCGCCGTCGGCCAGAAAGCTGGAGTAGAAGGGCAAGCTTCCATTAATGGCTACACCAACACCCGGATTGGCCGCCCCTGCATCCGAGGCTGGCGTGCCGTTGGCACCCGGAATCAATTTGACGAAATTCTGCCAATTTTGGCCGACGTTCGGCAGGCCCTCCATGGTTTTGGCCTGTAAATTGGTGGATTGCTGCGCATTCTCAGTCTTGAGCAGAGGAGCCTCTCCGGTGACCTGGATCTGCTGCTGAGTCCCGCCTACAGTAAGCTGAGCGTCCACGCTAATTGCGCCCACGTCTAACGTGATGCCGCTACGCACAACAGTCTGAAAGCCTTCTTTGGTGAAGGTGATCGTGTACTGGCCGGGCAAAATCGAGACTGCATCATAAAGCCCAGCCGAATTCGTGGAGAGTTCCCTCGTGATGCCGGTATTCGTATTGAGCAGCGTTACAGCAACACCCGGAACGACGGCTCCCGTTGCGTCGGTCACTGTCCCGCGAATGTCGCCGGAATTGGTGTTCTGCGCGAGAACCGCATGCGCGAAACAAACGCTGAGCGCCGCAAACGCTGCAAAGCGCGAAACTGAAGCCCTGGTCATTTTCTCATCCCCTTTGCTTGACTTCCAGCTCAATCGAACGTGGTATTTCCGAACTTAAAGAAAAAGTAGTAGAAGTATATGTGGAATATGTAGCGAAAGTTCAAAGCAGTATAAAAGAAAAATCAAAGGAAAATCAAAGCGGAACGGTAGGAAGTCAAGTGCGACTACAGGAAACGTCCGAAGAAACCCAATATCGGGAAAACATATCCAGACCCGCTGGAGAATATCGCTTCTCCGACTTTTTGCTTTACCCGTCTGAACGCCAGCTCCATCGCGGCGAAGACGCTATTTTGATTGCTCCGAAGACCTTCGACGCGCTCGTTCTTTTAGTTTTAAGAGCGGAACGCCTAGTCCGGAAGGAGGAATTGATGGACGTGCTCTGGCCCGACATCTATGTATCGGAGGCAAATCTAACGAATATCATCGTAGAACTGCGTAAGCTCCTCGGCGCGGAAGCAATTCAAACGGTGTCGAAACACGGCTATCGGTTCATGCTCCCCGTTGAGAGCGAACCAGGTCTGAAGCAAGCGGCTTATGGCGCCTTCGTCCAAGCCAAGGAGTTGACCACCAAGCCGTCGGTGAAGTCTATGCTGCGGGCCCGCGATCTGTTATGGCTCAGTATTGCGGAAGACCCCGCTTTTGCTCCATCGTGGGCTTGGCTGGGCCGCTGCTGTTCTTATCGGGGAAAGTCGGGCGTCGGCACGGCACGCAATCTCGAGCTGGCAAAAGCAGCCTTCCGGCAGGCATTTGCGTTGGATCCAGGACTCTCCTCGGCGCATCAATTTTATGCGCCTCTCGAAGCAGACCTGGGCCGTTCGCAGGATGCTATGTCGCGCTTATTGCGCAGGCTCGCCATTGGAGCCAAAGAGCCGCCAGTCTTTACCGGTCTGGTCCAAGTGTTCCGTTTCTGCGGTTTGCTGAACGAGTCCTGCATCGCCCACGAGCGCGCATGTCGGTTAGATCTAGCCATTTCCACTAGCGTGGCTTGGACACATTTTCTATTGGGCGAGTACAAAACAGCGATTGACACCTGCGGCAAGCCAGACGGTTACGTGGACGCAGCGGCCTGGGCCGCGGTCGGTGAGAAAAAACAGGCAATCCAGTTGCTGGAGGAACGCACCTCAAATCCACATCTGACGCCGGCTCTCCGCGGCTTGATGAATTCGCTATTGGCGATCCTCCGGGGACGTTCCAGCCAAGCCATTGATGAGATGGTGAAAACGCCACTGGAAGGAGAGCCGGAAGTAGTGTTTTTCTTCGCACGCCATTTCTCGAAACTGAAAGCGTCAGGGCTGGCGATGGAGTCGCTCAAACGCGCGCTGGCCGAAGGCTTCGTGTGCTCGCGCGCCTTGCGTGATGATCCTTGGTTTTCCGCCGTCCGATCCACGGGCGAATTTCCCGCCCTCCTACAGGATTCCAACAAGGCCGAAGAAAAAGCCCGCAAGACCTTCGAACACATGGGCGGGGCACGCATATTGCGTTAAGCAAGTCTCGTATAGGCACTGTTACAGCGGGCAGGTGTGATCCTGATTAAGTGCCAGCCCACCCATATCGCGGTTTCCGGTTTCCGGAAGAGATCATTTCCCAATGCGTGTGGCTGTACTTTGACTTCGCCGTGAGCCTGCGAGAAGTGGACTGATGATGGCCTATCGAGGTGTCCAGTTGAGCTACGAGACGATCCGTCGCTGGTGCGATATCTTCGGAGCTTCCTATGCAGCTTTCGCAAGCTGTTGCGGACCAGCGGAAGGCATCCCCGAGTGATCATAACCGACAAGCTAGGACTCTTCGTCCATCTCGCTCCTTCTGCCATTCGGTCCTTTGGCATCCTTTGGATTGTCGCCGCTTCGCGTCAGAAACACAAAGAACCAATTTTCACCTGCGATGGTACGAAGATGGGCCATGTAATCGGTGATTTGATTCGGCTGCTCGGCGGCGTCAATTTTATTCTCTAAACCCAAGACCCACGTATCCCTGTGAGCGTCAGGTCGAGGCGTCGGTTCCAGTTGGTTCGATCCTCGGTTTGGACCACAGCGTCGACGATCACCTTTTTTGTAGCTGCCTCGAAACCGATCCGTTCGACGAACGAATGCAGAAAAACGCCGCCTTGGCCGTGCGACCCGTTTGGATCGAGAAGATTGGCAATAATCGCCGCGACCTTATTTTCGTCAGGTTCGATATAGTCGAACACATTGAATCGTGGCGACTCAAACCGGGCGATTCTAGCCTCGTACCCCGCTACGACATCTAGGTGATACCACAAATCGCCGAGAATCGCCTGTAGTTCGTCATTACTTTTCTGGCTATCCGTTAGTTCCAACCTGGGTTATTGTCCGTTTTCGTTGCATTCTTGAGGAAATTCAAAACTGAAACCAAGGCCCAAGTATCCTGGCGGCAATAGGCCAGTAATGCCTGCTTAATCCGTGCGCTCTCATTGGGATTTAGGTTGCCGCGCAGCATCTGTTCCCACGCAACCCCAGCCTCGCCGCCGTTCCCGATGCCCATCCCTGCGTAAGTCAAATGGGGGAGTAACGCCGGCAGCACTGCCTTTAACGAAAATGACCCGCCGAAATCGGGATGGTACACGTTGCGTCGCACAAATGGAAGAAGATCCCAAACCCTCTCTTTGATCCCGTTCACCACCCGCATTGACTCAGCGGATTTGCTACTGGCGCGGGGTATCACTGAGGAGCCTCACAGCGATGGCGAGAACGTTACAGTTCTCACGCAGCTTTTGAGCTGCGCCAGCATACGGATCGCGTTCAGCGCTTGTCCTGTGCGCATGAGCGAAGAACTGCCGATTAGTAGCCTGTGGACCTTGAAGCGAAAACCACACACAAGCTTGATGGGGAGATAACTGCGGAAAGCGGTTCGCCAGGATGAAGAATCGCAGTCAAATCGGGGTGATTCTCGCGTTCACGGCCCTCTGGGACAGCGCGGCGATACTCCACGCCGGTGACCAGATCCCGTGGCGATCCTGGAGCGGTCGCAATGGCCTCGGAGAGACTTACTCCTACAACGTCAGCAGGATGCCAGGAGCCAGCGCCTACATTCGCCATGGCGCTATACCCTCCATGACTGTGTTCGATGGCTACGGATTTACCCGCAAACCAGACCCTCACGGCTCGGCGCAACCCGACTGGCCATCTACTAAGAGAGTGTACGCTGGCACACATGGCACCCTGTGGACCACCTCCGTAGAGGGGCTCAAAGAGTATCGGGATGGAAAATGGACGGTGCGGTATACGCCGGCGGCCGGTCACCGGTTAATGGCGGCGGCACCCTCCGGAGGGCAGGTCATCCTGCTCCTGGAGGACAGCGTATTGGAGTTCGATCCGGAGCGGGAAAGCTGGCTCGAAATCCGGACGGCGGGCAGTTCTAGAATTACCCCTTTCCTTGAGATCTGTCCAGGCTCAGCCGGCGAGTGGTACGTCGCCGGCGAACATGGGCTGGCGAAGCTGCAAATTTCACGCGACGGCGGTCCTTTCGAATGGCACGAAGTCAACGGTGACGCAGATCACCTCGCTCACTTCAGTCACCCATTGCCGGGAGACAGCGAGTTGTTCGCCCAGGGCATTTCCTCACGTGGCCAGCGGCATGT
Source organism: Bryobacteraceae bacterium (assembly GCA_035316385.1). Taxonomy (GTDB): domain Bacteria; phylum Acidobacteriota; class Terriglobia; order Bryobacterales; family Bryobacteraceae; genus Bog-105. The sequence continues at coordinate 4,502 of DATHIZ010000177.1, read as the reverse complement.
CATCGTACGCTGGCGAGGAGCCAATCTCGAAACCGTGTATGCGGCGACTGCCGACAATCTGCGCGGTTGGCGCGGCGGCGATGACACCGTCTGGATTGTGGAAGGAACGGAGATTTTCCGGCTGCGGGAAGGGCGGAAGTACCCAGTGGAACGCGCGGGGGTTCTGAGCGGCAGCATCTTCGACGTCTATTCAGAAGCAGGCAAGGCGTTTTGGGTGGCGACTTCGGAAGGCATTACGCGGTATGCGCCAGCTCTCTGGCAGCGGCCGGCCGGAATGGAGGAATTCGATTCACCTGTTCATGCGATCGCCGAAGACCGCGATGGACGCCTGTGGATGAGCGCCACCGATTATGTATTGGAACTCAAGGGAGACGCCTGGACCCGGTACGGCTTGCCTCGCGGACTTCGAACGAAGACGGTGGAAACCAATAGCCTAGCGCCGCTTGCGGACGGCAGGATTCTGGTCCAGGTAGTCAGCGAGGACCGCACCGATTCCATACTGGCGCTGAATCCGGCGACCGGCCGATTCACCGGATGGCCGCACCCCGAAGGCCGGGTGATCACACAGCTTACGCAGCGCCCCGGGGGCGGAGTCTGGGTAGGCAGCGAAGTCAAAGGGATACCCGGGTTCCGCCTGGAAGTCTACGATGGCGCAAGTTTGCGCAGGGTGCTGCAATTGGGCCGCGAATGGACGGGAGCCAATCTGCGATCGATTTTGGAGAGGAAGACGGGGGAAATCTGGCTCGGCGGTTCTGCCGGCGGCGGGCTTTACCGAAACGGCCAGTTTTCGAATCCGTTCCAGAGCGCCAATGGCTACTCGGACGTTGGCGTCTTCCTGCTGGCCAGCTTGCCCACGGGCGAACTGGTGGCTGGCGGCCGCGACCAGATTCTGAAATACGACGGCAAATCCTGGACCGCGATGCGCACCGGACTCGACCGTGTCCGGCACTTGACTACCCAGCGCGACGGAACTCTATGGGTGGCCTCCGCTTTGGGCGTCCACCGGCTCAAAGACGGAAGTTGGATCAACCACCAGGTCGAAGAGGGGTTGCCCACGGCAATTGCATGCACGATTTTTCTGGACAGCCGGAATCGGTTATGGGCGGGAACCAGTCGCGGCCTGGTTCTCTATCATCCGTCGGCGGACATGGATGCTCCGCAGACGCTTCTGAATCAGGCTGCCAACCTGCGCGAAGCGCCGCCCTCAGGCGAAGCGCGAATCGCCTTCAGCGGAATCGACAAGTGGAGCCAGACGCCCTCCGATCGGCTGCTCTTTTCGTATCGTCTGGACGCCGGGAAGTGGTCGCAATTCCAAAGCAATGATGGGGCGGCGTACGACCACCTACCCGCCGGGACGCACAGCTTTGACGTGCGGAGCATGGATCGTAACGGCAACATCGATCCAACCGGCCAATCGCACCAATTCGCCGTGCTCCGGCCGTTATATCGGCAATTCGGGTTTCTCGCGTTGCTAGGGGCCGCATCGTGCGCGATCTTTGTTCTGGCCTCAGTTGTGGTTTCACAGTACAGGCGGCGCAGCAGCCTGATTGCGGAACTGGATCATGCCAGGGAATTGGCGGAAGCCGCCAGCCGGCATAAAACGGAATTTTTGGCCAACATGAGTCATGAGATCCGCACGCCGATGAACGGGGTGATCGGCATGGCTAGCCTGCTGCTGGACACAGAACAAACCGCGGAGCAACGCGAGTATGCGAGTACCGTGCGCCGCTCGGGGGAAGCGCTGCTCACCATCATCAATGACATCCTGGACTTTTCCAAAGTCGAGGCCGGCAAACTGGCAATCGAGGAGATCTCGTTCGACCTGCGTCTGACTATTGAAGATGTAAATGAGATGCTGGCGCCTAAGATCGAGGAACGACATCTCGAACTCGTTCTCCAATATCCAGTCGAAGCACCCAGCCTCTTTGTCGGAGATTCTGGACGGATCCGGCAGGTGATGACCAATCTGGTGGGCAACGCCGTCAAGTTCACGGGGCGCGGACACATCGTGGTAACCGTGGCATGCGATTGGCAGGATGATGTACGAGCGATAATGCGGATCTCCGTGCAGGACACCGGGGTAGGTATTCCCGCCGAGAAGCTCGCCTACGTCTTCGAAGAGTTCAGCCAGGTGGATAGTTCCACCACTAGAAAATACGGGGGCACTGGACTGGGGTTGGCGATTTCCAAACGACTCGTCGAGCTTATGGGCGGATCCATCGAGGTTAGCAGTTGGCCCGGAGAAGGCTCCACCTTTTCGTTAACCCTTCCTCTCGCGCTCGATCGCCAACCGAATACCGGACCCGTCTCCATGGACGGGCTGTACAATTTGCAGATTCTAATTGTAGACGATAACGAGATAAATCGCCGCGTGCTGCGCGAGCAGACAACAGGTTGGGGAATGCGCAGCCGCAGCTTTGAAGGTGCCGCGGAGGCGCTCCAGGCGCTTCGAAGGGCGAAAGCCAGCGGGGATCCGTATCATTTTGTGCTTCTTGATTACCAGATGCCGGATATGGACGGGGCCGAGTTGGCCCGAGCCATCAAGGCAGATGCGGAGATTCGCGACACGGTGTTAGTTCTGCTAAGCTCTGTCAGCCACTGGCCCGAGGTTCGGAAGAACGAGAGCGGCACCGCAGATGCATGGCTGGTCAAACCGGTGAGGCAGTCGCAACTGCTTAGTACGCTGCTGACCGCATGGTCGAGAAAAGGCCAGTTCTCCGCTCCGGATTACGCCACGAAGACGGATCGCCCAATTGAGGCGATGGCACGCGCCCTGGCGCTTCACTTTGGCGGCTTGCCCTTGCGGGTGCTGCTCGCCGAGGATAATATCGTGAACCAGAGAGTGGCCGCGCGCATGCTCGAAAAGCTTGGTACCAGGCCGGATATCGCCACAAACGGGAGAGAAGCGGTGGCGATGTCCGGATTGCTGGCGTACGATCTGATCCTGATGGATTGCCAGATGCCCGAGATCGATGGCTACGCTGCCACACGGGAAATACGGCTCCGGGAGAACTCGAACCAGCGCGTTCCAATTGTCGCCATGACGGCGGAGGTGCTGACGGGTTGCCGCGAACAATGTTTGGCTGCGGGTATGGACGACTACATCCCTAAACCTTTCAAGGTCGAATTGCTCTTCGATGCGCTGCGGAAATGGGTTCCGGCAAAGTTTGCCCTCGATAAGCCCGTGGAAACACGTCAGTGAATCGGACACGAAGACGTTGGTGCCGCCGCCAATGCATTTGGGCCAGGTTTTATCCCAATGAATTGGGCGATTCGTGGCAGCGAGACAATTAATTGCTGGAATTCCTGCCATGACGAGTTGCGCCGGCTGCCGCCATCGTGGAAACGAATCAGCGTTCTCAATCATTTGGACCGCGACGCGCTCAAAGCTAAAACCTGAGGCTTTCAGATTGTCGTTCTCGAAAATTCGATTGGCGGGCTCGGGATGAATCAGATAATTACGATGGCCGCAAAACGGAATATCCCCCCGGACTTGGTGAGGGTAAAAACGTTTCTTGTAATTGGGCATGCACACAGACTTGGAATGAGCCTTGCCGATAAGCATTAGTTCCTTAGGAGGTGTTTTACCGACGAAGCTGTCAACGAGTAAAATTGTAGCGGGCGCAACTCAGCTGAGGCGAGACTTCAGGCTGCGCGGCGCTCGTAGCGATGATGGAATCCACCGACCTCTGGGATCGCGATGATCCGGCCAGCCTCTGCTTCCTGGATGGGGCGTGCCTTGGGAGTTTCCTTCTGCAAACCAAGATGCGTACGACTGCGATGATAGTAATCCACGAAAGCATGCAAATGCCGGCGGAGACTTTGCTCATGGAATACGATCCTGTGGTCCAGGCAATCGCGCCGGATCGTGCCGATTAGCCGTTCGACACAGGCACTGTCCATCTCGAAAACGTAATCTCGCAATGAAATGAATAATTTAGCTGCGCTGAAGTAACATTGTTACGACAACTTCAAGAACGTTACGGGGCGGCTAAATGCAAACTGTCCATCTCGGAAATGTCATCCACACCAAGTCAACGACTTAGCTCAAAGGCAAGTGATAACGTTACGGGAGGTTACGAAACGTTACGTGAGGAGTAAATGCAACGTATTTGATTTTTGGGATCATACGGGCACACCATGTTCAAGAGCCATCGAATCGCGGTCCAACTGGAATCAGCCCAAGCGCACCGGGCAAATCTCAGCCGCCTATTTGATCGCCGTTGTCGGATCAACTGCACAGATTCAATTTTGATGACCGACACGTTCGGCATCATCTCTCAAGTTTGCCCAAGCCCTTTGCTCCACTTTCAGCGACGGCCGGAACCTTCTCAAACACCCTCTTATAGAGAGACATAAAGTCGTGAGCGTTACGTGAACGGCATATTTATGGCATTGGGATGACGGGGATTTGCAGGCCAGCCATTCTTGTGGTCTGAAGGCGCTTCCATTGATCCGGCAACCACGCTGACAATTCATTCGTTCGCGTCTGCGGAAGGTTT
>DATHIZ010000176.1:0-26502 GCA_035316385.1 Bryobacteraceae bacterium | reverse complement strand
AAAGCCGTCCTTTGAGAAAGAGACCGAGTAGATTCCGATAGGAAGACTATCTAAGAGATAACTACCATCAGAAGTAGTAACAGTCTGACGCTCAAGGCCGGTGGCCGCCTGCACAACGCGCACCGTGGCCTGCGTTATGCGGCGGCCTTGGGGATCAGTTACCGTACCGGTTAAGGAACAACGGGCCCCTTGCGCGCGTAATGACACTGGAACAAGAGAGGAAAGTAATAAGACGCTGCCTAGTATTTGGTTGCGTGCAAACCAAGTGTGCTTCATGAAACAAACAGGATTGCACCCTTGTGTGACTATTTAATGAGAAAACGGTTAGAGGAAAGCTGAAAGAATGCTGTAAATCAGCACTCCTTTTTTGTAAGGTAACTAAACGGTGTTAGTAAGCAGCAATTCCCGAACCGGGATGCACGCAAGGAAATGTGCGTAGATCGGTACCGTTGAGGGCCCGTTCCGTCTTCTACGCCCGGAGCAAGATGGCAATTTGACAGCACGCACGCTTAGATGTCACCTATGCCGCGCCCGCGAGCGCGGCTAGTCTTCTTCTTGTATGGAGCGGAAAACCGGTTCTTTGCCGGCGAGCATCAGACGCTCGTCGAGGGCGGCTTTGACCAGTTCCTCTTCCATCTCGGAAAGGCCCTGCGCATCTTTTTCTATACGCGCCAAGACGCCCTTCATGCGCCCGGGTGAGATCTCGGCGGGAATGGCAAGAGCATAAGCAAAGAGCGCGTCTGAACGAAGCTCTTCGTCTTCAAACAGAGCACGCACTTTATCGAGTTCGCTTTTCAGACCGTAGTAGCCGACGCCCCAAAGCGCTCCGCGGCGAGTTTCCAGGTCGGGATCATCCAGGTGCGGCGCGAAATAATCGCGGAAGCCGGGATACACCGAGCGCCACATGGCCTCCAAGGCTTTGGCGCGGCCTTCGGGAATTTCGTACAGCGCGATGATTCCCTCGCGCACCTCGTTACGATCGGTCTCCGGCGCCAGGCCGACTAATAGACCACCTCGCTCCTCGAGCGGAAGCGATGTGTCCCGGAGCGTTTGAAGCATGGCTTCGACGACTTCCGAGTTTTCGGTAGCATCGATCAAGGCTTCCCAGGCACGTGCCCGCACTTCCGTGGAAGCATCGGTTTGCGCCAGCGCCAGCAGTTGCTGGCGTTGTTCGGTATCGAGCGGGCGGTTAAAGAACGAATGCGCGGCCGCGGCTCGCACTGACGCAGCAGGATGTTCCAACAACGCGATGCGCTCGTTTTCTTCCAATACATCTACCGGCAGATCTTCCGTCTCCGGATACAGATCCCAGATATCGAAGGGCTCGTGCTCCAGTTCGTGTCTTACCGGCGAAGCTTCGCTCAACGCCTCAAGGACATTGGCGGCTTCCTTCTTCAGATCGTCTTCCCCGTCCTCAAGAGCTTCGGCCGTGTTTCTGACAGCTTCGCTGGCGGCGGGATCGCCATAGATGCCGAGCAACAGAAACGTGTCGGAAAGGTCAAATTCCAAACGGTCGATCAAACGCTGTAGAAGTCGCTCATCGCGAATGCGCAGGTTCGCCAGGATGAAAGCTACTTCGCCGCTCCCGGTCTCTTCCAGCCGGTCATACAGCGCCAGCAGCGGCTCCAGAGCGGCTGCCGGCATCTCCACCAGGCACACCACAACTTCATCCGGCACATTCTCCGGATCTTCTTCGATGTATTTGATGAGAAACGGAATGCCAGCGGGCGTTTTCCAATGACGGAAGAGCGCAATAAGCTCGGACGCAAGGTCGATTACGTCGTTCTCGCGGCTACGTTCACCGAAAGCGGCGACAGCCGGGAGAGCTTCTTCCGGCCGGTCGATGAAGGCGTGAAGAAAGCGATGGTCCAAGCCGAGGTGGCCGCGGGAAGCCGCGTCCAGAACCTCGGCAGGAGATGCTTCCAGTAAGCGATCCGGATCGAGGAACAAAGCGCTGCTACTTCTCCGCCTCGACGAGGACCTTGATCTGCGTCGAGACCTCGCGGTGCAGGCGCAACGTTACCTCGTGTTCACCGAGCGTGCGGATCGGCTCATCGAGCTGGATTTTGCGGCGCTCCAGATGATAGCCCTTCGCTTCAAGAGCTTCCGCAATGTCCTTCGCCGTCACAGAGCCGAATAAATGATCGTTCTCGCCAACCCTGTGATGGAAGGTGAGAGTCAAGTTGGCCATCAACTTCGCCAACTCTTCCGATTCAGTCTGCAGTTTGGCTTCCCGGCGCAAATGACCTTCGCGCTCCTGGGCCACGATTTTCTTGTTCGATTCCGTTGCGGCGACTGCCAAGCGCTTCGGCAGCAAATAATTGCGGGCGTAGCCATCGGCAACTTTCACCACGGCGCCGCGAGTGCCGAGCGTTCCAATATCTTCTCTTAGGATGACTTCCATGATTTTCCCTCGACTCCTGCTACTGACGAGACGCGAAGGGGACCAGAGCTATGTTGCGCGCCTGTTTGATCGCTTCGCTTAAACGCTTCTGATGGGGCGTGCACACACCCGAAATACGGCGGGGCGTAATCTTGCCACGCTCGGAGATGAAGCTCATGAGCATTCTGACGTCACGGTAGCTGACGTCATCGACCTTGTCGACACAAAACCGGCAGACTTTCTTGCGTCGGAAATACTGTTTCTTACCTGTTGCGATAGCTTTATCGCCGCCGGTAGGCCGCTGTGAGGCCGCAATCGGGCGGCCGCCTCTTTGTTCTGGCATATTTATTTTCCTTCCGTCCGCTGATTATTCTGCTGTCTCTGTTGTCTCTACTGGAGTTGCTGGCGCTGCTGGCGCGGGAGCAGCCGGTACGGCAACGACAGGAGCGCCGGGAGCCGCGTGACCCGCCTCGCTAGGCAGCGTCGGCGTCGCAAACAACGGGGCGGCGGGAGGCGGAGCCACGGGCTTGCGGGCCGCACGCTTCTCGCGCGCTTTTTTGCGCTTTTCGATTCGCTTCAGCTTCTCATCAATGCGCACGGTCAGGAACTTCAACACCAGATCTGAAACGCGCAAACGGCGCTCCATCTCTTTCACAACATCGGCTTCCGCGGTGAAGGTCAACAGGATGTACTGCCCCTCGTTGTACTTCATTACACGATAGGCGAGTTTGCGAATGCCCCATTTCTCACTCTTGTCGAGCGTGCCCTTGGAGTGGGCGATTACCGTCTTCAGTTGCTCGATCAGCGGATCCACTTCTTCTTCGGTGGCATCCGGACGAACGATGAACAACTCTTCGTAAATTCTCATTCTTCCTCTTCTTTACTGCCTCGGGCGCGGCGATTAAATTTCGCCATGGCCTTTTCGGCGCCTTCAGCAACTATGGACTCGACGGCATCCGCGGTATAAGAGACCATCTCCTCCACATCGTTTTTCATTTCCCGCTCGAACGGAGCGAGAACATACTCCGCCGCATCGTCAATGGCGTGATTCGGGCGTATACCCACCCGGACCCGCGTGAAGACTTCCGTCCCCAAAACGGCGATCACCGACTTGACACCGTTGTGTCCAGCCGCTGAACCGGCAACCTTGATCCGCAAACCGGTCCAAGGCAAATCCAGTTCATCATGCACCACAATTAAATCACGGTGCGTCAGGTTCCGGTAGTTCAAGATGGCCTTGATACCGTTCCCTGAATGATTCATGAACGTTTGCGGCTTCACCAGAACAACACTCTTGTCCTGGATGCGGCCACTTGCCAGCAGCACCGAGCCATCCGCTTTTACAACACGGACTCCGCAGCGTCTGGCCAACTCATCTACTACCCGAAAACCGATATTGTGAGGTGTACCCTCGTACCGGCTTCCCGGGTTGCCCAACCCAGCAATACAAAAAGCCCGGGCACCGGCTTCGGGCCCCGCTGTGCTGGCGTCAGACACAGATTATTTCTTCTTGGCGGGAGCAGCGGCCGGGGCGGCGGCTTCTTCGTCCTTCTTACCCTTCTTGGCAATTTCCGGCTCAGGCGTACCGGTGGCCGCACCCTCCACCACCGCCGCAGTTTCGGCGCGCAGCGAAATCACGTGCGAGATTACGGCATCCGGCGGACTCACCAGCTTCATCGATCCGGTCAATGGGATGTCAGACGCACGGATGCTCCCGCCGATCATCAACTCAGTCACACTAATGAGGAACTGTTCGGGGATGTCATCGGGCAGGCACTCGATTTCTACTTCACGCGTGATGATTTCGTGAATACCACCCTGCAACTTGACGCCCTTGGGGTCTCCCTGGGTGATCACAGGAACCTGAACGGAGATTCGCTTGAATAGGTCAATCCGTTTCAGATCGACATGCAGCAGCGAATCCTTAATAGGATCATGCTGCCAGTCGACGACCATGACGGGCGTATTTTCCTTACCGGTAACGCTCAAATTGAAAATCGTATTGTGTCCGGTTTTGCTGTTCAGAATCCGGGTCAACTCTTTAGGGCTGACCGAAACAGGCAGCGGACCAGCTTCGCCCCCGTACAACACAGCCGGCATAGCGCCCTTCACGCGCAAACGGCGCGCTTCATTCTTGCCGCGGGAGTCACGCGACTCGGCGACTACTGTAATGTCTTTCCTCATGTTTAACCTGCAACCCTAAATAAACAACGTACTTATTGACCCGCCATCATGGATGGACCGGATCGCCCTAGCGAGTAACGGCGCCACCGACAGGGAGCGGATTTTCTCGCACCCGGCAGCCGACTCCGAAAGCGGAATCGAATTCGTTACCACCAATTCCTTCAACTCCGACGAACTAATTCTGCCGACAGCGGGTCCCGATAACACCGCATGCGTGGCACACGCTGTTACGCTTTTCGCGCCCTGCGCCAGCAGCGCTTCGACACCCTTCACGAGCGTACCCCCGGTATCCACCAGATCGTCTACGATCAAACAGTGTCTACCGCGGACCTCGCCGATGATATTCATGACTTCAGCCACATTCGCGTCCGTCCGGCGTTTATCGATGATCGCCAGGGGCGCGTTTAAGCGCTTAGCAAACGACCGGGCGCGTTCCACGCCACCCGCATCCGGCGAAACGATAATCAAATCACCCCGCTCGAAGCGACCCTCGAAGTACTCGACCATAACAGGAGCCGCGAACAGGTGATCGACTGGAATATCGAAAAAGCCCTGAATCTGAGCGGCGTGCAAATCGAGCGCCAAAACCCGGCTTGCTCCCGCCCTTTCGAGCAGACTTGCCACCAGTTTTGCGGAGATTGGCATACGCGGCCGGTCCTTCCGGTCCTGCCGCGCGTACCCATAATAGGGTAACACTGCCGTGATGCGCTCGGCGCTAGCGCGCTTAAAAGCATCGATCAGCAGCAGCAGTTCCATCAGATGCTGGTCTACCGGAGTGCTGGTGGGCTGGACGACAAAAACGTCGGCTCCGCGCACATTTTCCTGGATCTGGAGATGTGTTTCGCCGTCGGCGAAACGCTTGATCATGGCGACACCCAGGGGACAGTCCAGCGCATCGCAAATGGCTTCGGTGAGCGGGTGGTTGGCAGTCCCGCTAAAGACTTTAAAATCAGTAAATAGCGTTCGGACGGGGCTAGGAACTGCGTTATTAGGACTGGACATTCAGTTTTGGAACCTCCAAAGATTCAGCGGGCGAAAGCGCTTGCCGCAGCCGCCGGCCCGAGCGCGCGAAGCCAGCGGCCGCGATACTGCCGCCGGTTGACGAAGCGAACCGGGAATGTCCGGGCAGCGGGGAAGTGCCGGGCGGCGATGCGGGATTCCGCGGCGCTGGCAAAAACGCCGAAGATCGCCGACCCGCTTCCGGTCATCATTGCGGGCTTAGCACCCAAACGGCGCAATTTGCGCGCCACCGCCGCGAGCTCAGGGTGAACCTTGAAGACAGCTTTCTCAAAATCGTTTTCCAAAGGGAGTTGCTCGAGACTGGCGCGGGCGAGCGGCCGTGGCTCCAAAGCCCACGCAACAGTCTGAAACTCTCTCAGGATAGGGGAGTCACCGCGCGAAGTCAACGCATTCGTAACATCACGCTCCAAAGAACGGTACGCTTCGCCGGTGGAAACGTGCACACCGGTGGAAACCACCACCACGTGGTGGGCGGGCTGATCCGGCAACGGATACAGCTCAGTTCCCCGCCCCAACCCGAGGGCGGTTCCCCCGTGCAGAAAAAACGGCACGTCGCTACCCAGCGTTTCTGCCGAACGAACCTGGTCAACGAGCGAGATGCGTTTGCCAGCTAAGGCCGGCAGGGCGAGGAGAACGGCTGCGGCGTTACTCGACCCACCACCCAGGCCAGCACCCATCGGGATTTGCTTGTCCAGTACGAAACGAACCCAAGCTTTAACCTTTATCTGCTCCAAAATCAGCTTCGCGGAACGAACTACCAGGTTATCGGCTATGTCGATGGAACTCAGGAGGTCAATTTGGGTTCGTTTCGCAAAATCGAAGTCGATGGTCAGGTTGTCTTTGAGCGAGATCGTCTGGAAAACGGTCCGCAACTCGTGAAAACCATCGGGCCGCTTGTGCAAAACACGGAGATCGAGATTGAGTTTGGCGAAGGAAGGGACGGTAACCCGCACAGCTAGTACTGAAGCAGCGAGAAAATCTCGTGCCCGGCAAGCTTTTCGCGTCCGTTCAGGAAGGAAAGTTCAATTACGAAGCCAAGTCCCGCCACTTTGCCTTCACATTGTTCGACGAGACGCGCGACGGCAGAAGCGGTTCCTCCAGTGGCAAGCACATCGTCGATAATCAGCACGTTCTGGCCAGGCTCGATAGCGTCGGCATGAATCTCGAGGCAGTCCGTGCCATATTCGAGTGCGTACTCCACCTTGCGCACCGTGTGCGGCAGCTTCTTTGGCTTGCGCACAGGAACGAATCCGGCTCCCAAGGCGAGGGCGATGGCGGGAGCAAAGAAATAGCCGCGAGCTTCGATTCCGATCACGACGTCAATCGGGATATCGCGATAGTGATCCTGCAGGGAGTCCACTGTTTCGCGAAAGCCGCGTTTGTCTTTGAGAAGGGTGGTGATGTCGTAGAAATTAATGCCGGGTTTCGGGAAATCGGGCACTTCACGGATCAGTTGTTTCAGAGCGGAGGTCGAGGGCGCCGAGGCGGCATTAGCAGACACGCTGTCGATTTTAGCAGGCGCGGACAGTCTAGAACGCATGCAAGGCGGCCTTGCAGACGAGCCACAGGTACCGCGGAAGAAGCTAGGAAGCGGAGAAAACGGGCCTAAGCCTTACGGGAGAAGCTGAAGCGGTGGGCTAGAACTCGATGTAGCAAGCCAATGCTCGAGCTTACTTGCCAATTCGACCTGGCGCACGGGTTTCGAGAGGAAATCGGACATGCCGGCAGCGAGGCAGGCCTGACGGTCCTGCGGGAAGGCGCTGGCTGTCAGGGCGATAACGGGAACATGAGCGGTGTAACCGGTGGCGGAGCGGAGGCGGCGCGTGGCCTCGAAGCCGTCCATTTCCGGCATGTGGCAGTCCATTAAAATCAGATCATATTCGGCGGCGGTGACGGCGGACAGTGCTTGGGCGCCATTTTGAGCCAGATCGGCCTCGTAGCCCAGCTTGGCGAGCAGAAGCATCGCGACCTTTTGGTTGACACTGTTGTCTTCCACCAAAAGCACACGGAATGTTTTTTGCCCTTGTACCGGCGCAGGTTGCTTTGCCGCGGGCGTGACTTGAGACCGGGAAACAGCCTTGGAGCGTTCTGCCCAAATCGTAAACCAGAACAGGGAACCCGACACCTGCGAAGCAGATGCTTGCGAGCCCGCTTTTTGAGAACTGGTGACGCCTATGGCTCCGCCCATCAACTCGGCCAGCCGCTTGCTAATGGCAAGCCCTAGGCCGCTTCCTCCGAAACGCTTGGTAATCGAATCGTCGGCTTGACTGAACGGCTGAAAGAGCCTGGTCTGTTGCGCAGGCGTGATTCCGATGCCGTTGTCTTTCACCGAGAAGTATATTTCCAAGCTTTCCTGGGTTGTAGACCGCAGGTCGGCGCGCAGTTCAATCTCGCCTTCAAAGCTGAATTTGATGGCGTTGCTCAATAGGTTGAGCAGAATTTGCCTCACTCGCACCACGTCACCCACCACCACGGCCGGTATGGCCGGGTCCAGATAAGTTTTCAGGGTGAGGAACTTGCGCGTGGCGGCGTTCCGCACGATCTGTGTCGACTGATCGAGCACGGCAGCGATTTCGAAATCGCCGCGCTCGATCCGCATTTGACCTGCCTCGATCTTCGAGAAATCGAGAACATCACCAACGATGGCCAGGAGCGCATCTCCCGATTGACGAATGACTTCGATGCAATCGCGCGCCGATTCAGGAAGATTTTTCGAGAGCAGCACATCCGTCATCCCGATGATGCCGTTCAAGGGGGTACGCATTTCGTGACTCACCATAGCCACAAACTCGCTCTTGTGCTGAGACGCTGCCTCAGACAGACGAGCGGCCTCGGTGAATTGCTCGGCCAGGAGGTAAAGCTGCCGGGCCTGCAAATCCAGCTCTTCACGGGCAGCCTCCCCTTCGATAAAATACTGCAGCATTTCAGAGCCTGTACAGGCGCGGTCAACGAGGCCGAGCGACTGGCGCTGGGTTAGCTGACCAGGCGAACTGTTGACCGCGGGCACGGCCGCCTGCGAAATGAGTTGAGATACTGTCGTTTTTTGCACTGGCACACGAAAAGAGGGCGGAACTTCTATATGGCCTCTTCGGCTCCGAATGCGCAAATATTAGGTCTAGTTCCAAATAATTTGATCGCCGGGCAGCAACGGCAAACGAAGCGCTTTTCGAGTCGTTCGGATCACCCTGAAAACCGGCGTATTCCGGCCTGTGTAGAGGCGGCGGAGCGTGACTCGCCGCGGGTGCGGGTGCGCCGAAGGATTTGGACGCGCGCTTCCCGGCAAAACATCGGCCTGATCGTCGACCGCCAGTTTACATTGGCCTGTTGGAATAATCTGTGTTCCTACTTGTTGTTTCGATAAGAGTTAACGCGGAAGGGTTGCATGAGTGGAGAGTGAGAGATCGAGCGTGCTTTGTGGCCACGCTCAATTCGCAACTGAACCAAAGCTGCGAACCGAAATCTGCTGCAACTTCTTAGTGACCGGTCTTCCAAATGACAATTACGAGTCCCTGGCGGTACTTCGCACTGCGTGCATGCATGATCAGCGCAGCCAGTGTGCCAGCGCGCATTTTGCACCAAGATACAGGGAAACTGAACGTTAGTCTAGAGTCCCTGCGCGGATTACTCGCCGCAAGCGTTCTATTTCATCACGCAGTAATAACTGTGCATCTCCGGCAATGGAATAGGCAGATACGGGTGACCTTACGCGCTGGCTAGCGTTTCTTCCTAATTCGACCCTCAATGGATTTCAAGCGGCACCCTTTATCAATGCGAATGTGGTTTGGACCTTGTGGCATCTATTTGGTATTGGCACGACGCGGCGTTGTGTTTACGATCGATCCACACGGAACAGATATCGGAACAGATATCGGACCACTGGTCATCCTATTTGGGGAAGTGGAGCAATCGGCGGCCGCAAGACGCGTCCTATCCAGCCGCTAGACTTTTGCGGCTCACCGTGCGCAAATGTTGGGCTTAGTTCCAAATAATTTGATCGCCCGGCAGCAACGGCAAACGAAGCGCTTTCGGATCGTTCGGATCGACCTGGACCGGCGTATTCCGGCCTTCGTAGAGGCGGCGGAGCGTGACTCGCCGCGGATGCGGAGCAATGCTGGCAAGAGTACTGTTCCAGGGGACAGTGCGCGACGCATTGTTGACTTCAATGTCCATTTCGAGCGATACCGAGCAAGCCTCCGGAAAGACGGTGCAATGCGTGGTTTGCGGGGCGCAGACCGACTCCGGCGCTGCCTTGAGCCGCGTTGTGAGCTGGTTGAGCTCGTCCAGCGATGAGGCGCCAAGCAGGACGGACCCGCGTGCACGTCCCTGGAATAAGACCTCAAAGAAAAAGCGGCAGTAAGGGTGCTGCTGCTGGGCGGCGCTCAACAGATCTTGAACGGGAAGCTGATCGGCAGGGCGCTGTGGCATTGGACGAATAGCGAGCAGGCGCAATCTGCCGTTGGATCGGACCTGATACTGGGCAATTTCGGTGCCTAAGTAGCCGTTCAATCCACGTTTCGGAGCACCTTCCTGGTAGTAGGCGTTTTCGACACGAAGCTCCATGCGCGGGCGCAGATCGAGCCAACCTTTGCCAGGTACAAATCCGTTATAGCCGTTCAATACCTCGCGGAAGGGAACTTGTTTCGAATCCGGGGCACGAAGGAAATAGTCCGGATCGCCGGGGAGAACCCGGAAGGAACGGCGCCCGCAGGCGAGCGAAAACAGAAGAAGCAGGAGCGGGAGGATTTTCATGTTCGCAATGCCGCCATGGGATCGATTTGCACGGCGCGGCGTGCCGGGATGTAACTGGCGACCAATGTCACGGCTAGGAAGAGCAGAGCAACTCCCGCGAAGGTTGCGGAGTCAGTGGCGGTCACGCCGAAGAGCATGCTTTTCATAACACGCGTTAGGGCGAAGGCTCCGCCGATGCCGAGCGCCCCTCCGATTAACGTTAGAGCTAGACCTTGTCCCAGCACAAGTTGAAGAATATCTGCTTGCTGTGCGCCCAAGGCGCGGCGGATCCCGACTTCGTGCGTGCGCTGCGCCACGGAATAGGCAATGATTCCGTAGATTCCGATTAAAGCTAATAGCAGCGCCACGGCGGCGAACCCGCCGAGAAGCAACATGGTCACGCGGCGCTGCCCTAGCGTGGCGGCGAGAACGGATTCCATGGTTTGCACATCCGAGACGGGTTGGTTGGGATCGACCGCGAGTACGTGATTGCGGATGATGTTGGCAAAACGCATGGGATCACCTTTGGTTCGCAGGATCAGGTACGCGGTTTGCGGAGGATGCAGGGCGCAAGGGAGATAAAACTCCCGTTGAACCTCGGCAGCGAGGCCGCCTTCATGGATATCGGCTGCGATGCCTACCACTTCCATTGGACCTAGGGCATGATCGTATCCCTCCGTGAGGTGCATCCCGATGGGATTGCCGCGTGGCCAGAGACGGCGGGCCAACCTTTCATTGATGATCACGACAGGCGGCGCTCCGGGAGTATTGTCACGCGCGGAAAATGCGCGGCCCTGTTTGAAAGGAATGCCCAGCGCTCGGAAATAATCAGGAGTGACGCTTTGCCAAACTGCATAAGAAGTGGGGTCATTCGGATCGATCGACACCTGGCTTTCCACGTCTCTGATGTTGGTGCGAATCCAGGTGGCGGTCGGGATGGAGAATGACAACGCGACGCTGGTGACACCAGGCAGATTTTCTAAACCCGGCAGAAGAGAACGGAAAAAGGCATTCTTTTTGGCATCGGTGTCGTAGTGCGCCGGAGGTAGTGCGATTTTTGCGACTAAGACGTGCGCGGATTGAAAGCCTGGGTTCACGCCGCGCAAGCGGGCAAAGCTTTGCAATAAAAGCGATGCGCCGATCAGTAGAATAATCGATAACGCGATCTGAGTGACGACCAATACGCCACGCGTGTTAATGCCGAAAAGGCGGTGGCGTGAAGCGACGCCCGCGGCGGCTCCGCTTTCACGCAGCATGCCAACCAGATCGGGACGCGAGACTTGTAGGGAAGGAAATAATCCAAATAAGACGCCGGTCGCGATGGAGAGCAGGATGCTGAATCCCAGCACCCAACCGTTCAGGTGGATGTCATCCACACCGGGCATAAAGAGCGTGTTTGGGCCGGTTCGCGGAAAGAGAACATTCGCGCGAGGAAGCACGCTTAAGCCCCACTTTGCCATTAGCAGGCCAAGCGCTCCGCCGGCGGCGGCCAATAAGAAACATTCGGAAAGCAATTGGCGCATGAGCCGTCCGCGCCCGGCGCCTAAGGCCGCGCGTAACGAAAATTCGCGGGAACGCACCGTGGCCCGGGCGAGCAAAAGACTGGCGACGTTCGCGCACGCGATGAGTAACACGAAGCCAACTGCCGCCAACAATGTCCAGAGCATGGGACGGGCGCGGGCCACCAGGTGATCTCTCAGCAGTTCCGTTCGCATATCCAAGCCGGGGGTCGAATTGGCAGGGTTGCGATGAGTTGCGACGTACTGGTGGTAGAGCACGTGCATTTCAGCGCGCGCTTGTTCGAGCGTAACATTCGGCTTCAAACGGGCGAAGCCAGTCAAGATGGGGCCGCCCCAGTAGCGTGCCGGCAGCAGGGACCATTCGGATGGCCTTGGCAGCCAAATATCGGCACCGGCGAAAGGGAATTCAAAGCCGCGCGGGAGGACGCCCACGATGGTATAGGAGATTGAGTCGAGCGTGACGGTTTTTTCGATGACGCCGCGATCGCCGCCGAATTTACGCTGCCAGAGAGCGGAGCTGATCATGGCGACTGGCCTAGCGTTGCGTTGATCTTCTTCCGGAACAAAGCCGCGGCCGAGCACAGGCGGCACGCCCAGAACGTCCAAGAAATTAGCGGAGACGCGCGCGCCTTTCAGCGCTTCGGGCGCGCCAACGCCAGATAGAGCAACGTTCTCCGGGCGGCCATAGGCGGCGATGGCGATAAACGACTTGGCTGTGGCCCGCAGGTCCTCAAATTGAAACTGGTTGAAATTGAGATCCCGCTCATTTTGCCGCACATTTTCGACGGAGAGATACACCAGACGATCAGGATCGTGATATTTGAGCGGCGTCAACAGCACCGCACGCACGACGCTGAACATGGCGGTATTCGCTCCAATGCCCAGAGCCAACGTGAGCACGGCCGTCACCATGAAGGAAGGACTCTGGCGCAGAGTTCGCCAGCCGTAACGGAGATCTTGCCAGACAGTTTCCAGAATGCCGAAGCTGTGCATGTGATAGATTTCTTCCCGGAGCAGCGTTGGGTTGCCGAGTTTCCGGCGCGCGGCGGCGCGAGCTTCGTCCGGCGGCATGCCGCGCGCAATATTGTCTTCGGTTTCGGTGTCCAGATAGAACTGAAAGTCGCTGGCGCTCTCAGCGTCTCGTTTCGAACGACGAAAGAAGCGGCGCCAAGACATATCGTTTTTACTCCATGGCGGGGCGCAAGACACGTCCGATGCCAGTCACAAGACGTTGCCAGCGCGAAGTTTCCGCGGCGAGTTGTTTCCGGCCTTCACGGGTCAAGCGGTAGTACTTGGCTTTTCGATTGTTTTCGGATGTGCCCCAGAAAGAAGCGATCCAGCCGCGCTCTTCTAAGCGGTAAAGAGCAGGGTAAAGCGAGCCGTGCTCCACTTGCAGGATGTCGTCGGAGGCGCGCTCGATGGCATGGGCGATGGTGTGGCCGTGACCGGGTCCGAGCACTAGGGTTTGGAGGATGAGCATGTCCAAAGTGCCTTGCAACATGTCGCCTTCCGATTTCTTTGCCATCGCTTCTGGTAGTTTACTTCATATGATTCTCTAGTGGAAGAGCCTGGAGATGTAGGGACTCGTCCAGAGGGCCAATACCAGAGATCAAGTTGAGAGAAGATTTAAATATGGCAACCGCACATTTGGTCAATGTCGAGGAATACTTGCATTCGACTTTCAAACCCGATGCGGAATACGTCGCAGGACGGATTATCCAGCGCTTCTTGCCGCAAAAACCGCATAGCGAAATGCAGACATTTCTCGCCCGGATGCTGTGTGAGGCCGGGCGCCCGCCTGGCTACGAAATCTGGGTTAAACAGCGCGTCGAGCGAATTCAGGACGGTGTTTTCCGGACGGGCGCGATTGAACTTGATCTGCGAAGTATTCAATAGCCTGATGCGAAAATTTTTGTTGTTGGCTTCAATCGCCCTGCCGCTGCTAGCGCAGCAGACACCGCCCATGGGGTGGAACAGTTGGGATTCCTATGGCCTCAGCGTGACCGAAGCGGAATTCAAGGCCAATGCCAGTTGGATGGCGCAACATCTGAAGCGCTATGGCTGGGAATACGCGGTGGTGGACGAGGGATGGTATTTAAAGAATCCGGAGGCGAAGCCGGGTGCATTTCAATTCGTCATGAGCGGCGATGGGCGCTACCTGCCGGCGGTGAACCGTTTTCCTTCCGCGGCCAATCAGGCAGGCTTTAAGCCCCTTGCGGATTGGGTGCACGCCCAGAGGTTAAAGTTCGGCATCCATATCATCCGCGGGATTCCGAAAGGAGCCGCTGCGAAAAATCTTAAGCTGGCAGAGTCGCAATTTACGTCGGCGGAAGCAGCGGACCGGACTGACACCTGCCCCTGGAATGCTAATAACTACGGCGTAAGAAATAACCCCGCCGGGCAAGCTTACTACGATTCCGCCGCCAAGCTCTACGCGAGTTGGGGAGTGGATCTCGTCAAGATCGATTGCATAGCGGCGGATCCGTACAAAGGCGATGAAATCCGTATGTTCAGCGACGCGCTACGCAGAACCGGCCGTCCGATCGTGTTGAGCCTTTCGCCAGGGCCAGCGCCACTAGAAAAGGCCGCGGAGCTTCGCCAGGAAGCGGCCATGTGGCGCATCTCGGGCGATATCTGGGATCACTGGCAACAATGGCCGAAACAGGGTTGGTCACAAGGACTGATGGGGCAATTCACGCTGGCGGCGAAATGGGCTAAATATGTGGGCGGAGGACATTGGCCGGATGCGGATATGCTGCCACTGGGGCATTTGGGACCACGTCCCGGCAGCGGCAAGGACCGCGAGAGCAATCTTACTCCGGCCGAGCAGCGCACGCTGATGACGTTGTGGGCGATATTCCGGTCGCCCCTGATCATGGGGGGAAATTTGACGCGAATGGATGCCCAAACCACAGCGCTGCTCACGAATGAAGAAGTGATTGCGGTAAATCAGCGATCCAGCAACGGGAGAGCGGCGATGAACGACGGCAACCAGGCCGTTTGGCTAGCGAAAGGGAGCACGGGCGGCGAGGTCTATGTGGCACTGTTCAATTTGAGCGATAAACCGAGATCGATTTCGTATCCGATCCAGGCTTTGGGCCTGAGTACTTCCGGAATGGTGCGCGATTTGTGGGAGCGCAAAGAGTTGGGCAGGCAGGTTCTTTTGAAGGCCGCGCTGGAGCCGCACGCGGCAGTTCTTTACCGAATCAGGCCTTAAGGCAGCTCTTAATGGCCGCTCCGATTGCGATGAATTCAACCAATTCGGCGGGTTTGCGAATAAAGCACGAGATACCGAGACGCTCGGCTTGTTCGCGTTCGATGGCGGAGTCCGACGTGGTAAGAACGACGACGGGGACGGCGGAGAGGGCACCGTGCTTACGCAAACGGCGCAAGATTTCCAGGCCATTGTAAACGGGAAGATTAATGTCCATCACGACCAAGTCCGGCACCAGTGAATCCGCGTTGGGCGTAGAGCGCTCGGAAAAATTCTCCACGTAGCGCATGCCGCGCGCGCCATCGGGAAGTACCCGCAAATCGTATGCACCTTTCCCCATGTGTGTATCCAGCGCCTGGCGCAACAGCACCACGTCGGCGGGGCTGTCTTCCACAGCCACAATATGCCTTATCGCGGCAGCATTAAGCATGAAGCCCCGCGGCTATGGAAAATGAAGAAAAAAGCATCCTTATAAAAACTTATTCCATTGTATTCCTGCAACAATTGCCGGAAGTAAGAGGATATCGTAATAGAGCATTTGCTTTTATGACTCTTTATGAATACGCCGTAAACGCGCGTAAGTTGGCGCATGCTCCCTTTTCGAAATTTAGAGTGGGGGCGGCGATTGAATACGAGGACGGCCGTGTTTTTACCGGATGCAACATTGAGAATGCAAGTTATGGCTTAACGATGTGCGCCGAGCGAGTGGCTGTGTTCAAGGCGGTCTCAGAAGGCGCCGGCAAAGCAATAGCCGTAATGGTTGTGGCCGATACACAGACGTTGACTCCTCCGTGCGGAGCGTGCCGCCAGCTTTTGTGGGAGTTCTGCGGCGAGGCGGAATTGACTATGGCTAACCTGGCCGGCAAACGGGAGTGCGTGTCCATTCGTGAAATCTTTCCGAGGCCCTTCGACGCCTCCTTTCTTTGAGGAAGCGATTGCCAGGGCTCGTTACAATTGAGTCATGTCAGAGGATCAAGCAACGGGTCAGACAAGCCAGCCAAACTTTGAAACGAGCCTCGGCGAGTTGGAGAGAGTGGTCAAAGAGCTGGAGCAGGGCGATCTGCCTTTGGAGCGAAGTCTGGAGCTGTTCGAAAGCGGCATGCGTCTCAGCGCCGATTGCAAACGTCTACTCGAAGAGGCCGAGTCGCGGGTAGAAATCCTGACCAAGCGGGGTTCGGAAATGATCGCGGTTCCGTATACTCTGGGAAACCAACCGGAAAAACAGGCTCGATGACGCAACCGGCACTACTTAGCTTGCGGGAATATCTCGCCGAACAGATTCAAGCCATCGACCACGTGCTCGACGAAGAGTTGCCCACCGAGAGCGTCGATCCGGCTTACATTCACCGCGCCATGCGCTACAGCCTGTTTGCGGGCGGAAAGCGTATCCGGCCCATTCTGGCGATGGCAGCGGCACGCACGGTTTCGGATGACCCGGTGGGCGTGGAGCATGCCGCCGCGACCCTTGAACTCGTCCATACTTATTCGCTGATTCATGACGATTTGCCGGCCATGGACAATGACGATCTGCGAAGGGGACGCCCCACCTGCCATAAAGTTTTCGGCGACGCGATGGCGATTCTGGCGGGCGACGCGCTGCTCACGCTTTCTTTTGAAGTGCTGAGCCGTCTGCGGAACGTAGATGCAGAACGAAAAATTCGTCTGGTGGGAGAGCTATCGCAAGCTTCGGGCACGGTTGGGGGCATGATTGGCGGGCAGGTGAAGGATATCGAAGGAGAGCGCAAACCTCCCAGCGCGGCGCTGCTCGAATCCATACACCGGGCCAAGACAGGCGCGCTTTTACGGGCTAGCGTCCGCATGGGCGCGATTTATGCGGGAGCAACGCCGGGCGAACTGCAAGCGCTCACGGAATATGGAGAACATATTGGCCTTGCTTTCCAGATTATCGATGACGTACTGGATGTAGAGGAATCGTCAGAGGCGCTGGGCAAGACGGCCGGTAAAGATGAAGCGCAGCAGAAGATTACGTTTCCGGCTGTGTACGGGTTGCAGCGGTCACGGGAAATGGCTGAGGAGGAGCGCCTGGCTGCTCATGCCGCGCTTGAGCGTTTCCACGATAGGGCGGAGCGTCTTCGCCAAATAGCCGACTTTGTCGTGCAGCGCAAAGCTTGAAACAGAGGCTAGATGTTGCGCTGGTAGAACGGCGGCTTGTGGAGTCGCGCGAAAAAGCGCAAGCATTGATCCTGGCCGGGAAGGTAACCGTAGATGCCCAAAAGGCGACCAAGCCCGGACATTCGGTGTCGCCCACAGCCCACATCGAAGTAGCCGAACCGTTGAAGTATGTGAGCCGCGGGGGCCTGAAACTGGAAGCCGCTCTGACCCATTTCGGCGTTTCGGCGGCTGGCAAGACCTGTCTGGACGTGGGCACGTCCACCGGAGGCTTTACGGACTGCCTGTTACAACAGGGGGCCGCGCGCGTTCACGCCGTCGACACGGGAGCCGGACAGATTGACTGGAAGCTGCGCACGGACCCGCGTGTGGTTCTACATGAGCGCGTCAACGCCCGTTATCTGAAGCCTGAAGAGATCGGAGAGCGCGTCAATCTGATGGCCTGCGATGTCAGCTTCATCTCGGTGACACTTCTAATTCCGGCCTTGGCGCCCCTGCTCGACCCAATGGGCGACTGGATCATCCTGGTGAAGCCGCAGTTCGAAGCGGGCCGCGAATTTGTGACAAAGGGCGGCATCGTGCGCGATCCCGCCGCACACCGGCTGGCTTGCGAAAAAGTCGCTGGCGCACTCCGATCTGTAGGCTTCCTTACCGAACTAACAGACAGCCCGATTCTGGGCACGGAAGGCAACCGCGAGTTTCTTCTACATGCGCATCTGTTAAGATAGCCCGGCGAAGAGCGGATGCACAAGATTTCCACTATCGGTATTATCTCCAAACCAAAAATCGCGCGGGCGGGGGACATTGTTTGTAACCTGCTTGCCTGGTTCAACGAGCGGAAGATCCAATACCGCTGCGATCAACAGACGGCGGAGTACGCCGGAATGACTACGTTTTATACGCGCGAAGAACTGGCCGACGGGGTAGACTTCGTCATAGTTTTGGGCGGCGATGGGACACTGCTCTCCGCGGCGAGAGTTGTGGCGGGCCGCGATATCCCTCTATTTGCGGTGAATCTTGGCCATCTTGGCTTTCTTACGTCTATTCGTCTGGACGAGTTGTATCCCGAACTGGAGCGCGCGTTGAGCGGCGAACACCGTATCGGCAAGCGCCGCATGATCGACTGCGAGATCGTACGGAATGGGGCATCCTTTGCGGCGTACTCGGCGCTCAACGATGTAGTGATCACCAAGTCGGAACTAGCGCGCATGATCGATCTGGACGCGCACGTCGACAATCACTTTGTTGCCGCTTACAAAGCCGATGGCCTGATTATTTCTACGCCGACCGGGTCAACGGCATATTCCCTCTCGGCCGGCGGTCCTGTGATTTTTCCTTCCGTCAGCGCCTTTTGCATCACGCCGATCTGCCCGCACATGCTGACAAACCGTCCGGTAATTGTGCCGGACTCGAGCGTGATTCACATCCTGATTCATGGAGATGAAGGCCCCTACTTGACGATTGATGGCCAAGTAGGCGAACCTCTATCCAAAGGCGACCGTATCGTCTGCCGCTCGTCCCCGAAGACGATCCAATTGATTCGGCCGCCGAAGATGCTCTTCTTCGACGTGCTGAGAGAAAAGCTGAAATGGGGGGAACGTTAGACTCTGATGCAAATTCTTAAAAAGATATCGCTTACGGCCTGGATCTTCATCGCGCTGCTGCTGGGCATTCTGATCGGTGTCTTTTTTCCCACATTTGCCGTGGGCCTGGCGCCTATCAGCAACATATTTTTACGGCTGATCAAGTCCATTGTGGGACCGCTGCTGTTCGGCACGCTGGTGTACGGCATTTCGTCGGCTGGCGAACTGAAGACCATGGGCCGGATCGCATTAAAGGCGATCACTTACTTTGAAGTGGCTACCACGTGCGCCCTGGTAATCGGACTTGCCATGGTGAACCTATTCCAACCGGGCGCGGGAATCAGGCTGGAAGCGGAAGGCGGCGCGGGCGTGCCTGCTTTGGCTAAACCGGTTTCCTTCAGCCAGGTATTGGAACACGCCATTCCCTCAAACATCTTTGAATCGCTGGCACAGAACGATGTGCTGCAGATGGTGGTGTTCTTTTTCCTCTTCGGCGCAGCCTGTTCGGCGATAGGAGCCAAGGCAAAACCGGTGATCGATTTTGCAGGGTCGGTGGCGGAAGTGATGTTCCGGTATACGAAGTATGTAATGTACCTGGCGCCGTTCGGGGTGGGGGCGGCCATCGCGGTGACGATTGGTTCAAAGGGTCCGGGCGTATTGTTTAGCCTGGGCAAGCTCGTGGGGACGCTGTACCTGGCGCAGGCGTTGTTTGTGGTGGTTGTACTGGGTTCGGCGCTGATGATTGCGCGCGTCCCGCTCGGGCCATTTATACGCGCGGCGCGGCAACCTTTTTTACTGGCGTTTTCCACGGCCTCGAGTGAGGCAGCGCTGCCGCTGGCGCTCGAAAATATGGAGCGGATGGGTATTCCTAAACACATTGTCGGTTTCGTCCTGCCGACAGGCTACAGCTTCAACCTGGATGGTTCCACGCTGTATCTGGCGCTGGCGTCCGTGTTTGTGGCCCAAGCGGCCGGCGTTCACATGCCGCTTGGAACGCAGATTACGATGCTGCTGACGCTGATGCTCACCAGCAAAGGCGTGGCGGCGGTGCCACGCGCCGCACTAGTGATTCTGGCGGGGACGCTGGGGACGTTCCATTTGCCGCTCGAAGGGATCGCCTTGATTCTGGGCGTGGATGCTTTGATGGACATGTGCCGGACTTCGGTGAACCTGCTCGGCAATTGCGTGGCGACGGCGGTGGTGGCGCGGTGGGAAGGCGTACAGTTGAGCAAGTATGCGGATGGTGAGTTAGAGCTTACCGCGGACGCGGCGGCTTAGGCTCAAACGTACGTGGAATCAATCAGCTTCTGGAGATAAGCGATTGACGCACGAATGTCATCTTCCTGCCGCGCGCCAGAGATTTCGCGTTCAATGGTGATGGGCCCAACGTAGTTCAGTTGGTGTAGCTTGCGGATAACTTCCGGGAAATCCACTTTGCCTTTCCCGATTGCGACTTCTTCTCCGAGTTTCTTCGGGTCAGTGGGATACAGGCCGTCTTTGGCATGGAGACCGCGCACATACCGGCCGACAACATCCAGCGCCGCGACCGGATCACCCTTCCCGTAAAGGATGAGATTCGCCGTGTCCAGATTCACGCCGACGTTGTCGAGACCGCAATCGGTAATCGCCCGGAGCAGAGTGACCGGAGATTCCTGCCCGGTCTCCATCAGAAACGTTTGCCCGTTCGCTTTGCAATAACCGGCCACTTCGTGAATGGCTTTCACGGTATCTCCGTAGAGTGGCTCATTGGGATTTTCGGGTATGAAGCCGCAATGCGTATGAACCGCTTTAATGCCGCATCGCTTGGCTAAATCAGAGGCGCGCTTCAGGGCATCCATCCGGGCGGCGCGGGTTTCGGGCGGCACCAGGCCGATGGTCAAGGGCCCCTGGTAGAAATCCCAAATCAACTTGCCCGGAACGAGAGTCATGGCTGCCGTGGCTTTTACCTGATACTTGGCCAAGGCCGCTTTCAGGGGTTCGGCCAAGCTCGGTGGCGCCATACCGACTCCCACCTGGCAACACTGCAAGCCGAACGCCTTCACTTTGGCAATGGCTTCGTCGGGCGTGTTTTTGCCGGAGACGGCGACTACGACGCCCAGTTGGGGCTTGCCGGACGCTTGTTCAGAATGGAGCGGGGCGCCTGCAGCCGCAGCAGCCAGCGCGGTCTTCAGAAAGAACCGTCTATGAGTTCTCTGCATTTGTCTCCTTGCATAAATTTGCTCACTGATCTCCAAACAGCTTCCTCCCGGATGCTTTAGTTTTCACGCGCCAGGCTGTCTGCCGATCCATCTCCGTTATATAAAAGATACCCCCGCACCCTGCTGAGGCGTACCTGGGCCCTCAAGACCTTTGGACGTTTACAATCAACAAGGGGATGTGTTTCGGTGAGCGTATTACAGTTGCAGGCTTGAAAGAGGATTACGTGACAGAAGATTTCTCGAGGCGAAAGTTTATAAGTGGAGGCTCGGCGGCATTGGCTGCCGCTGCGGGATTGCAGGTTGCTGAGGCTCAGGATGCCAAGCCGGATCGGTCGCAGGATCATCACTTGCCGAATGAATCACAGCCTGGGCCTAACAACATGGCTGTGGACAACCAGAATCCGAATTCGGTCTGGCCTCCCGAGACCGATGCGGGTGGCCAGCCTCCGTTCAAGTATTCGTTTTCCCTTTCACACAAGCGCCTGGAAGGAGGAGGTTGGACGCGCCAGGTTACCGTGCGCGATCTACCCATCTCCAAGAAAATGGCCGGCGTGCAGATGCGGTTGATTACGGGCGGCGTCCGCGAGTTGCACTGGCATGTGGGCGCCGAATGGGCGCTGATGCTGTACGGAAGCGCGCGAATCACCGCAGTGGACCAACAGGGACGGAGCCATATCAGCGATGTAAACGAGGGGGATCTTTGGATCTTCCCGGGTGGAATACCGCACTCAATCCAGGGCCTGGGGCCGGATGGATGCCGCTTCCTGCTGGTGTTTGACGACGGCAACTTCAATGAATTCGAGACCTTTCTGCTGACGGACTGGATCACGCATACTCCACCGGAGGTGCTGGCAAAGAACTTCAACGTTCCGGCGGCGGCGTTTGCGAAGGTGCCCAAGAAGGAACTGTTTATCTTCGAGCGCGATCTGCCGCGTCCGCTGGATGAAGAGAAACGGCAGGTGGAAGCGGGAACAGGCGCAGTGCCGCATAGCTTCGACTTCCGTCCCGGCCGGATGAAACCTAACAAAGTGTCTAAGGGCGGCGAAGTCAAAATCGTCGACCGGAAGATATGGCCCGCAACGAATATCGCGGCGGCTATCGTCAGGTTGAAGCCGGGCGGTCTGCGCGAATTGCACTGGCATCCAAACGAGGATGAATGGCAGTATTACGTCAGCGGCGAGGGGCGCATGACGGTATTTGCCGGCGGCGGCCGCGCGCGAACGATGGACTTCCAGGAAGGCGACGTAGGTTACATCGATAAATCTGTACCGCACTACATCGAGAACACCGGAAATACTGATCTAGTGTTTGTCGAGGTGTTTCCGACGCCATTTTACGAGGATATTTCTCTCGCGGAGTGGTTGGCGCACACGCCGTCGCGGTTGGTAGATCAGCATCTGGTGCTTGGCGAAGATATGATACAGAAGATGGCGAAGAACGAAGCGGTGATAGTTCCGGAGTAAGTACCGAACGGCAGACGGCAAAAAGCGACCGTCTGCCCCACCACTCAAGAACCCACAATATGCACGCGCTTAATGGCGTGTGCTTTGCCGGTTATTTCATCGGCGCTCACAATCACGCCGTGTAGTTCCACGCCGCTGCGCGCGGCTTCCATGCGGCCGCTTACCCCTGTCATGAAGCGGCGGAGGATAGTGTCTTTGTCTACGCCGATGACGGAATCGTAAGGACCGGTC
The DNA here is from genome assembly GCA_035316385.1 of Bryobacteraceae bacterium. Taxonomy (GTDB): domain Bacteria; phylum Acidobacteriota; class Terriglobia; order Bryobacterales; family Bryobacteraceae; genus Bog-105. The sequence continues at coordinate 3,848 of DATHIZ010000176.1, read as the reverse complement.
ATGCCGGCATCGGTTTGATAGGCAAGTCCGCCGGCCAGAATGCGGGCATCGGCTGTAGGGATGTGCGTATGCGTACCGACCATGGCAGTGGCCCGGCCATCGAGATGCCAGCCCATGGCCATTTTTTCGCTGGTGAGCTCGGCGTGAAAATCGATGAAGCGAATTTTGATAGCCGGATCCAGCGCAGCGAGCAGTTGATCCGCTTTCTTGAACGGGCAATCGATGTTGGTCATCAGGGCGCGGCCTTGCAGATTGAGCGCCGCATAGCGAACTCCGTTGCGCGCAGTTCCGCTATAAACGCCAGTACCCGGCAAACCGTTAGGATAGTTCGCCGGACGCAGCAGGCGCGGTTGAGTACTTAGATAATCGTGTATCTCGCGCTTATCGAAGCTGTGGTTGCCGCCGGTAAGGACATCCAGCCCAAGCGACAACAGCTCTTCCGCAATGGAGGGCGTGATGCCAAATCCGCCCGCGCTATTTTCGGCGTTGGCAATTGCTAAATCTATCTTGTTCTCGCTAACGAGTGGGTTTAAGTTGTCGGCGACAATGCCACGGCCGCCCGCGGCAAAAATGTCTCCGATAAAGAGGATGTTCATTTATCGAAGCAAACAGAAAATAGCGTTACCGGCGAGAGCGTCATTCTTACTCTCCGTCATTGACCCCTAATAAGGACAAGGGGGGAACCCTCCGAGCGCCTTCAGGCTTCTTCTTGCATCTTGCGATGCCGAAGCATGCACACCGGCGCTTAATTCGAGCTGGGCTCCATGACATTGACTATCGGATCAATTTTTAGGAGAACAAGCAAAACGCTCTCGCGGGGAACGCTACAGCGATTAGGATAGCAGAGAAAATGCTGACTTTTACGTCCCGCGCAGGCGGTCCGCGATCTCTTTCTCTGTGACTGCACCTTCTCTAATTACTTTCCAGTAGGGCTCGGTGATGTCGACAGTAGTAGGGCCAGGACCACTACACAAGCCACCCTCCAGCACCAAGTCAATTTGTCCGTCCATCACGGCGAAGAGTTCGATACCGCTGCGAATGGTGGGAGTGCCCGACTTGTTGGCGCTGGTGGCAATCAACGCATGTCCGGTTTTTTCGATCATGGCGTTGAGTGTTGCCGATTTTGAATGACGGAGCGCTAAGCGCCCGGTATTACCGGTCACCTTTAACGGGACCTTGGCGGCAGCCTGCACGATGATGGTAAGAGGACCGGGCCAGAAGTGGCGCACAAGGATATGAAACCGGCTGGTCAGCTCTTTTGCCAGGTCTTCCGCCATCAGGGTATCAGAGACAGCAAGCGGAAGGGAACGGCCGGGCTCCCGCCCTTTGGCGGCAAAAACGCGCCCTACAGCCTTGAGATTTAGCGGGTCTGCCACTAGAACGTATAACGCATCAGTGGGCACGCCCACAATACGGCCTCGGGAAATCTCATCTACGGCGCGAGCAATTGCGGCCGGTTGGGGATTGACGTTGTTAATTTCTACTAGATCTGTTGCCACTATCGTGTGCCGAGCGCCTCGGCTACCTGAATTGCCATTTCATAACGGCCGAACGGAGCACTGAGTTGAGCGCCCTGCACCATGGAACGCACCTGTCTCGCCATTTCCCGCGCGATCAAAATGCCCTCCGCCCGGGCCTTTTCGGCGCTGTCGGCACGCCGCATGCGCTCCATGTAGGCTTCCGGCACGGGTGCACGCAGTTCGTTGACCATGAACTCGGCATTGCGATAGCTGGTCAAGGGCCAAATGCCGGCAATGATGGGGAGATTGTACTGCGCTGTTTTCTTCAAGAATGCTTCGAGCAGGTTGAGATCGAACACCGGTTGGGTTACGACGTACTCCGCGCCCGCCTCAACCTTCCAGGCGAAACGGCGCATCTCCTCGTCCATGTTCGACGCACCTGGATTTGCTCCGACGCCGATCAACAACGCGGTCTGCGAGCCGATGGGATTTCCGCCGATGTCCAAGCCTTGGTTTAGATTGTTCGCGATGTTCGTCAGTCCGATGGAATCGACGTCAAAGACTGCGGTGGCATCGGGATAGGTTCCCATGCGCGGCGGGTCACCGGTGATGCAGATCAGGTTCCGAACGCCCATGGAGTGCGCACCGAGCAACTCCGACTGCATGCTGAGGATGTTCCTGTCCCGGCAGCAGAAGTGCAGGACCGCCTCAATTTCCGCCTGTTGCTGAATGATCTGGCAAGTGGACTGGGCGCTCAGACGGGCACTGGCGCGCGGGCCGTCGGGCACATTAATGCAATCGATGCCATGATCTTTGCAAAGGCGGGCGCCCGCGACTTCTTTGGAGGCGTCCACGCCACGCGGCGGCAAAATCTCGACAAAGGCGACGAACTTGCCGGCCGCCAGCTTAGCGCCCAGATCCGACTTTTCCGCGACCGGCAGTTTAGGCAGGCGCTTAACGGGCGGCTTGCCTTCTTCGACAATCTCCACCACCGCAGTCCGGTTTTGCACTGGCTGCAAAGAACGCACCTCGCCGCAGATCTGCTTAATGTGCTCGGGCGTGGTACCGCAGCAACCACCCATGACGCGCACGCCGGCTTGCAAGAAGCGGCGCGCATATTGCGCCATGTATTCCGGCGAGCAGAGGTAAATATTCCGGCCTTCGACACTCGCGGGAAGGCCTGCGTTGGGCATGGCACTCAGAGGCTTGGTGGTGAAAGCTGCTATCTTTTCAATGGTTTCGAGGGCAACTTTCGGACCCGCCGAGCAGTTCACGCCGATCACATCCACCGGCCATTCGTTTAGGCTGCGCGCAAAAACGCCGGTGCTGGTGCCATCGCGCAGCGTTCCGTCGTCTTCCACGGTGACCTGCGCCATGATGACCATGTCGGGGCCGGCCGCTTCGCGCGCCGCGGAAATAGCCTCGCGCAATTCGCTCAAGTCATAGAAGGTTTCGAGAACCAGCAGGTCAATGCCGGCCCCCACTAAGGCTTCCGCGTGCTCCTTAAAGATCGCGCGCGCTTCCGCGAATGACATCGGACCCAGCGGTTCAATCGGCGTGCCGAGCGGTCCCATGGCGCCAGCCACGAACGCGCGGTCGCCCGCTGCCTCACGCGCCAAACGGACGCCGGCGTGATTGATGGCAACCAGCTTCTCAGCGAAGCCAAATGCCGCCAAGCGGAAGCGGTTACTGCCAAAGGTATTGCTTTCAATAACTTCAGCCCCGGCTTTCACGTACTCTTGATGCACTTCCTTTACCACTTGCGCCGACGAAAGGTTCAACTCGTCGAAGCAGCGGTTGATAAAAATGCCTTTGGCGTAGAGCATGGTGCCCATAGCGCCGTCGGTCACGATAATCTTCGATTGCAATTTGCCACGGAATTCGGCGGCGCGAGAAAGTAGTGTGGGTTCTGCTGCTGTCATGACGAAGCCCCGTTGATTCAGCTAATTGTATCGCGCAAGGTCATGGAATCTCCGGGGGACACTTGCAAGGAGGCGGCCGCGCTGCGGCGGTTCATCCCCACTTCGAGATAACCGGAGCTGCCCTCATACACAAAACAAAGCGTGTCATGCACATCGCCCCTCGCATCCCCCTTCACGTCGCCGAAGGTTTGGCGGAATTTGCGCACCTCCCGGCTCCCAATGCGGAGGGAAAACTTAGCCTTGAAATTTGCCGCTTTGAAGTTCGTGATCACATTTCCGAAGCGGTCTACATTCAGCACCTTGCCGCGCCAGACGCCCGGCTCCTGCAGCACAGGTTCCAGATCCGGTAATAGTTGAATGCGCTCCAATTCGGGGCCGACATCGGGTACTTGCGCGGCGCCGCTGGCGAGGGCGGCGGCCACGGGCGCGAATATATCGCGGCCGTGAAACGTATTCGACGGGGAAG
>DATHIZ010000175.1:0-5321 GCA_035316385.1 Bryobacteraceae bacterium | reverse complement strand
GAACGGAGTATCCGGGGCGCTCTGATAGGCTACTTTAGGGAAGCCCTCTCTGGCTAGGATACTCTAAGTTCACGCTTGATACGCCTCTTTCGCGTTTTCATCCCAGCAAGTGTCGTTGCGCTGCTGATCTCCGAAGTGCTCCTCGTTTTGGCGTGCTATGTGTCCGGCTTGTACATCGTACACGTCGATCCGGCATTCTATCTTTTCGACGAGAACAACTTTTGGAAGCTCGGCCTGCTCACCGGCTTCATTGTGCTGGGCATCTACTTTCAGGATCTATACGGTTCGCTGCGGGTGCGCTCTCGCATCCTGCTGGTGCAGCAGATCTGCCTGGCGGTTGGCTGCGCGCTGCTGGCGGTGGCTTTCCTCGGATACATTGAGCCGAGTCTGCTAATGGGGCGCTGGTTGATGATGTTGGGCAGCTTGCTGGTGATCGTGGTGCTGCCGCTTTGGAGGGTTTTTTTCTGGAAGTACGTGGTCGCGGGATTTGGTTCGGAACGGGTTTTGCTGATGGGCAATTCGAGCATTCTCGGGGACGTGATCGAATCCTTGCTGCACAGGCCTGAATTTGGCTACACCGTGCTTGGCTATCTGTGTGAAGAAGAGCCGTGCGGTTTTCCGGTGGTCTGCTTAGGGAAAATCGAAGACGTCCGCAGTGTATGCGAGCAGCACCGGCCGACGCGCATCGTGGTGGGCATGGAAGAACGGCGGAACAGGATGCCGTTTCGCGATCTGCTGGATATTCGTTTCGGCGGCATCATGATCGAGGATGTGGCGGACACCTATGAAATGGCCACGCAGCGTGTCTGCACGCGCAAGATTCAGCCGTCGCAGCTGATTTTTTCATCGATGCTGGGACCGCGGCGGCAAGCCCTCACGGTGCAAAAACTCTATTCGCTGCTGATGGGCACGACGGGTTTGCTGGTGGCCTCGCCGCTGATGGTGGCGACATGGATCGCAGTGAAAGTCAGCTCGCCCGGGCCGGCGTTTTACCGGCAGCGCAGAGTGGGAATGAACGGCAAGGTATTCACGGTCTATAAATTCCGGTCGATGTATGTGGATGCGGAGGCGCGAACGGGGGCGGTGTGGGCGTCAAAAGACGATCCACGCGTTACGCCGCTGGGGCGATGGCTGCGCAAGCTGCGTCTGGATGAGCTACCGCAGTTCTGGAATGTAGTGAAGGGCGATATGTCGATTGTGGGACCGCGGCCCGAGCGTCCGGAGTTTGTGGAATTGCTGGCACATCAGATTCCGTATTACCGGCAGCGGTTGGCGGTGAAGCCCGGTATCACCGGATGGGCGCAGATTAACCACAAATACGGGGACACTCAATTGGACGCCATGATTAAGCTGGAGTACGACCTTTACTACATTAAAAACCTGGCTCCGGCGCTTGATTTTTACATCATCTTTCACACGATAAAGGTGATGCTGCTGAGCCGGGGCGCGCAGTAGCGTTACTTCGCTGGATCAGCGTCGAAGCGCAAAGCGACTTCCGAGCTGTAGCGTCTGTAACCTGAAAAGGTCATGTTGTTCCATTCCTCGCGGCCGGAGTCGCTGTAGAGCACCGAGTAGGTACCGGTTTTGGGCAGCAGCCACTGTTTGCCATTCAGGTCCACCAATTGCAAGGTGATACCCCATTCCACTTCGGAAATGCGAGTTTCGGCGGGAATGTCGAGCGATCGCCGGGCGATTTTAAGAATTTCTCCGGTAGCGGTTGAGATCCAAACATCGGTCTGAAAAGACAAGTGATAGTGCCGGCCGGAAACCTGGAAATCCCAGGGGCTATTTTCCGCGCTGACCTCAACGCGGTAAATGGCCGCTTCGAGGCCGTCGACCGTCGCGAAACCTCGAAATCTGGGCAGTTCGACAGACAGCAGCCTTAGGGTTTGCAGTAACAAGGTTCCGAATTCGCCTTCCGACCACGCGCCCGGCAAGTGCGCCATGCTCGGGCGCAAATGATCGTCCTGATAGATCTCAGAATAGTGTTCGATGCCGTTCTCAAAGGAGAGCGTGGCGGTTACGGTGTCGAGGAAGCGGGCGGGACGTCCGTCGAGAACGCCTCTATAGCGCTGGATTTCCTCGTGGCAGACAAAGGACTTGAGCTGAGCATACAGTTCCTCATTGGCATCGCGGGCCTTACTGAGAATTTCTACATCGCTGGTGGTCAGGCGTGGAACACGGTCGGAGCCGGAGAGAAGGGCACAGAAGAGCAGGAATAGACATGCTTTCCACAAACCTGGTTTCCAAGCGATCGCCATATTACTTTCATCGGCTTTACCTGGAAATCTTTCTATATCTTTCTACCGCGAGGTTGTGCTCGGCGAGAGTGGCCGAGAAGTGATGCGAACCGGAGTTATCCGGTTTGGCAACGAAATAGAGATAAGCGACGGTAGCCGGATGCAGGGCGGCTGCGAGCGATTGGGCGCCGGGGTTGGCGATGGGTCCGGGGGGCAAACCGGTGTGTGTGTAGGTGTTATAGCGGTTCGGACTGGCCAGGTCGGATTTGCCGATCACGCCGCGATAGCGGTTTTCGAGCAAAGCGGCATAGGCGGTGGTGGGATCGCACTGCAGCGGCATTTCCAGGCGGAGACGGTTTAAGAATACGCCTGCAATCATGGGGCGCTCCGGCGCGAGGGCGGACTCCTTCTCGACCAGAGAGGCGAGGGTCACCACTTGATGCAGATCGCGGTGGGGATCGGGGTGGCCGCCCGTGGCGGAGAGCAATTGCCACTGCTTGCGGAATTCAGCCGTCATCATCTGGCAGAGCTGCGTGGCGGTGGTGGTGTGCGTAATGCGGTACGTAGAGGGGAAGAGATAGCCTTCGAGATCCGGGGCGCCGGGGTCCAGGTCGCGGATGGCGGTGGGATCGGCGGCGGCCTTGAGGAAATCTCCCGGATGGATGGCTCCGGCTGTTACGGAATGTTCGAGCAGGGCGGCGATGTCAAAGGTGTTGCTGCCCTCCGGGACGGTGAGCAACTCGAAGAAAACCTGGCCACGGCTGATCTTATTGAAGATTTCCCAGGGCGTCTGGCTTTCCGAGAAACGGTACTCGCCCGCCTGCAATTTGGCGGTGGGGTGGAGAACGCGGATAGCGAGAAAGGCCCAGCTGGAGCGAACCAGGCCCTGCTCGGCTAGCACCTCGGCAATCTGCCGTGAAGACGTGCCATGCTCGATTTCGACGAAGGTCTGGTCGTGCGGTGCGGTGTAGGGACCCAGGTAGGCATAACCGGCGATGCCCAGGAGGACGACAAACAGCAGGACCGCGAACGCTTTGACGGCTTTACCCATTCAGTTGATTGTCGCGGAAGGCCAAATAGCTTTCGAGCAGGAGTACGGCGCTGAGGCGATCGACCGATTTCTTATGTTGTTCGAGCGAAGCTCCTCCGGCACGCAGGATGCGTCCGGCTTCGACGGAGGTCAGGCGTTCATCCCAAAAAACAACCGGCAATTGGAGGTGTGCGGCCAGGCGCGCGGCGAACTCGCGGGTGTATTCGCTTTGGCGGCTTTCGTCGCCGCTCATATGCAGTGGTTTTCCGATCAAAAGCACTTTGACGTTTGAGCGGGCGGCGAGATCTTTGAGTTTTTCCAGATCTTCACGGATGCGGGTGCGCTGGAGGGTTTCGATTCCCTGGGCGGTCAATCCCAATTCGTCGCTGAGCGCGAGACCGATTCTTTTCTTGCCGACATCGAGCGCGAGCACCCGTCCGGCGTGTGAATATTCCTCTGCATTGCCCAAGTCAGAATTATAAAAGGTAGAATGCGGTATCAGCTTTGGCACTGTTCACTCCCACGCAAAGCTCCGAAAAAAGCATTAACTTTGCGACCTCGCTTATCGCCTTAGCGGCAACCGTGGCCTTGCTCTACTACGGCCGCGATTTCTTTGTAACGTTGATAGTCGCCGCGGTATTTGCCTTCATTCTGGATCCCGTTGTGGAACTGATCATGCGCATGCGCGTGCCGCGCGCGGCGGCCACCGGGATTGTGATTGGCGTTGCGGTGATCGCAGTTTACGTCCTGATGGTGGTTGCCTGGACGCAGCTTTCCACGCTTAGCGAAGATCTGCCGACCTATACGTCGCGCATCAATGAACTGCTGAGCAAGGCCAACGACAGATTGGGCCAGCTCGAAAAGCAAACCGTGGACATGGTGGTGCCGAAGACGCTTCTGCAGCAACAGCAGCAGATTGAGCAGAAGCCGCAGGAAGCGGCCAAGGCTCGCAGGCGCCGGGCGGGGATGCCGGTAGAAAAGCCGGCTGTGCCCAGCAAGCCGGTGGTACAGGAGGTGCGCATACAAACCGACCCGAAACCACTGTTGAGCACCGCGTACAGCTATGTCTCGGGCTATTTCCACGTGATGGTGATGGCGGGATTTGTGCCGTTTCTGGTGTATTTCATGCTGAGCTGGCGAGACCACATCAGCCGGACGTTCCTGCACCTGTTTCAGGGCGATACGCGCTACGTGGCGGGAAAGAGTTGGCTGGGCATCAGCGAAGCGACGCGCGCCTACGTGCTGGGCAATTTCTTCCTGTGGATCTTTCTTAGCAGTGTTAGCGCTATTGTTTTCTTCCTGTTGGCGGTACCGTACTGGCCGCTGATCGGCCCGTTGAGCGCTTTCTTCAGCCTGGTGCCGTATGTCGGGCTGCCGTTATCCGTGGCTCCGCCGGTGCTTGCCGCGCTGGCGATTCCCAATAAATTCAAAGTGATCGCCGGCATCGCGTTGATTACCGCGGCCTTGCACGTGTTCGCGATGAATTTTCTGTACGCCAAAATCATCGGGCGCAAAGTGCGCTTGAATCCGTTCGTTGTCACGGTGGCGCTGATGTTCTGGGGAACTTTGTGGGGCGGGGTCGGTCTGATTCTGGCCGTTCCGGTTACGGCCGGCCTGAAGGCGGTGTGCGACAACGTGGAGTCGCTACACGACTACGGGAAGATTTTGGGCGACGACTAAGGCGCTTTTTTTTACTGAACGTGAGTTTCTACGGCCGCAGTTAGCGTGGCCTTGCTATGCAGCGCTTCCGCGCGGACGTAGGCCAAGGCAACTATTTTGTGGAGCGCGGGCGAGTAGACCGCCGAAGTGATTTCGGCTGCGGGCTTGCCATCCGCAGTCAGCTTCGTTCCGGGCGGGGGCGGCACCTCTCCGTCCAATTGGATGGGAGCCAGCAGGCGGTGGACCTGTCCGCGGGAACGGACACGCTCCACAATCTCCTGTCCCAGATAGCAGCCCTTGGTGAAATGAACGGCGTGGAGAGCCTGCGTCTCCTGTACCAAGTAGCGTTCGCTGATGTCTTCGCCGTAGCGCGCGACCCCGTTTTCCACACG
>DATHIZ010000174.1:0-11481 GCA_035316385.1 Bryobacteraceae bacterium | reverse complement strand
CGGATGGAGGTCCGAACCAGTGTTGGTTGAAAACAGCTTGGATGAGCTGAGGGTAGGGGTGAAAGGCTAATCAAATTCCGTGATAGCTCGTTCTCTCCGAAATAGCTTTAGGGCTAGCCTCGTATGGTCCGTCTTGGTGGTAGAGAACTGATTGAACTAGGGGCCTTTCCGGGTTACCGAATTCAGCCAAACTGCGAATGCCAAGAACGAGTAATACGGGAGTCAGACGGTCAGGGCTAAGCTTGATCGTCAAAAGGGAAAGAGCCCAGACCATCAACTAAGGTCCCCAAGTACATGCTAAGTGGGAAAGGAAGTCGAGTTCCTCAGACAGCCAGGAGGTTGGCTTAGAAGCAGCCATCCTTTAAAGAAAGCGTAATAGCTCACTGGTCGAGGGATTCGGTGCCGACAATCCAACGGGGCTCAAGCATGTCACCGAAGTTATGGCCTCAAATTGAGGGGTAGGAGAGCGTTCCTAATGAAATGAAGGTATACCGTGAGGAGTACTGGATTGTTAGGAAGTGACTCTGCCAGCATAAGTAGCGAAAAGCCAGGTGAGAACCCTGGCCGCCGAAAGTCTAAGGATTCCTGAGAAAGGTTAATCCGCTCAGGGTTAGTCGGGGCCTAAGGTGAGGCCGAAAGGCGTAGCTGATGGACACTACGGTTAATATTCCGTGACTATGTTAGTTCGATAAAGACCGATGGGGGGACGCACCACAGAGGCTTGTCTGCGATAAGGGTCAAAGATGAGTTGAGTGAGATCCGGATTGGTAAATCCGCCGGGTCGTGTGCCAGGAAAATCCTCTAAGGAGAGCTAATGTACCCGTACCACAAACCGACACAGGTGGACGAGATGAGTATTCTAAGGCGCTCGGGTGATGGAGTTGCGAAGGAACTAGGCAAATTAACCCCGTAACTTCGGGAGAAGGGGTGCCCACTTCGGTGGGCCGCAGTGAAACGCGTCAGGCGACTGTTTAACAAAAACACAGGTCTCTGCTAAGTCTAAAACGACGTATAGGGGCTGACGCCTGCCCGGTGCCGGAAGGTTAAAAGGAGAGGTCAGCCGCAAGGCGAAGCTTTGAATTGAAGCCCCGGTGAACGGCGGCCGTAACTATAACGGTCCTAAGGTAGCGAAATTCCTTGTCGGGTAAGTTCCGACCTGCACGAATGGCGTAACGATCTGACGACTGTCGGCGCGCTCCGCCCGGCGAACTTGTGGTTCCGGTGAAGACGCCGGATGCCCGCCACTAGACGGAAAGACCCCGTGCACCTTTACTATACCTTAACAATGAACTATGGTGCGTTCTGCGCAGCATAGGTGGGAGGCTTTGAACTCAGGCTCTTGGGCTTGAGGGAGCCAACGGTGAGATACCACCCTGATCGTTCTGTGGTTCTAACCTACGTCCGTAATCCGGATGAGGGACATTGTTAGGCGGGTAGTTTGACTGGGGCGGTCGCCTCCTAAATTGTAACGGAGGCGCTCGAAGCTTGGTTCACGCTGTTTGGAAATCAGCGGTCGAGTGCAAAGGCATAAACCAGGTTGACTGCGAGACCTACGAGTCAAGCAGGTGGGAAACCAGGACTTAGTGATCCGGTGGTTCTGCATGGAAGGGCCATCGCTCAACGGATAAAAGGTACGCCGGGGATAACAGGCTGATCGGAGTCAAGAGTCCATATCGACGCTCCGGTTTGGCACCTCGATGTCGGTTCATCGCATCCTGGGGGTGTAGAAGCTCCCAAGGGTTGGGCTGTTCGCCCATTAAAGCGGTACGTGAACTGGGTTCAGAACGTCGCGAGACAGTTCGGTCCCTATCTGTGGTGGGCGTAGGAGATTTGAGGGGGCTTGTCCTTAGTACGAGAGGACCGGGATGAACGAACCTCTTGTGATGCAGTTGTCACACCCGTGGCACAGCTGCGTAGCGAAGTTCGGTCAGGATAAGTGCTGAATGCATATAAGTACGAAACCTTCCCCAAGATGAGATCTCCCTGAAGAGCCGTGAAAGACGATCACGTTGATAGGACAGATGTGTAAGCACAGTAATGTGTTGAGCTTACTGTTACTAATAGCTCGTTCGGCTTGATCATAAAATTAACTCTGCGCCGCAATTTGTAGTTGCAAATATGTAATCCAAAGTCAATAACTATTCAATCCCCTTTAAGTTCTGGGGTTCAGCTTCATACCTGATCCCCAACCGACTTTCGGGTGATAACAGCGAGAGGGTTCCACCCGTTCCCATCCCGAACACGGTAGTTAAGCCTCTCAGCCCCGATGGTACTGCACGCGCGAGTGTGTGGGAGAGTAGGCCGTCGCCCGATTAAAATACCAGAAACCCCGTTTTGCTGAACAAGCAATGCGGGGTTTTCTGCATTCTTGCCTATAAACCTTTATCTATTTTTGCTAAGATTTATCATCCAGCTACTACTATGGACCTTCACAAAATGATCTCTGAATTGCAGTTGGAAAAGGAGCGCTTGGACGAAGCAATTCTGGCGTTGGAGCGTTTGGTCGCCGGCAAGAACCGCCGCCGCGGCCGTCCCTCGCGCTGGCTGGCAAGCGAGTTGGAGCGCCAGGTCCATACGCTCGACCAAACCGGCGCTCCAGCAGTCAGCGACGCTTAGCTCAGGCTCACGTAGTGGAACCCGGCCCGCGTCAGCTTTTCCTTGTCCAGCACGTGCCGTCCATCGAGCAGGAACGGTGTGCGCATCGATTTGGCGACCGCCGCCCAATCCATTTCGCGATATTCGCTCCATTCCGTCACAAGCACCAGCGCATCGCAGCCCTCCGCCACATCTCGCCCGTCCTGGCAAAGATGGATACCCATGTCTCCATGCTCCCGCCGGAAACGATCCATGGCGACTGGATCATGCGCCTTTACCCGTACCCCGCGGTCAATTAGCTTCTGGGCAATTTCAATTGCCGGTGCTTCGCGCAAGTCATCCGTGTTCGGCTTAAACGCCAGCCCCAGCAGTCCAATCGTCCGGCCCTTCAAAATCTTCAATTCAAGCAGCAGCTTTTCCACCACCCGGTCGCGCTGGCGCGAATTGATCTTCTTCGCCGCTTCGACGATCGGAAGATGCAGGCCGTACTCGCCCGCCGTGGCAATCAGCGCCGCCGTGTCTTTGCCGAAACAGGAGCCGCCCCATCCAATGCCGCAATTCAGGAAGCGTGGGCCGATTCGTGAATCTAAGCCAATGCCGCGGCCCACCTCCGAGATATTGGCTCCTACCCGCTCCGACACCAATCCTATTTCGTTGATGAAGCTGATCTTTAACGCCAAGAACGCGTTCGCCGCGTATTTGATCAGCTCGGCGGAAGCCAGGTCCGAAGAAAGCAAAGGCACCGCGGCGACTTCCTCCGGCCGCGGCAAGTAACTCGGGGCCGGAAAGGTCTGGTCGATCACCGGCCGGTACAACGAATACAGTACTTCCAGCGCGTGTGGTTCATCCGCGCCGATCACGATCCGGTCCGGATACAAACTGTCGTGCAGCGCTGAACCTTCCCGCAGAAACTCAGGGTTCGAGGCTACCGCAAATTGGATTGACGCTTTGTCCTCGCGTTGCTCCACCGCATCTCGCAACAGGGAGCCAACCCAGTTCCCACTGCCGATCGGCACGGTCGATTTGTTCACCACTACGGTGAATCCTGGGTCAATGTGCCGGCCGATGCTGCGAGCCGCTTGCGATAGGAATTCCAGGTTTGGAGCGCCCGAGGGCGTAGGCGGCGTCCCCACTGCGATAAAGACCACCTCGGATCCCGGTATTGCCTCCGAATAGCTGCTCGTGAATGTCAGGTTCTTCCGCGACTCAGCGAGTACCTCCTCCAAGTACGGTTCATAGATTGGAATTTTTCCCGCTTCGAGATTCCTGATTTTGCCTTCGTCCGTATCCAGGCAAGTCACCTTATGTCCCATAAATGCGAGACATACTCCGGTAGTCAATCCAACATAGCCAGTTCCGATAATTGCAACGCGCATATATGTTTTATAGGGCCGAATTACTCACGCTCAATGTCGTATGATAACCCAGAGATATCATTGCCTGATTACACGAATTAATGGTTGAAATAATCCGGTCCGGCGCCACTGCAGCGCGGGCTAAAGTAGTTATTTTCGATTTTGACGGAACTTTGTCGGTCATTCGTTCCGGCTGGATGGATATTATGCTGCCCTTGTGCGTCGAGCACTTGATGGCCCTGAACTCGGGCGAGCCGGCGGAGCGCCTTCGTGAGGTTTCGGAAGAGCTTATTTGGAGCCTGACAGGCAAAGAGACTATCTACCAGATGATGGCGCTCGCCGCTGCCGTGCGGGTGCGCGGCGGCCAGCCGCTTGAACCGCTCACGTACAAAAAAATGTATCTCGACCGCCTGTGGGAGAAAGTCCGGGACCGGGTCGAAGCTCTTCGCGAGGGCCGCGTACCGGCCGCGCAGTTTATGGTTCCCGGCGCCAAACAACTGCTCGAGGATTTAACCGCGCGCGGGTTGCGCCTCTACCTTGCCAGCGGAACGGATGACGCCAACGTCAAAGAAGAAGCCGCGCTGTTGGGCCTCGCGCCTTATTTTGAAGGACGCATTTTCGGGGCTCAGGACGATCTAAACAGCTTCTCTAAAGCGCTCCTGGTGCAGCAGATTCTCTCACGCGCGGACTTCCAGTCCGACGAGTTACTGGTATTCGGCGATGGCTATGTGGAGATCGCGGAAGTGAAGAAGGTGGGCGGCGTCGCGGTCGGCGTGGCATCTTCCGAACCGGATTGTCTGACCATCGACGAACGCAAGCGCCAGCGGTTGATTAAGGTTGGCGCTGACTTCGTGGTGCCCAATTTTTTGGCTCATGCTGAGCTGTCCTCTGCCCTGTTTGAAAATTCAGCCTTGGTGGATGCGGCAGTTCCGCAGTGAAACGGAGGGCAATTTTGAACGATACATTACATTTTGGATTTATAACCGGCAAACGAGGTGGTTGCCTTTGATGTCTACATCTTCGTCCCTTGCTGCGAACCCGCTCCCCAAGGTCCTGCTTGCCGACGACCATCACTTTATGTTGGACGCCATATGCGCCATGATGAAGGACCAATTCGACGTGCTTGCCGTAGATAACAGCAAATCATTTCTACAGGCGGCCGCCAGCTTTCAGCCCGATATTGCAATCTTAGACATCAGCATGCCCGGTGGCGATGGCTTTATCACCGGCCGCAAGTTGCTTGAGCTTCAGCCTGAGCTTCCGCTCGTCTTTCTCTCGATGTACACCGACTCCAGCTACATCGAACAAGCCGCGCAAGTGGGAGCCAAAGCCTATCTGTCCAAGCGTGTTCCCGCGCGGCAGCTGATTTCGGCCATTTCCGCGGTCTTGGAAGGGCGCTCGTTCCTTGCCTCATCATCACCGTCATCAGGCAAGGAAGGCCCCGCCGGCGTATCGGGCAACCGGAACGGCCTGACCGCGCGTCAACGCGAAGTGCTTCGCCTGATTGCGCTCGGCTGCAGCGCCAAGGACATCGCCAGCCAGCTCAACATTTCTGTTCGTACGGCTGAGTTCCACCGGGCCGCGATCATGCAGCGTCTGGGCCTGCGCTCCACAGCCCAGATGACTCGCTACGCAATCGCTAACGAAATAGCCTGATGCGAACGCTGGCCGTCGATATTGGTGGCACCAAATTCACCGTGGCCGCGTTTGATCGCGATCTGCCCGTTCTTAGGGAATCGCATCCCACGGATCGCGGCGGCGGCCCTGACTGGATGTTAGACCAGATCGGGCGCATCCTGCACTCCTGGCGCGCCGCGCACGGGTTTGCGCCCGAACGCTGCGGCATCGGTTTTGGCGGTCCGGTCGACTTTCCCACGCAAACTGTCACGCTTTCGACTCACGTCGAAGGCTGGGTGCGATATCCGCTGGTGGAGAATATCCGGCGTCTGACCGGCGCTCAAGTGGTTATGGATAACGACGCCAATGTAGGTGCCCTTGGCGAAGCTTGCCATGGAGCCGGCCGGGGCGCGGATCCGCTGTTCTACATGACTCTCTCTACCGGCATCGGGGGCGGAATTGTCTCGGGAAATCGCCTATATCGTGGAGCGGATTCCTATGCCGGCGAGATCGGCCACCTGAATATCGAACCCGCCGGACCGGACTGTCTTTGTGGATCGCGCGGCTGCTATGAGCGTATGTGCTGCGGCTTGTGGCTCGAGCGCGATTATGGCAGACCGGCCAAAGACTTGTTGCTTGATCCCGCGTTTGTCCGAAGCTATGTCGTGTTCCTCGCCAGGGGACTGAAAGCCGCGCTGATGCTGCTCAATCCCGCTCGCATTGTGATCGGCGGCGGCCTCGCGAAAGCAGGCGACCGCCTGTTTATCCCGTTGCGAGAAGAACTGGGCCGTCAAATGACAGATTGGTCCCGTGCCCGGAGGAACGTTGAGCCGGCTGCCTTGGGAGACGATAGCGTCCTTTATGGAGCGCTCGAACTCGCTAAGCAAATTTAATCGCCCGGCTCCATTTTCGTGCAAAATAAACTGGAATAAAACGCGTCAAATAATTGCAAGATTGTGAAGGAGGATTCCTTGAAAGCCTGTAAAAACCCGGTTGCGGTCTTTTCTGTTGCGCTGGCGCTGGCATTATCCGCGCTAGCTCCCGTGGGCGTCGCCCGGGCGCACGACTACAGCGAACTTCGTGGACTCATCGATAAAACGCAGAGTGATCTGCGCGAGGCCTCCGGGCTGGAGCATGGCAAGAAACAGCTCAATCGCTATCACGACGTGCAGGACAATCTGTCTAAACTGGACCGCAAGCTGTCAAAAGGCAAATTCGACAAAGGTGCGCTGGAGCACTCGATCGACGAATTAAAAGGCATCATCGAGCACAACACCCTACAGCCCAGTGGCCGCGACCAACTTCGCCGCGACTTGGCGGATCTACAAGCTGTTCGCGACCACCGGAGTTATTAAGCTTCTTCTACCTTTACCGACTTCAAGGTATCGCCTTGCTTTACCTTGTCAACAACATCCTGCCCGGAACGGACCTTTCCGAACACTGTGTGTTTGCCATCTAACCAATTGGTCACCACGTGGGTGATGAAAAATTGGCTGCCGTTCGTATTAGGACCGGCGTTGGCCATGGATAGGGTGCCTTTTTGATGTTTATTTAGGCTGCCTTTGGTTTCATCTTCAAACTGGTAGCCGGGTCCACCTCGCCCGGTCCCGGTGGGATCGCCACCCTGGATCATGAAGTCGGGGATGACGCGGTGAAAAACCGTTCCGTCATAAAAACCCTCCTTCGCTAAGAAAACGAAGTTATTTACTGTTTTGGGCGCGTCTTTCGCGAACAAATCGACGATGATCGTTCCACCAGTCACCTCGAACGTTGCGGTGTAGTTTTTTGTGGCGTCGATCGACAGGGGCGGCGGCGCCGAATATTGTTTACTCATCCTTTTTCAGTGTAGGGCAGCACAGTCTACACGGGCAGTAATAGTACTGCTTCTTCATAGAGCCGAAACTTTCTGGCGTCTTCGCTTTGAAATTCTTCCGTAACATCAACGCGATCAAAATTTTCGATTGGTAGTCCTGCGATTTGGTGATTACAATCAACACTAATCTAAACGGAGGAGGCGTGGTACCAGATTCCGGTTAGTTTTTGTTCCGTTCCGCACCCTGTTCGTGCCTAAAGCCAGATTCCTGGGAGGGAAAATGCGCATACGTAGCACCAGATTTGTACCTTTATTTTGTGCGGGATTGATTGCGTTCCATGCTTGGGCACAAGCTCCGGATTCTCCACCTGACAAGGATTCGTCAAGCGTGTCAACGCCCGAACCGCTGCCGCAGGCCACCCCGGGGACTCCAGCGCCCGCGGAAACGCCGGCTCCCGCGCCGGCCACTCCTCCGGCAAAGTCGATCTTCACCGTTGGGAAGGTGGATTTCTCCGGTTCGGCGGACGTTTACTACAGCTGGAACAATAACCATCCGAACGTGGGATTTAATCAGCTGTATTCGTTTAATGACAAAACGGATCAGTTTAGCTTGAACATGGCCAAGTTGTCGGCCAGCATGGACCCGGCGCCAGTCGGCTTCCGTGTAGATATCGGCCTTGGCCGCATGTTCGCCGTCACGTACCCGCAATCTCCCGATCCTGGCTTTTTTCGCTATGTCGAGCAAGCGTATATAAGCGTGAAGCCAAAAAGCATGAAGGGATTTGAAGCGGACTTCGGTGAATTTGTTACTGCTGCTGGAGCCGAGGTGATTGAAACAAAGGACAACTGGAATTATTCCCGTTCGTTACTCTTCACCTGGGCAAATCCATTCGTGCATTTCGGTCTACGAACGACCATGCCCGTCGGCGGCGGCGTTACGGTGGGTGTTCAAGTTGTCAACGGCTGGAACAATATCATTGATCCCAACGGCAAGAATATGCAGACGGTTGGCATTACGGAGAATCTCGTCCGCAAGAAATTCAGCTGGGCCAATAACTACTATGTCGGTCAAAGTCCAACGCCGCTCAATAACGGTAAGCGGCACTTGCTCGATACCGTTTTGTTCCTAACGCCGACGGACAAGGTCAGCGCCTATATCAACGTCGATTACGGCCTGCAAGGCCGGACACTAGGAGGCTCCGACCGCTGGTTTGGTGTTGCCGCCGCGTTCCGGTACCAGCTAAATAAGTACTTTGCCATCTCCCCGCGCGTCGAATTGTTCCGGGACACAAACGGGTTTACCACAGGCACGCCGCAGCGCCTGCACGAGTTTACGCTCACCGGTGAATACAAAATTCACGACGGGATTCTGGCGCGCGCCGAATTTAGGCACGACGGCTCCAGCGTTCCCTTCTTTCAACATGGCAACGATTGGGCAGTGAGCCGCGCGCAATCGACGGTCACCATCGGCCTGATCGCTTATTTTGCCCCGAAGCATTAGCAATCAAGCAATACCCAGTTTCCCGCGATCCTGACCTGGATGTTTTAAGGAGAAATAGATATTATTATTGGATCTATCCGGGTGTGATGGTTGCAGTCATGGGTGTACTCTGCGGCTATCACGGGGACGATCTGGCCGAACTTCATGAGCGCTTCCAGCCCTGGGCCCGCCTTCATGGCGTTGATCGCGATCGTATTCTCATTTGGAGTAGCCTGGATCGCGCATCGTGGCGTCAACGGCTCCAGTTCGGTGAATCCGCGCTGCTGGTGTTCTCTGTCATGGCGCTCGGGTATCGCACCAGTCATCCGCCGGGCAGCGTGGCTTACCAATTCGCCACGAAGACCACTGTCGACAAAGGTGGGAGCACCGACACGATTGTGCGGGACGCCAGCGGTGTCCCGCAGCCGAAAATGGATGCCGCCGGAAAGCCGGTTCGCTTCCACATCAGCTACGCCGAGCGCGATGACAAGGGTGTCTTTCTGGCTCACTCCACCGCGGGTTCGGTGGTAAGCGGGTATAGCTTTGGCTGGATTTTCGTGCAGGCCACCGTGGCGATTCTCATTCTGGTTGGTTTCGAATCGGTCACCGCCATGGGAGGTGAGGCGAAGAACGCGAAACGAGACGTGCCGATTGCGGTGCTCACCTCTTTGCTGGTGCAAGGAGCGTTTTGCTACCTGATTGAGTATTTCGCGGCAAACTACTTCTTGAACAGCGGCTATCCGATGACATCGGCTACTGGTTCCGCGGCGACCATCGGCGACATGATTTATCGTCATCGGAAACGCTATTTTCGGTCAGTGGAATGGCCGGATATTCATGCTCGTCGAGGCCTTTACTGTGTTTTTAGCCATTATTGGCACCACGTTCTCCTGCATGAACACCGGGGCGCGCGTTACCTATGCGATGGGTAAAGATGCGGAATTGCCGGATCACTTTGGTTCGCTGCACAATGCGAACCTGACTCCCCACCGCGCCATCTGCACGCTGGCCGTCATCTCGGCAGCCGTCGGCATCGTAGGCATATTGTTTCCCTTCGCCGATGGTACGGCTCCCTCCGACGCCACCATCGCGGCTCTACCGCACGGTTTCTGGTCGAGTTTCGGCTACCTGGGCCATGACAAACTGGCGGTGCTTCCGAATACCTTGCTCACGGTGACGCTAGCTTCCAACTTCAGAACCTTCGTGCTCTATGCGCTCAGTTGTGTCATTTGCATGGTGGCGTATTACAAGCATCCGAAGTACAACGCTCTGAAACATCTCTTCATTCCGGTCTTTGGATTGGCGGCGAACTTAGCTTGCATGGCCTTTTACCTGATTGGTCCCTTCATGGGCTATGGCACCAAGATGGGGGCCCTTGCTTGCGCTGCGAATCGCAGCCGTATGGGGTCTCTACGGCGGTATTTACTTCACCGTTCCAGCAAGAGCACGGGACGCACCACTCTTATCACCAGACAGGTTCGCGCCGCCAGTATGTAAAAGCGTGCTCCTTGTTTTTAACCAGTTCAATGTTAGAGCTGGAATTTACGGCACTTTCCGATCCCGGCCGTGTGCGTGACCATAACGAAGATTGCCTCGGCCACTTCGCGCCGCCCGATAACGAATGGGTGCGCGCGCACGGCTGGCTCTTTGCCTTAGCCGACGGCGTACGCGGGCAGGACCACGGCGAAGTCGCGTCTCGAGTGGCCATCTTGATTGATTCACGGTTGTCTAAACTTTGCGACCAGGCGAACAACTCGATCATTTCCTTATCGATGCTCTGGTAGCCCGGAGTGGAATGGCTTCCATTTACAAGGCAACCGACGAGCGCACCGGCGTGCAGGTGGCGGTTAAGATCCCGCATCCCGAAGTGGCGAATTGCCGCCGGCATCTGCAACGCGCTGGAGTATATTCACACGCACGGCGTTGTGCACCGCGATATGAAGCCGGAAAACATCATGGTTGGCCCGGGCGACAGCGTGAAGTTGATCGATTTCGGCATTGCCGGCCAGGAGGGCCGCGGCGGCTGACGTTCGCCAAACTGTCGAACCTGATGGGCGCGCCCGACTATATTTCTCCGGAGCAAGTAAAGGGTAAGCGTCGCGACGGCCGCAGCGATATCTACGCCGTGGGCGTGATGCTTTAGGAAATGCTTACTGGCGAGGCGCCCTTTAAGGGCGCGAATCTGTCCGCGGTGATGAATGAGCGGCTGCTGAATTATCCGGTTCCGCCGCGCGAACTGAATCCCGGTATTACGCCAGGACTGCAGGAGATTATCTACCGCGCGATCGAGCGCGACCCATCGAATCGTTATGCACACGCGCTATGGCGTGGGACCTTCTGCACCAGGATCAGGTCGGTGTTTCCGAAGACCGCCCGGAACTTCGCAACTGGAAGCAGCGCCGGTCGCCCCTTTACAGGAAGGTTCTGTTTCACATCATGCTGGCCTTGATACCCGTCGTGGTTTTTAGTTTGCTTTTGTACGTTGCAAAGCACACCTGAGGGCAAAACGGAACGACGGTCAGCGCCGCGCGAAATCATCGCGATGCGTGACGAACTTCGGGTAAGCGCCGGGGCCCAGTTCGAACAAGTCCATACTTTGCCGCTCGCCACCGGACTCCACG
>DATHIZ010000173.1:0-20025 GCA_035316385.1 Bryobacteraceae bacterium | reverse complement strand
GTCTTTTGTCCTCTCGGCGGGAGTTGCAGAACTCTTGCAGCCGTCTTCCGCTTTAATTGCGAAGATCCTTCCCGCCGCAGTCCTGGTCTTCTGCATTGGGCTCCTGGATGACTTGATCCGTCTTAAACCGTGGCACAAGCTGATTGGACAAATTGCCGTTGCAATGATCGCTTATGCTTCAGGCGTGCGAGTGCTCGGAATAGGCGGAGCCGAATTCAATCCATTGCTGGTCCTCGTCATCACTGTGTTCTGGCTGGTCGTCTGCAGCAATGCCATTAATCTGATGGACGGGTCGGACGGTCTGGCGGCCGGCGTGAGCCTAATAGCAGCGGCAACTATGCTGCTCGCGGCCGCCATTCAACACAACACACCGCTGGTCTTCGCAATCGTCCCCTTAGTCGGCGGCCTGATCGGCTTTCTCCGTTATAACTTCCATCCGGCAAGCGTCTTCCTCGGGGATTGCGGAAGCCTGTTTATTGGGTTTCTGCTGGGCTGTTATGGCGCGTTATGGAGTGAGACATCCATCACTATCCTCGGTATGACCGCTCCGCTCATTGCCCTTTCCCTTCCTTTGGCCGATACCGCGATCGCCATCAGCCGCCGCTTCCTGTGCCATCAGCCGATCTTTAAAGGTGACCGAGGCCATATCCATCACCGTCTTCTCGATGGAGGTCTTCCGCCCGCTAAAGTGGCCCTGATTTTGTATAGCATCTGCGCCGTCGCCGGTATCCTGTCGCTCTGCATGGGGAACTCTTACCTGGCGGTTCCGGCCATTCTGCTTTTTGGCTTTCTAGCATGGCTGGGTGTTCGGCGTCTCGGCTACGTTGAATTTCACACTTTTGCCCGCATTCTCGTCCAAGGTTCGTTTCGCGGATTCCTCCGCTCGCAAATTGCTATTCAAGAACTAGAAGTGAAGCTTGAACTTGCGAGCACCGCCGACGAGTTCTGGAATGCGGTGCGGAATTCGTATCAGGAATTTGGTCTTGCGAAGATACATATGCGGCTGGCCGGTCAAATGTATTTCGCAGGCAAGCCCGAGACCGATGCGTCTGGAGGTGCGTGGAGCTTGACGATCTCCTTTGCGGACGGCGATTTCGTCGAAATGACCCGTCAAGTTCAGATTAGTAATAGCGATGAACCCATCGCGGCCTTCGCGGACATTATTAAACGAACTCTCAAAACACGGCGCCTCATTTTTCTTGCGAGCTCCGAGCCCGCGAAACCGCGCGTTCTTCTTTCCCGCGCCGCTTCGGTTGGAGCTTGACTGGCGCTCTTTATGGAATGATAACTGCGGCGCCGTCGATAGAGTCATTCTTGATTGCCACCAGGGCTTCGTTGGCTTGATCGAGCGTAAAAACCGTCACTTTGGGCTGCAGGCCAATGTCTCCGGCGATCTTGAGGAATTCACGTGCGTCTGATCGCGTCATGTTTGCCACGCTGCGAATTTGGCGCTCTCCCCAGAGCAGCCGGTCGTAATCGAATGCGGGAATACGATCCAGGTGAATCGCATTGATCGCAACGATTCCGCCTTTTCGCAGACTGGAAAGCGCAGCAATTACCACGTCTCCGCTGGGGGCGAATGTGATAGCGCGGTCCAGTTCCACCGGCGGTTTTTCCTTTTCGCTGCCCACCCACGTTGCTCCCAGAGATAGCGCCAACTGACGGTGCGACGATCCGCGCGTGGAAACATACACTTTGCACTTCCAAGAGAGCAGAACGGCAATCGCCAACGAAGCGGAAGCGCCGAAGCCAAATAGCCCCACCTGGTCGCCCGGTTCCACTCCCGCGACACGAAGACTGCGAAAACCGATAATGCCCGCGCATAGTAATGGCGCAGCGTGTAAATCGTCGAGCGAACCAGGCAGAGGAAATACGAAATCGGCACGGGCGACGGCGTATTCCGCATAGCCTCCATTGACGGTGTAGCCCGTGAACGTGGGCGAATCGCAAAGATTTTCCAGGCCGCGCCGGCAGTATGGGCAGTTTCCGTCTACACCCCCCACCCAAGAGACGCCGACCCGGGATCCCAACGGCAGTTCGGCTGTGGCCCCACCCACCACGTCGCCGACAATCTGATGTCCAGGGATTACTTGTTCCTGCTGAGGCGGCAGTTCTCCCTCCACGATGTGCAGGTCGGTTCTACAGACGCCACAGGCGCGAACGCGAAGCAGAATTTGCCCCGGACCGGCTTGCGGTTGGGAACGCTCTTCAATATGAAGAGGCTTGGTCAAAACGGCTCCGGGTGAACGAAGCGTAGCGGCCTTCATCAGCTTTGACGCCATAGGCTTTGATATTCTCAAAAGTTATAGGACAGTTGAGGTTTTCCGATGTCAGGACATAGCAAGTGGGCCACGATCAAGCACAAGAAGGCGGCCACGGACGCCAAACGCGGGAAGATATTCACTCGGCTCATTAAAGAAATCATGATCGCTGCGCGCAGCGGCGGCGACGCCGATATGAATCCCCGGCTGCGGACGGCGGTTGTGGCGGCCAAAGCGGTCAGCATGCCTGCCGATAACATCAAGCGCGCGATCATGCGCGGTACAGGCGAGCTTGAGGGTGGGCAGATCGACGAAATCCTCTACGAAGGATACGGTCCCGGAGGAGCCGCGGTGCTGGTTAATGTGGCCACGGATAACCGCAATCGGACGGTAAGCGAAGTCCGTCATCTGTTTTCGAAGATGGGCGGAAATCTGGGTGAGGTTGGCAGCGTGGCCTGGATGTTTGAGCGAAAAAGTCAGATCATTGTCGATGGGGAGAAGGCAAGCGAAGACCAGATAATGGCCATCGCTCTCGACGCGGGCGCCGATGACATCCGCGATCAGGATGGGGCCTGGGAGATTTTGTCCGTGCCGGAGGCGCACGAAGCCGTAATGCAGGCGCTTGAAAAGGCAGGCATTCCCACGGAGTCGTCCGAAATCGGTATGATTCCCAAGAACACCATCAAATTGGAAGGTAAAGCCGCGCAGAACATGCTGAAGCTGTACGACGCTCTTGAGGAGCACGACGATGTGCAAAACGTCTACGGTAACTATGAAGTGGACGAGGCAGACGTAGAAGCGCTGGCTTAGGCCATGCGAATCGCCGGCATAGATTGCGGTACCGAGAGAACCGGATTCGGAGTGATCGATTCCGATGGCCGGTCGCACACTTTCGTGACGGCAGGGGTCATCCGCACCAAGGCAGTGGATGCGCTGGAAAACCGGCTTAAGCTCATCGCTGCCGAACTGCGAAGCATCTTCCAGAGCTTTACGCCTCAGGCGGTCGCAGTGGAGGCAGTATTTCATGCGATCAATGCCCGGTCCGCGCTGAAATTGGCCCATGTGCGGGGAGTGGCGCTTCTGCAGGCTGCCGAAGCCGGTTTAACGGTAACTGAGTATTCGCCTCTGGAAGTGAAGATGAGCGTGGTGGGCTATGGGCGGGCCGAGAAGCAGCAAGTTCTGATGATGGTGCATTCCTTGCTGCGCATAGATGACCAGTTCGCGTCCTATGATGTCTCCGACGCCCTGGCGGTTGCCATTTGTCATGGCACACGCTGCACTCACCTGCTTCCTGCCGGAGTCCGCGGATGAAGATCCTGCTGCTCTCCATGGTTTTCGGTTGCTTCCTTGCGTCCGCAACGGAGAAAGTACAGTTTACGAAGAGTTTTCCAGGAAGTATCCCGGCATTCTGTTCGGTTGAGGTGGAAAAATCCGGCGCGCTACGTTACAAAGAATCGGCGGCGGAAGAGCCACTGCAGGCGCAAATGCAGGAAGCGGATGTAGCCGCTCTGTTTGCGATGGCGGAGAAGCTGGAGTATTTCAAGACGCCGCTGGAATCGGGTTTGAAAGTAGCAAACACCGGAAAGAAAACGTTCCGCTATGAGAGCGATAGCGGTGCTGCGACCGAGGTTGTTTTTAACTATTCACTGAATGAGACGGCAAAGCAGTTGCTTGAGCGCTTTGAGCAGATTGCGGCGACCGAGCGCTCGTACATCGACCTGGATAGAGCGATTCATTTCGACAAGCTAGGCGTCAACGATGCACTGGCGCAGGTGGAATCACTTTGGCTGCGTAAAGAACTGGCTACGCCGGAGCAGTTTCTACCGTTGCTAACGAGAATTGTGTCGCACGAAACGTTTATGCACCTGGTGCGAGAGCGGGCGGCCAGACTGAAGGATGAATTTCTAGCTCCGGCCCGCGCGAGCGCGGCCGGGCAAAAATAAAATGAATACCGCGACGCCGTTTGAACGCATCATTTGGATCGTGTTGGACAGCGTTGGCATCGGAGCGATGCCCGATGCGAGTGACTATGGAGACGAAGGTAGCGACACGCTTGGCCACCTCTCCATGAAGCGGAAAATGGAGCTTCCGAATCTGTGCAGGTTAGGCTTGGCCAACATCAGAAACCTGGCCGGCTTGCCGCGCCGTGAACATCCGGCTGGGGCTTACGGCAAATGCCGGCTGGCTTCGCCGGGCAAAGATACCACCACCGGGCATTGGGAAATGGCGGGCATCATTCTCGAAAAGCCTTTCCCCGTTTACCGGCACGGGTTTCCACCGGAGATCATCACCGGGTTCGAAGAGAAAATCGGGCGGAAGATTCTTGGCAATAAGGCCGCTTCGGGTACTGAGATCATTCAGGAACTCGGAGAGGAGCACATGCGCACCGGGTCGCCGATTGTGTACACTTCCGCCGATAGCGTTTTTCAGATCGCCGCGCATGAGCAGATCGTCCCCGTGGATGAGTTGTACCGTATATGCGAAATCGCGCGGGACATGCTGCGCGGGCCACATGAAGTAGGGCGGGTGATTGCACGGCCGTTCCTGGGCCAGCCCGGAAATTTTTTCCGCACTCCGAATCGCCACGATTATGCCGTGCCTCCGCCGCAGGGAATGCTGCTTGATCAGCTCGCCCACCGGGACGTTCCCGTGTACGCGATCGGCAAGATTTCAGACATTTTCCTGGGCCGCGGCGTCACCGAGTCGGTGAAAACCAAGAACAATGACGACGGCATGGAAAAGACCATGACGGCTATGCGAGAGCTTCCGCGTGGGTTGATTTTTGTGAACCTCGTGGATTTCGATCAGCAGTATGGCCACCGCAACGACATACCCGGCTACGCGCGAGCCTTGGAGGCCACGGACCGCTGGCTGCCGAATCTGGAACTGCAACCAGGCGACATGCTGATTATCACGGCGGACCATGGTTGCGACCCCACCACGCCTTCTACCGATCATTCGCGCGAATATACGCCGTTGTTAGTCTATGGGAATCACGTAAAGGGCGGCTGGAATCTGGGCACGCGCGGCAGTTTGGCGGATATTGGCCAAACCGTGGCGGAGAACTTCGGAGCTACGCTCGTCGCAGGCCAGAGCTTTTTGCAGGACATATTCGATGCAGGGTGTATTCAATAGCGGAACCGGAAAGGATCAGCGGTACAGCCTATGAGACGTCGGATTATAGCGGGGAATTGGAAGATGTACAAAACCCCGCGCGAGACGGCCACATTTTTTGAGCGTTTCAAGTCGCTGGCGGAAGGCACGGAAAGCGACCGCTGCGAGGTAGTCGTGTTTCCTCCGGCCATCAATATCCCGACAGCGGTGCAAGCCAGCCAGGCAACCCGGATTCAAGTTGGTGGGCAGAACTTATATTGGGGAAAAGAAGGCGCTTTCACTGGTGAAATCTCCGGAGAGATGCTGATTGCGGCGGGCGCCCAATGGGTTTTGGCCGGACATAGCGAGCGGCGGCATGTGGTTGCTAACGAGACGGATGCGGATGTTTTGAAAAAGACGCAAGCGGCGTTGGCGGCTGGTTTAACGCCCATCATCTGTGTCGGCGAACGCCTGGAGGAACACAAGGCGGGCAAGACCAATGAAGTGCTGGTACGGCAATTTGCCGGCGGGGCAGCCGGTCTCACCGAGGAGCAGTTTGCAAAAATCGTGGTCGCGTACGAGCCGGTCTGGGCCATTGGCACCGGACACACGGCGACGCCGGAGATAGCGTCGGCGGCGCATCGCCTCATTCGCACCGAAGCTGCAAAGCGTTTTGGCCAAGATGCCGCGCAAAAACTGCGCATTCTGTACGGCGGCAGCGTCAAGCCGGATAATATCGCAGGCTTGATGCGCGAAGCGGAACTCGACGGCGCCCTGGTGGGCGGCGCTAGCCTTGATCCCGAGTCTTTCTTGAGGCTGGTGAGGGCGGCTTAGCATCAGTATCCCTTTGAGCGGGCGCTTTGCCGGGAAGGCCGAACGGATTTTCGTGAACTCGTTCGCGGATACCGGCATGCAGGGTTTTCGCAAGCGAAATGCTGGCATCGCCGAATTTATTGCGAATTTGATCCACCGACCGAAAGGCTTCCCGCAGGCGTGCCGTCTGAGGTTCTTCGAGCAGGTTCATCTGGCCTTCGGACGCATCCAGAGAACCTGCGTGCACCCCCAGCAGGCGAATGGGCGTTTTGCCGTCCCAAGCCTGGCGGAAAAGGCCTATGACTGCGCCGGCGATTTCCCGATCGAGCTGAGTGGCGTGATCGAGCGAGCAAGCTCGCGTGATGGTGACGAAATCTTCATTGCGTAATTTAAGCGAGACCGTGCGCGAATAAAGTTGGTGTTCCCGCAGCCGCTTCGCCACCATCTCCGATAGCTTTAGCAAGGCAGTCTCAAGTTGTTGCCTGTCGGCGGTATCTTCGCCAAATGTATGCTCGTGGCTGATGGATTTGGGGTCTTCATTGTCACCAATATCGGTATCGAACCAGCCGCCCGCATCTTGTCCACGCGCCTTGCCGGATAGGGCTAAGCCCCAGCGCCCAAAGTGCGATGCCAGAAAATCTTCTTCCAGCAGAGCCAGGTCTCCAACCCGGCGGATGCCGATGCGATGTAGCGCGGCTTCGGTTTTCTTCCCCACTCCGGGAATTTTACGCACTTCCAGCGGAGCGAGAAAATGGGCTTCCGCCCCGGGCAGAATGTAAAGCACTCCGTTCGGCTTGGCTTGGTCCGAACAGACTTTGGCCACCAGGCGTGAGCTGGCCAGGCCCAACGAGCATTTGAGGCCTGTCTCCATGCGGATTGCTTCGTGCAGGGAATGCGCGGCGCGCAAAGGCGGCCCGTGCAGCCGGCCGGTACCGGTGAGATCCAGGTAAGCTTCATCGATGGAAGCCATTTCCACTTGCGGGGAGAAGCGGTTGAGCACCGCGAAGACCTTTTTTGAGAAATCGCGATAGCGCGAAGGATGACCATCGATAAATGTGGCTTGCGGGCAGAGGCGCGCCGCGGTGCGCAACGGCATGGCGGAGTGAACGCCGAATTTGCGCGCTGCATAGGAGGCAGCAGCCACCACACCGCGTTGGTCGGCCTTGCCGCCTACTACCACCGGCCTGCCTTTGAGCGAAGGATCGAAGAGTTCTTCCACGGAGACGAAGAACGCGTCCATATCCAGATGGCAGACCAAGCGCTGCATGGTTGTGTGTCAGGCTGCCAGCGTTGCGCCGATCACGCGCGGCCAGCCCGCCAGATCTGAGATTACTTCAAAATCGGTCCAGCGTGTAGCCAGTAGCGTGCGCACCCCTTCCAGTGAGCTATAGCCCAGTTCCAGGAACAGGCGGCCGCCGGGTTTGATTACGCTGGCCGCCTGCCAGAGCAGGCGCTGATAAATCTCCAGCCCGCTGGCGCCCGCGAATAGTGCTGCAGGCGGTTCCCAATCGCGCACTTCCTTTTGCATGGTGGCCGAATCAGCTTCCGGCACGTAAGGTGGATTGGAGACTAACAGATCGATGCTCGCAGGCGCGATGCACTCCAGCAGATCGGCGGCGAAGAAGTGCACGCTGGCGTCATGCTTGCGCCGGTTTCGCTCGGCCACCGTCAGCGCGGAAGGCGAGATATCGGACGCCAGAACGAGCCGGTTTAATTCCAACGCCAGGCTGATCGAAATCGCTCCCGAACCGGTTCCCACATCCAGCACGCGCTCCGCCTCATGTCTTGCGAGCCAGGAAATGGCAGCTTCCACCAGATGTTCGGTCTCGGGGCGGGGAATCAGCACGTCCCGATTGACATAAAATTCCCGGCCGTAAAATTCCTGGCGATGCGTGACGTACTGCGTCGGCATGCCCTTCAAGCGCTCGTTTAAATATCGGCCGTAATGAATCCAGGCGACTTCGGTTAAGTCGTCTGTTCCATGCGCGTAGAGATAGACCCGTTCGCAGCGCATGGCGTGACAGAGAAGAACTTCGGCGGTCAGGCGGGGGTCGGTGACGGCCGCCCTGTCCAGAATGTCAGCGCCCTGCAGAAGGGCTGTCTGCACGGTCACGTGAGAGGGTTAGTTGACAGGCTGGCGTTCATCACCTTGGCCGCGTAGCATCTCGGCCTGATAGTAGTTCGTCAGCGCCTCAAAAATCGGCTCCAGCCGGCCTTGCATGGTGAGGTCCAGTTGATGCAGGGTCAAGCCGATGCGGTGATCGGTAATGCGGTTCTGTGGAAAGTTGTAGGTACGGATTTTTTCGCTTCGGTCGCCGGTGCCCACCATGCTTTTCCGTTCCGCGCCGATTGCGGCCTGCTGCTTTTCAAGCTCCATCTGATAGAGCCGCGAACGCAGAACCTGTAGCGCCTTCGAGCGGTTCTTAATTTGCGACTTTTCATCCTGGCAGGAGACCACGGTTCCGGTAGGAATATGCGTCAAGCGAACGGCGGATTTTGTGGTGTTCACCGATTGTCCGCCCGGGCCCGAGGAACAAAATGTGTCGATGCGGAGATCTTCCGCCGCGATCTGCACATCCACTTCGTCCGCTTCCGGCATCACCACAACGGTGATGGTGGAAGTATGCACTCGGCCTTGGGTTTCCGTTGCGGGCACGCGCTGCACCCGGTGTACCCCACTTTCGTACTTCATACGGCTATAGACACGCTTGCCGCTGATGAGCGCGATTACTTCGCTCAGGCCGCCGACGGAAGATTCGTTCATCGACGTGATCTCCACTTTCCAGCGCTGCTCTTCGGCATAGCGCGTATACATGCGAAACACCTCACCCGCAAAAAGGGAAGCCTCATCACCGCCCGCGCCCTTGCGGATTTCGAGCACGACGTTCTTTTCGTCGTTAGGATCTTTTGGCAGTAATAGGAGCTGCAGATCCAACTCGATGGCTGCCGCCTCGGGTTCCAGGCGGGCAATTTCCATCTCGGCCATCTGCCGCAGGTCGGGGTCCGACTCGTCGAGCATGGCGCGCGCGTCTTGCAGTTCTTGATCGGCGCGCTTCCACTCGCGATACTTCGCCACCAGTTCAGCCAGATCGCTTTGCGCTTTTGCGGTTTTACGGTACTGATCGGAGTCGCTGATCACGACCGGGTCGGCCATTTTCGCCGTTAGGTCGTTGTACAGTATTTCGGATTCCTCTAAACGCTCTCTATATTGCATGTGAATGCCTTAGGCGATGACCAGTTCGCCGCCTTGCGCGGCTTCGAGGGCCATGGCTCGCTCCAGGGCGTGAATCGCCACTTCCGCTTGCAGGTCCGAAGGCGGCTGTGTGGTGATGCGCTGCAGCCACAGGCCGGGCCGCGTGAGGATGGACATCAAGCCGCCCTGGCGCTTGGCCGCAAACCGGATGACTTCGTAGCTGACGCCCACAATCAGCGGCAGCAGCGCGACGCGCGCGGCAAACTTCGCCCAGAAATTGTCGATCGGCAGAAATGCATAACAAATCATCGATACAATCAGCACAACCATTAGAAAACTCGTGCCGCAGCGCGGGTGCCAGGTCACAAAGCTCTGAGCATTTTTCACATTGACCGGCTTGCCCGATTCAAAATTGAAGACGACTTTGTGTTCGGCGCCGTGGTATTCGAATACGCGATGCATGTCTTTCAAACGGGACATCAGGTACATGAAACCCAGAAAGATAAGGATACGGAGACTGCCGTCCACCATGTTGATGGCAAAACGGCCGCTCAGTGGCTCGTAATGGTGGCCTATCTGCGTGGCCAGAAACAGCGGGAAGAACTTATACAGAGCGATCATGAACGTCAGCGAAAACAAAAGCTGCAAGAGCATGGCGGCGCTTCCCAGTTCTTTCTTCGCGCCATCTCCTTTGGAATCACTGGAAGTCTCCGTGCCTTTCCCCGTGGCTTCCGCAATCGCACACTCAGCGGAAAACTTCAGCGCGCGCATGCCGAGCCACATGGCGTGGCCCAAAGTGCCGAGGCCGCGAATCACTGGGATCTTGAAAATGGGATACCGGTCGGATAGCCGCGGCAGCGCACTCTCCTGCGTGACAATCTCCCCGTTTGCCGTTCGAACGGCAACGCAATAGCTATGAGGCGAACGCATCATTACGCCTTCCATAACTGCTTGACCGCCGACTAACGTGGTTTCTTCGCCGTTTTCAAGAACGGGAAGAAGCTGGATGTGCGTGAAAAGACGCACAAAGGCTCGCAGATTCAAAGGGAAACTCCAATATTGATTATAGCTTTACGCATGGGCCACCGGGAGACGAATATCCACCTGCAATCCTTTGGGTGACCGGTTGAGGCATGCCACCGAGCCGCCGCAGGATTCAATGCAGCTTCTGACGATCGCCAGCCCGAGGCCAGCGCCGCCGGTCTCCCGTTGGCGTGCGAATTCGGGACGGTAGAAGGGTTTGAAAACGTTCTCCAGTTCACTTTCCGGAAGGCCCGGTCCGCTGTCCAGGACGGAGATGAAAACCTCTTTGCTCCCGTTCTTGGCCATCACCATAATGGGTCCCGCGTTACCGGCATACCGGATGGCGTTCCTAACCAGGTTTGCGAGCGAGCGGAACAGGTAATCCGGATTTGCCAGCACCTTTACGTCTTCGGCCACATCCGTCTCGATTTGGGCCTCATCGGACTTCTCGCGCTCCAGTACGCGGCGGACCGTCTCGGCTACATTTACCGAAGTTAACTGCGTGGAGGCGCTGAACTGAGTCTTCGAAAAAGCCAGCAACTCATTGATAAGGCTAGACATATGCTCGACTTCCTCCTTCACGTCCGCGACATAATCGGCTTGGTTTTCCTGCGCCCGCTGCTCCAGAATGCCAAGCGCCACTTGAATACGCGCCACGGGAGAGCAAAGTTCATGCGCAATATCGCCGAGAAAACGCCGTTGTCCAACGACGTACCCGGAAAGCCGCTGCGCCATGCGATGAATGGAATCACTCAACTGACCCAGTTCATCGCTCCGCTCTATTGGCAGAGCTACATCGAAGTGGCCCTCGGCTATCTGTCCAGTAGCCCGGGTCAGCTGGGAAATGGAACGCGTGAGCCCGCGAATCAACGGCAGCCAGCATAAGATTGAGACAAAGATCACCGCCAGGACCACCGCCACCCAGGGCTTGTAGTCAAAAAAGAACGAGTTTCTCCACAACGAGGGGAACCGCCAAATCAAATCGCCGTGCCGCTCTTCATGCCGGTCCGCGCTCCAAATCGGAATGTGCACATTGACCCAATACTCCTCGGGGTCTCCGCTACGGATGACCGCGAGCGCGGGAGACGTATTCGGAGGAGGAGGCAAACCACCATGCAAGGTGGGGCGATGCCTGAAGTGCCGGATGGCGTCGATCAAGTCGGGAGGCAGAGTAACCGGTTTCCCGGCCAACTGGTGTATTTCATCGTCGAATAGAAAGAATTGAGCTGGATAGGTCTCCGAATACTGTTCCAGTATCTCGTTCCAGGACGCCGGCGGCGCTACAGGCAATTGCAATCCCATCTGGCGCGAAACGGAGAGAATTCGGTCGCGTGCGGGCGCGAGCAAAAATGAGCTGAAGTCAAGCCGCAGTTGCACCCGCACCAGAGTGAAAAAAACCAAGCCCAGCAGGAAAACGTTCAGGAACGCCAGCAGCAGGATCTTGACCGAGAGCGAACCGCGCTGTTTCATGCCGGCACTTCTAGTCCGGGTTTGCGCATCATATACCCCGCGCTGCGAATAGTGACAATGAAGCGTGGCGCTTTCGGATCGTCTCCGAGCTTCTTTCGGATAGAAGAAATATGCACATCGATGGAGCGGTCGAATACTTCGAAGTTCCTATCGGCCACTTCGAGCAGTAGTTCCTCGCGCGTCTTCACCCGGCCCGCGGCCTTAGCTAATAAAAAAAGCAGGTCGAACTCTACCGCTGTGAGCTGCAAAGTCTGCTCGGCGAGAGTGGCCACTCGCGATTCCCGGTCGATGTAAAGCTCGCCCACCAGCACGGGCTGCGATTGCTCCGCTTGCTCGGCTGAAGCAATCAAGGAACGCCGGATAACGGCCCGGAGCCGGGCGAGCAACTCGCGCGTCGAAAACGTCTTCGGCAAATAATCATCAGCGCCCAGATCCAGGCCAGCAATCCGGTCCGATTCTTCGCCGCGCCCGGTCAGCATGAGGACCGGAACATTGGAGTGTTCGCGCAGACGCTTCAGCAGAGTAAATCCGTCCATGCCGGGCATCATCACATCCAGAATTAGCGCCGCAAAGGGCTGCCGGAGGGCCATATCCAACCCTTGCTGCCCTGTGTGCGCCGCGGAAACGTGGTAGCCCAATGGTTCCAGATAGTCGTGAATCAGGCGGCACAACTTAACGTCATCGTCCACAACCAGGATCTGCGTGGACGCTTCAGCAAGCAGGACGGGCATTCGTCTATCTCTAACCATTTAACTACCGGCGTATGGAATCAGGAGTGATCTTTACTCAACCTTTACACAGAAACGTACTTGCCAGCTCCCGTTCATCCATTCGGCCGGATGTTTCCGGTCAGGTTACGATGACAATGCATGGGAACCTCGTCCGGGCTAGTTTGTAGCCGCTGTGGAAAAAATTTCGCTTCTAATCAGCTTTTAAACGTCTGTGAATGCGGCGCGCCGCTCTTAGTCCGCTATGATCTCGCGGCCGTTCGGGCCGGTTGGCGCAAACCGGACACTGCCAAAGGTCCGTCCAGCATGTGGCGCTATTCGCCCGTTCTTCCGGCTGAACCAAACGAGGCGGTAACGCTGGATGAAGGATGGACGCCGCTGAGCCAGGTAAGTACGCTGCAGCGCGAGTTCGGCGCTCTGGATTTGTGGGTCAAGGATGAAGGCCGCAATCCGACTGATTCGTTCAAAGCTCGCGGTCTCTCATGCGCCGTGACCATGGCAAAAAAGCTCGGGGTCCGGAAGTTAGCCATACCATCAGCCGGGAATGCCGCGAGTGCGTTAGCCGCTTATGCCGCGGCCGCCGGACTTGAGGCGCATATCTTCATGCCGGTCGATGTTCCGCAGGCGAACTTTATCGAGTGCAAAGCCTTTGGGGCGAACGTGACGCTGGTGGATGGCTTGATCAGCGATTGCGGCAAAATTGTCGCCGAGCGGAAAGAGCGGGAAGGCTGGTTCGATGTGAGCACGCTGAAGGAGCCCTACCGCATCGAGGGCAAAAAAACCATGGGCTACGAACTGGCAGAGCAGTTCGATTGGCAGCTTCCGGATGCGATCTTCTACCCCTGCGGTGGTGGGGTGGGGTTGATCGGAATGTGGAAAGCGTTCGCCGAACTCGAAGAACTGGGCTGGATCGGCAGCAAGCGGCCGAAAATGATCGCCGTGCAAGCAGAAGGTTGCGAACCGATTACGCGGGCTTT
The DNA here is from genome assembly GCA_035316385.1 of Bryobacteraceae bacterium. Classification (GTDB taxonomy): domain Bacteria; phylum Acidobacteriota; class Terriglobia; order Bryobacterales; family Bryobacteraceae; genus Bog-105. The sequence continues at coordinate 6,467 of DATHIZ010000173.1, read as the reverse complement.
TCAGCAAAATGCGCCGGTCAGCGAATTCTTCCAAAATGCCAGCACCGTCGCCAGCGGCTTGCGCGTGCCGAAAGCTCTGGGTGATTTTTTGGTGCTGAACGCGATTCGGGAAAGCGGCGGCACGGCGATTTCTATCTCCGATGAAGAGATGCTCGATGCGGGTGTTCAACTGGCAGCGCTGGAGGGGATTTTTGCCGCTCCCGAAGGAGGCGCCTGCGTGGCTGCGGTGCGGCGTCTTCTGCGAACCGGTTTCCTTAAACCCGAGGAGCGGATTGTCATCTATAACACCGGTTCCGGACTCAAGTATTTGGAAGCGTATTCGACGCGTTTTCCGCGCCATGCCGCCACTGCGCAGGACAAGGTCGGCGGACTGATTACGCCGCGTTAAATCACGCGGTTCCTTTGCTCTCTTCGGGAATACACGCAAGACGGGCAAGGTTGAACGCGCCGCCAAATTCTTGCGAGTTCCTTTACCGTTTGGGCGGCGCGGCATCCGCGCCCTTTGCGCTTTTGAGTAACCGCCTTTTGTGGCAATATAAGAAAGTCGAGTTTGGAGTTCCCGGTTTTTCCTATGGTCGCGCCCCCTCGTAGATCGCTCAGCCAAGGTGCCGGTCTTCCGAACCAGCACAGTTAGGAGAGTACGAAGTGACGAAGCTGTTCGTAGGGAATTTGCCCTACAAGGCTGTGGAAGCGGACTTACAGGCGTTTTTTGAAGAAGCAGGTGTGCAGGTCGACAGCGTAAGCATCCTTCGCGACCGTTTCAGCGGTGAAGCCAGAGGGTTTGGTTTTGTGGAGATTGGCGATGATTCCGCCGCCCAACAAGCAGTGCAAGCATGTAACGGCCGCGCGCTAATGGGCCGCGCATTGGTGGTAAATGAAGCGCGCCCGCCGGAGAAGCGCGAGAGGACGCCCGGGGGCGGTGGTGCTGGCGGCGGCCGTGGCCAGCGTGATTTCGGCGGCAGTAAGAACCGTTGGTGAAAGCCGACGGCATGTTAGCCGTCCATCTCCACTCAGGCGCAATTTCTGTCCAGCAAGCGGCTATTCCATCCCGGTTACCCGGCTATGCCCTGATCCGCTTGCTGACGGCTGGAATTTGTAATACCGATTTGGAGTTGCAGCGCGGCTATTACGGCTTTACCGGCAGGCCCGGGCACGAGTTTGTTGGTGTAGTGGTTGAATCGGACACGGGGTCGCTCGCCGGCGCAAGGGTTGCCGGCGACATTAATCTCGCTTGCGGCAAATGTGAATTTTGTGCCGTGGGCCTCGGCCGTCATTGTTCCAATCGAACCGTGCTGGGGATTGTCAGGCATCCAGGAGCGTTTGCCGAGTATTTGACGCTACCCGACGTGAATCTGCACGTACTGCCCGATTCAATCAGCAATAAGGAGGCAGTCTTCATCGAACCGTTGGCAGCCGCCTGCGAGATTCTTGATCAGGTTGTTATACCCCAAAACGCTCCCGCGGCAGTTCTGGGCGATGGCAAATTAGGTTTGCTGATAGCCCAGGTCTTACATGCTCACGGCGCCAAGGTGACTCTCTACGGCCGCCATCCGGAGAAACTGCGAATTGCCGAAGGGACCGGTGTGCAGACTAGCTTGGCGCGAGATTTACCCCGGGAAAGCTTCCCCTATGTGGTGGAATCCACCGGCTCCGCCGAAGGATTACAGCAAGCCATCGGCATGACGCGCCCGCGCGGAACTGTCGTGATGAAGTCCACTGTCCATGGCAACGTTTCCTTTGATGCCGCGCCCGCTATCGTCAATGAGATTACGTTAGTCGGTTCGCGCTGCGGGCGCTTTGAACCGGCTATAGAGCTCTTGCGCACCCGCAAGTTGGATGTGTTGAGCATGCTCTCGGCTGAATTTCCTCTTTCCGAGGCTCCCGAGGCTTTTGCGGAAGCCGGACGGCGCGGCGTGCTGAAAGTGCTCTTGCAGAATTAGGCGGGCTGCTGCTGCGTCATGCAATGCAGCGTGCCCAGGCCTAGAACCAGATCTGTCGCCGCAATTCCGGCCACTTTGCGATCGGGAAAGAGCCGCGCCAGCGTATTGAGGGCGACGCGGTCATTCGCATCGTTAAACGTCGGCGCCAGAACCAAGCCGTTGGCGATATAGAAATTTGCATAGCTGGCGGGAAGCCGCTGGCCATCGAAGAATACGGGTTCCGGCATGGGCAAGGTCTCAATGTGCAGGGCAAGCCCATCTTGATCGCGCATTTCCCGCAGCAAAGCGAGATTTTCCTTCAGCGGCTCGTAGTTGGCTTCCGATGGATCGCTCTCCGCCGCCACGACGATTGTATGTGCGTCTGTAAATCTGGCTAAATCGTCCACGTGTCCATGCGTATCGTCGCCTGCGATTCCATTTCGAAGCCAGAGCGTATTCCGCGCACCCAGGTAACGATGGAAAACGGCTTCCATATCGGTGCGGGAAAGGCCCGGGTTTCTCGCTTGTACATCGCTGAGCAGGCATTCTTCCGTAGTGAGAATAGAGCCGGCTCCGTTAACGTCAATACTGCCGCCTTCGAGCACCAGCCGCCTGCCGTCTCGCTCCGGCGTATGCATCGGAAGATCCAGTTGGGGAGCCAAACTCGCGGTCACCGCATCGTCCAGTTGCCAGTTATCGTACTTGGCCCAACCGTTGAATTGCCAGTTCAGGAGGACGCGCCGGCCCCGCATGTCCCGAACGAACATCGGGCAAAAATCGCGTGTCCAGCTACGGTCTGTCGGCTGGTGAAAAAACTCCACGGCGGCCATGTGCGCGCCGCATTCTGTTAACACGTTGGTTATTACTTGCTGGTCCAGTTCCGAATCCTGGATCAGAATACGAACTTTTTCCATTCGCGAGAGATGCCGGACAATTTCGCCGTAGACCCATTGAATGGTTTCAAACTTTCCCGGCCAATCGGTAATCTCGTGCGGCCACGCGAGCCAAGTCGCCTCATGCCGCTCCCACTCGGCCGGCATTCGAAATTCTTCCATTGTTTGCATTTGCGTTAGCCTAGCCAGCGTTCCGTGAGAGGGCCGTATGCATCAATGCGCCGGTCGCGCAAGAAGGGCCAGTTGCGCCGCGTCTCATCCATGAGCTTCGGATCGCACTCCGTCACCAGCACCTGCTCTTCGGTAGTGGATGCTTGCGCCAAAACTCGTCCAAACGGATCCGCGACAAACGAATTGCCCCAGAACTCAAGGCCGCTCTCGGGCGTCCCTTCGAATCCGGTACGATTCACCGCCGCCACAAAGATCCCATTGGAGATGGCGTGCGCGCGCTGCATAGTCCGCCAGGCATCGAGTTGCGCCTCGCCGTACTGCGCTTTTTCCGCCGGATGCCAGCCGATAGCCGTGGGATAAAAAAGCACATTCGATCCCTGCATGCTGGTAATGCGCGCGGCTTCCGGATACCACTGATCCCAGCAGACCAACACGCCTATACGGGAATAACGCGTTTCAAAATTACGAAAACCCAGGTCGCCCGGCGTGAAATAGAACTTTTCGAAGTACAGAGGATCGTCAGGGATGTGCATTTTCCGGTAGACGCCGGTAAGCGATCCATCCGCGTCGATAATGGCCGCTGTGTTGTGATAGAGTCCGTGCGCGCGCTTCTCAAAGAGCGAAGCCACTACGGATACTTGCAGTTCTTTCGCCACGGCTCCGATTGCTTCCGTCGACGGACCCGGAATAGTTTCGGCTAGATCGAACAGCTCGGCTTTCTCTTCGCGGCAGAAATATTGGCTGCGAAAAAGCTCTTGCAGGCAGATGATCTCAGCGCCCTGCGCCGCCGCCGTACGAATTCCCGAGATCGCCTTTTGCAGGTTTACATCAGAATCCGTAGAGCAGGACATCTGGACTAAGCCGATGTTGAATTTAGTATCGCGCTTTGCTACTGGGGTGATGGCCATTCTTATCCACAAGCTTGGATGCTGCGTAATGCATGCAAGCTACATCTACATATAAATTCCGCCGTTCACATCCAGTACGTGGCCAGTAATAAAAGCCGCTTCGTCGCTGACCAGAAATTTCACCGCCCAAGCGATATCTTCAGGCGCGCCCATCCGTTTCAAAGGCGTGTGCTCAATCATTTGTTGCTTCAGCTCTTCCTTGAGGCCATGTGTCATATCGGTTTCGATAAAACCAGGAGCAACCGCATTCACCGTGATGTTCCGGCTGCCCACTTCCTGCGCCAGCGATTTCGTCAGGCCGATCAACCCGGCCTTTGAAGCCACGTAATTGGCTTGTCCCGGATTACCGCGTTCACCTACCACCGACGAAATGTTCACAATCCGTCCCCAGCGCTCGCGCATCATTCCCGGCAACACTTGCTGAATAGCGTAAAACGCGCCGCTCAGGTTCGTGTCGAGCACCACTTGCCAGTCCGGCTGCTTCATGCGAACCGCCAAACCATCTTTCGTGATGCCGCCATTGTTCACTAAGACATCGATGCGCCCAAACTCCTTGGACGCCCTGCCTATCGCGCTTGTGACCGACGCAGCATTAGCAAGATCCATCTCCAATACAAAAGTCTCCACACCGATTTTGCGGGTCGCCTCCGCCGTCTCCTCCAATTTCTCCAGAGACCGTGCCGCCAGAATTAATCGGTGGCCCGCTGCCGCCAGTGCCAGTGCGCAAGCTCTACCAATTCCTCGGCTCGCACCGGTTACTAACGTTGTTTTCATATTCATAATTCACTCTCATCATAATGGGTAAAGACGATGCCTTTCGAAGACCTGCGCGAGTTTATCCGTGCCCTGGAGAAACAGGGCGAACTAAAGCGCGTCGCGCTCGAAGCCGATCCATATCTGGAGATCACCGAGTTTGCCGACCGCGCCGTCAAGACCAACGGCCCCGCGCTGTTGTTTGAAAAGCCGAAGGGATCGCGCGTTCCGCTCTTGATCAATGCCTTTGCCAGCATGCGGCGCATGCAGATTGCCCTGGGCGTGGACGACATTGAATTGGTCGCGCGGCGGATCGCCGGTTTTCTGGAGATGCAAAAGCCGGAGGGCTTGCTCGACAAGCTAAAGCTGCTTCCCAAGCTGGCGGAATTGAACGCTGCATTTCCAAAGATCGTGTCCGGCGGCCCTTGCAAGGAAATTATCCGGCGCGATTTCTCGCTCGATGAGTTCCCCATCCTGCATTGCTGGCCAGGCGACGGCGGCCGGTTCATCACTCTGCCTATGGTCTTCTCGAAAGATCCCGCTACCGGCAAGCGCAACTGCGGGATGTACCGCATGCAAGTGTTCGACAGCCGCACGACTGGAATGCACTGGCAAAAGCATAAGCAAGGCGCCGACCATTACCGCCGCCTCGCCGCCGAGGGTAAACAGACGCGCATGCCGGTGGCCGTGGCGATTGGCGCCGATCCGGCCACGCTGTTTTCTTCCATTCTCCCGCTGCCGCCAAGCATCGATGAAATGCTGTTTGCCGGTTTCCTGCGCGGTAAAGCCGTCGAAATGGTGAAGTGCGAGACCTGCGATATCGAAGTGCCCGCCAATGCAGAGATAGTGCTTGAAGGCTATTTAAACCTCGGTGAACTGCGCCGCGAAGGACCGTTTGGCGATCACACCGGCTTCTATTCGCTCGACGATGACTACCCGGTCTTCCACATCGAATGCATAACGCAGCGTAAACATCCGGTCTACGCGGCGACCATCGTCGGGCCGCCGCCGATGGAAGATTTCTACATGGGCAAGGCCATTGAACGCATTTTTCTTCCGCTCATGCGCATGCAATTGCCCGAGGTGCGGGATATTTGCATGCCGGCCGAGGGCGTCTTTCATAACCTGATTCTTGTTTCCATGCGCAAGTCTTATCCCGGGCAGGCGCGCAAAGTGATGCATGCCATCTGGGGCTTGGGGCAAGCGATGTTCAGTAAGTGCATTGTAGTAGTGGATGAAGACGTGGATGTGCAGAATGTGGCGGAGGTAGCCTGGAAAGCCTTGAACAACATCGACCCGCAACGCGACATCGAATTCTGCCTCGGTCCGGTGGATTCGCTTGATCACGCGAGCCGGATGCTGAATTATGGCTCGAAAATGGGTGTTGACGCGACGTCGAAGTGGCCATCCGAAGGGTTTACACGCCGCTGGCCCAATGTGATCAAAATGTCGCCCGAAGTCGTGCAGCGCGTCGACGAACTTTGGAAGCGCGCCGGTCTCCCTGGCAAGTAGCCGCTGATTTCCTCCATGGAGCGAATTCCGTACCGTGCCACCACGGGCGCCGAACTATACCGCGATCTCCGGTTGCCTGCGTCCCTCTGGCTCGACAATGTCCGCAGTATGTACAATGTCGGCGCGTTTTTTCGTACCGCGGATGGCGCCGGCATCGAACGTTTACTGCTTAGCGGCATCACCGCTCGTCCGCCGCAAAACGCCATCACCAAAACCGCGTTGGGCGCGGAAACGCGTGTGCCCTGGGAGGCGGTAGACGACGTCGCTTCCACGTTCGCCAGCCTTCGAGGAAGTGGTTATGAAATTGCGGC
>DATHIZ010000172.1:0-8863 GCA_035316385.1 Bryobacteraceae bacterium | reverse complement strand
CGAATTGGAGCGTGAACTAGGCGTCGTCCTATTTGATCGCGGAACGCGCCCGTTGGGCGTTACGCCCGCCGGCAAAGTATATCTGGAGTATTGCCGCGATGTGCTGCGCCGGCATGACGAGATGCTGGCCTTGCTCGATTCTGTTAAAAAGCATGTCAACACCACCGTGCGGCTGGCCGCAATTTATTCGGTGGGCTTGTCGGAAATGTCGGGAATTGAGGCCCGTTTCGCCCAACGTTTTGCCGAGGCCGATCTGGAAGTCCAATACTTGCGCCCCGAGCGGGTCTGGCAAGCGGTGGCGGAAGACGAAGCGGACTTAGGGCTGATGAGCTACGCGGAATCTTCTCGCGAGGTGGTGGCCTTACCTTGGCGCGATGAGGAAATGGTAGTGGCGGTGGCTCCGGACAATCCGCTGGCGGTGCATGAATCGCTTGAGATTTCCGCGCTGAACGGCAAACCGTTTGTAGCTTTCGACGAAGACCTGCCTATTCAACAGCACATTGATCGCTACATGCGCGAGCACCGCGTGGAAGTGGAGGTTTCGCTGCGTTTCGACAATATCGAAATGATCAAACAAGCGGTTGCGCACGGGGCCGGAATCAGCATCATGCCGGAGCGCGTCATGCACGAAGACATGCTGCAGGGGCGTCTCATGGCGCTGCGGCTGTCGCCGGCGGAACTCTTCCGTCCCGTGCGAATTGTGCATCGCCGGCGCAAGGTCTTTAATGAAGTGACCATTGGTTTATTGGAGCTTCTGAAGGAAGACGAGCCTCTCCCCGCCAGATAGTTGTCGCTATACTCGCTGTCAGGATCAAGCGTTCCAACAAACCACATGGCAGACCGATTCACCGGGCAACACCAGAGGCGCGGCGGCGGCCTGCTTTTCCTTGCCATTCTTCTGGTTGTCATCCTCCTCAGCTCACGCTACATTGCCAGTACTTTTATTGATTACGCCTGGTGGACAGAAGTTCATCAGGTGGATACGTGGATAAACCTACTGCTCTACGGCACCGGACCTATTCTCGTCGCCGTGCTGCTGTTTTTCTCTGTATTTTGGCTCGCTTTTCGCCTGGGCATGCGCAATACCCCGGATGGACCGGATGCGCTGTTCGGATTTCTCAATCGGAAATTCATTCACCGCGTGGGACTAGTGGTCCTGGCAGTCTTTGCGATTGGCGTCGCCAATGCCACCGTCGACAGTTGGACGGTGGTGCGTTATTTCGGTGGCGAGCGTTTGACGCCGGCAGCCGGCCAGTTTATCGATCCTATTTTCGGAAAGCCGCTCGCTTTCTATCTTTTCGGTCTGCCGTTCTACAACATGCTGCTACGCGCGGCTTTAGTGGGCGTGACGCTCTCACTGGTTTTTTACTGGCTGGCGGCGAATGCGGATATGCTGCGGAAGCAAATACCTTCGCTGAATGCCACAGGTTCAGGCTTTGAGTTCGCACCCATTTCCATCCGGCAGGCGTTCGATTCGCAGTTCGTCCGCATGGCCGGGGCAGTCCTGCTGGTAGGGGTGGCTGGAAAGATTTATTTCGACCGCTACGGGTTGCTGCTGGAAGATCACGGACAGTACCTGGTAGGCGTAGACTGGGTAGCCGATCATATCGTACTGCCGCTGCAGTGGATCCTAATTGTGGGGGCTTTGTTGGCGGCGGCGCTTGTAGTCGCCCGGCGCGGACGGTGGGCGCTAGTTTTGCTGCTGCTCATCCCGGCGCGGCTCATCATCCCCTCCGCGATTACAGGGTTGTATGTACGCCCCAATGAACTGGCACTGGAGCGCCCCTACATCCAATACCATATCGACGCCACCCGCGCGGCCTTCGGGCTCAACGAACGCGTACAAGAGACCAGGCTCGAAGCTACGCCAGACATCCCCATCGATTTCAGCAAACACAAACCGCTGCTCGATAATGTCCGGCTCTGGGATTGGCAGGCGTTTCACGACACGATTTCCCAGATTCAACCGCTGCGGCCTTATGTGTACGTCGACACGGATATCGACCGTTATACAGTCGACGGCGAACTGCGGCAGGTATTGCTCGCGCCGCGCGAGTTGGATATCCGCCAATTGGGCGAGGCACGCAACCGCTGGATTAATCCGCATTTAATCTACACGCACGGCTATGGAGTCGTAATGGCGGAAGCCAACCGGATCACATCGGACGGCTTGCCCCTCCTGTTTATCAAGGACGCTCCTCCGGTGGTCACCACGAAAAGCCTGCAATTTACCCAGCCCGAGATTTACTACAGCGAAGTGGCGCATGAGCCGGTGTTTGTGGATACGGCGCAACAGGAGTTCAATTACCCATCCGGGTCCGAAACGGTGCGAACGCGCTACGCGGGCACCGGCGGATTTCCCATTTCCTCTCTGATGATGCGTTTGGCGGCGGCCGTTAGCTACGGCGACGGCAACATTCTGCTGACGGAATACCTAACCGGCGGCAGCCGCATGATGATCCACCGGCAGGTTACGGAACGGCTGAGCAAGCTGGCCGGATTCCTTTCCTGGGACAGCGATCCCTACCTGGTGCTGAGCGATTCCGGCCGGCTGGTCTGGATAGTGGACGGGTACATGTCTTCAGACGCGCATCCCTACTCGCGCGAACTGGACCTGGGCAGAATCTCAGCAAATTACTTGCGCAACTCGGTTAAAGCGACGGTGGATGCCTACACCGGCGAGACGAACCTCTACGTCTTCGATCCAGACGACATCTTGATACAGGCGTATGGACGACTATTTCCCACATTACTGAAGCCCGCCTCGGCCATGCCCGCCGGCTTACGCGCGCATGCGCGCTATCCCGAGACGCTATTTGGCGCGCAGGCAGAGATTTACCGAACGTTTCATATGCGCGATCCCGAGGCTTTCTACAACCGCGCCGACTTGTGGGATCTGGCCAAGACGGGCGGCAAGCAGGGGGAGGGATCCAATTCGGTTTCGCCCGCTTATGTGGTAGCTACCCTGCCTCACAGCAACACGCCCGAATTTCTTCTCCTAACCACCTTTACGCCCGCGAGTAAAGACAACCTGATCGGGGTGATGTATGCGCGCTGCGACGGCGAGCATTTGGGCGAACTGGTGTTCGAACAGCTCTCCAAGCAGAACATTATTTACGGCCCAATGCAGATCGACGCGCGTATCAATCAGGATCAAACCATCTCAAAAGACCTGACGCTGTGGAGTCAGCAGGGCTCACAAGTGCTGCGCGGACAAACGTTGGTGCTGCCGATTGCAAACAGCTTTCTATATGTAGAGCCAATTTATATTCAGTCGTCGCAAGTCAGCATGCCACAGTTGAAGAAAGTGGCTTTGGCCATGGGCAATAAGCTTGCCTATGCGGATACGTATGAGCAGGCACTGGCGCTGTTGATACAGCAGGTCGGCGGTTTTGGGCTGGCAGTTCAACCTGCGGCTGGTCCCGCTTCCGATCAGTCGGCGGCTGCCGGTCCGCCGGCCGCTCAAGCGCAGGCAGCACAACCTTCCGCGCAGGCGATAGAGATGCTGAAAACAATTCGCGGTCACCTGCAGCGCTATCGGGAATTAAGCTCGCAGGGCAAATGGTCCGAAGCTGGTAAGGAACTGGACGAGATTCAAAGCCTCGTGCAGAAATAAGGCGCTGCGCGCTATACGAGTGTTTCTATTAACGAATCCGCGACATCGGCTTCGCGGCCGTATCGACGGGCGACATAGTCGTCCAAAATGACGCGAAATTCGGCCACGATGGAATCACCGCGCAATGTGGTGGACAGTTTGCCATCAACGTATACCGGAGCTACCGGAGTCTCAAACGTACCAGGCAAAGAGATGCCGATGTTGGCGTGCTTCGATTCGCCGGGCCCGTTCACGACGCAACCCATGACGGCGACCTTCATCTCTTCTACGCCCGAATATTTTTCGCGCCACACCGGCATCTGCTCACGCAGATAGGTTTGAATCTGGTCGGCCATGTCCTGGAAGAAGGTGCTGGTAGTGCGGCCGCAACCCGGGCAGGCTGCCACTTGTGGAGTGAAACTGCGCAGATTGAGCGATTGGAGCACCTGCTGGCAGACAATCACCTCTTCCGTGCGATCGCCGTTCGGCAGAGGCGTCAGCGAGGCGCGGATGGTATCGCCAATTCCCTGCTGTAGCAAGACAGATAAAGCAGCGGTGGTGGCTACGATTCCCTTGGCTCCCAAACCGGCCTCCGTGAGGCCCAGGTGCAGCGCGTATTCGCAGCGGGCGGCAAGCATTTCGTACACGTCGATTAGATCCTGCACGTTGCTGACTTTGGCGCTGAGGATGATTTTATCCGCGCCAAGACCGTATTTTTCGGCGTTGGCGGCGGCGCGGACGGCGCTCTCCACAATGGCTCGCTTGGTAACATCCATCGCGCTGAGCGGTTCGGCGGCGCGCGAATTCGCGTCCATCATCTCGGTCAGAAGCGAGGCATCGAGCGATCCCCAATTGACGCCGATTCGCACGGGACGGTCGTATTCGATGGCGGCTTCGATCATGATGCGGAAATTATCGTCCTGCTTTTTTCCGATATTGACGTTGCCCGGATTGATGCGGTACTTGTCCAGCGCCCGCGCGCAGGCGGGATACTTCTTGAGTAGAAGATGGCCGTTGTAATGAAAGTCACCGACGATAGGCACCATGACCCCGAACTGACGCAGGGTATCGACGATTACCGGCACGGCGCGGGCCGCCTCGTCAGTATTGACCGTCACGCGCACCAGTTCCGAACCCGCTCGCGCGAGTTGCATGACCTGGTTGATGGTGGCGCTCGAGTCGGCGGTGTCCGTATTGGTCATGGATTGCACGACCACGGGATGGAGACCACCAACTTTCACTCCCCCAACATCGACAACAAACGATTTCCGGCGCGGCGCAACAGCCATTACACCTCCTAGTGCAAATACAAGCAGGGCAAGTACAAGTCTTATTTTAGCTTTAGCGGGGAATCGGTGGCACCTGCGGCCACGGATGGCGGCCGCAGATGAAAGAAAAGCCGCTCGCTATTGTGAAGATACCGCGCGCCAGAGGTCGATACCGCCCTCCGCGGCATGGCGGTCGATTTGATTTAACTCGTCGCTCGAAAACGCGAGCTTTTTGAGCGCGTCGAGAGAATCGTCGAGTTGGGCCACATTGCGGGCGCCGATCAGAGCCGAAGTCACACGCGGGTCGCGCAGCACCCAAGCGATAGCCATCTGTGCCAGGCTTTGGCCGCGTGACACAGCAATGTCATGCAGCGCGCGCACACGGCTGAGATTTTCTTCCGAGAGAAACTTGGGGCTGAAACTCACGTCTAGCTTGGCCCGCGAGTTCGCCGGCACGCCGTTCAGGTATTTATTCGTCAGCATCCCCTGCGCAAGCGGCGAGAAGGCGATGCAACCGGCGCCGAGGTCCGCCAGAGTTTCCAGTAGATCTGTTTCCACCCAGCGATTCAGCATGGAATAGGAAGGCTGGTGGATCAGAAGCGGGACGCCCTCCTCACGGAGGATCTTTGCGGCGCTGCGCGTACGTTCGGCGCTATAGGAGGAAATGCCTACATACAGAGCCTTTCCTTGGCGGACCAGATGCGCCAGCGCGCCCATCGTTTCTTCCAACGGCACGTCGGTGGTGGGGCGATGAGAGTAAAAAATATCCACGTACTCAAGGCCCATTCGCTTTAAGCTTTGGTCGAGCGAAGCGATCAGGTATTTTCGCGATCCACCGACACCGTAGGGACCCGGCCACATGTCCCATCCCGCTTTGGAGGAAATAACCAATTCATCACGGTGATCCCGAAAGTCCTTTCGAAGAATCTCACCGAAGTTTTCCTCCGCGGAGCCGTAGGGAGGTCCGTAATTGTTGGCGAGATCGAAATGTGTTACGCCGCGGTCAAAGGCGCGGCGTACTACCGCGCGGCCAGTCTCGAAAACATCATCACCACCGAAGTTCTGCCATAGACCTAGGGAGATCGGAGGCAGGACAAGTCCGGAACGGCCGCAGCGTCGGAAGGCCGCCTGGTCGTAACGTTTTGCATTAGGTACGTAAGTCATTTGTGCGTTCTCCTATAACTGTACCTATGCGGCGAATAGGTCGCCCGGCACTTGGTAAGTACCCGGATTTGGATATAACAGAATTCGAGTACAAAGAAGCAGCCACCGCTCGGTGTGCGAGTCTAAGAACTATTCCTAAAAACTGGAGTTCCGCAACCTACCGCCCAACGCCACCGGGACTCAAGGCCCAGAGCGGTCTGAAGCGACATGCCGGCGTTTTCCATCTTTGGGCCTTAGGGGTCGGAGCCGTTATCTCCGGCGATTTCTTTGGCTGGAACTTCGGTCTGCTTTCCGGCGGCTTCGGCGGTTTGCTCACGGCGCTGGGCATCATGACCGTCCTGTATGTTTGCCTGTGTTTTAGCATCGCCGAAATGTCTCCCGCACTGCCGCATGCGGGCGGGGCCTACTCTTTCGCCCGCACTGCCTTGGGACCGTGGTGCGGATTCATTACCGGCCTAGCCGAGAACATCGAATACATCTTTACACCGGCTGTAATTGTGGTTGGCATCGGCGGATACCTGGGCGACATTTTCCACACCCCACCCGCCTACGCGCCGCTTTGGTGGCTGCTTTGCTACGTCGTGTTCGTGTCTCTGAACATTCTGGGCGTTGCGGTCTCGTTTGGTGTCTCCGCTGCCGTCTCGATCTGCGCGTTGACCGTATTGGCGGTGTTCTGCGTGGCGGCGATTCCTCACTTCGACCTGCACCGCTGGGCGCTGGAGGGCGGTCCCTGGCTTCCGAAGGGTTGGCCAGGAGTCTTCGCCTCCTTGCCTTTTGCGCTCTGGGTCTATTTAGGTATCGAGCAACTGCCGCTAGCCGCGGAAGAAAGTAACGATCCGGCACGAAGCATGCCAAAAGGCATTTTATCGGCGCTCTTCACCCTGATTGTTTTTGCCTTTGCCGTGATTACTCTGAATACGGGCATCGCTCCGGGCGCGGCCGGGATAGGGAAATCGAATGAACCGTTATCGCTCGGGTTTCGGACAATTTTCGGCGATGGTATCGAAGCGAAGCTGCTCGCGCTGGTGGCCTGCACTGGTTTGGTCGCCAGCTTTCACGCTATTATTTACGCCTATGGCCGCCAGATTTACTCGCTCGCGCGGGCTGGATATTTTCCGTACTGGCTTTGCGCCACGCATTCCACCCGCAAAACGCCTCATCGTGCTTTAATCACCGGCGCCGTTCTGGGGTTTGCCACCGCCCTTGCCGTTCAATATCTGCCGCATGACAGCGCTGTGGCCGGCGTTCTGCTCAATATGGCTGTCTTCGGCGCGGTGATCGCCTACGTATTTCAGATGCTTTCATTTCTGCTGTTGCGCGTGCGTCACGCCTCGATTGCACGGCCTTTTGTAAGTCCGTTGGGCATCGCCGGAGCAGTAGCCGCGATAGTGATCTCCACCATAACCCTACTCGCGCTGTTTCTAAATCCTGATTACCGGCCGGGCGCATGGGGCGCGCTGGTTTGGTTCGCATGCGGCCTGCTGTATTTCGCGTTCTACGCGCGCAAACGTCTCATCCGTTCCCCTGAGGAAGAGTTTGCCATCCGCCACGCGGCAGTGCCCCGTTAGAATTTCTCCTGTAGCTCCAGGTGCGCTTTCACATCCGAGGGATCTCGCCAAACCGGGTGCAATTTCTTGGCAACCATAAGCGGTAACTGATCTTCCAGATGCGGCGATCCATGCTGGCTTGCATTGCCATAGGAGAGCGCACACTCGGCGCGTTGCGGCTTACCGAATTCAATGGCGCACACGAACGTTTCGCCATGCACTGCGTGATGGCGTCCGCCTTCCTGCTTGCCGAATTGAATCGTGCGGAAAACGCCCACGCGCCCTCCTGCGCCATTGCCGGGCACATCGGCACTGCCGCTCGAGAAACGGTACACGTCGCCCCACGCCACGTCCAAAGCTCCAAACTGTTTTTTGCAATCTTCCGCCGCTGCCGCCAACGCAGGCAGAGCGCCACCCGCGTCCGCCAACCCGTAGGACGACTCCAACGGGTGCGCCGGATCCCACTTCACGCGCAGCTTCGGATCGATGGGAGCAGTAAGGCCGAAATAGCGATCGGCAAACACTTGAAACAGCACTGCTCCGCGGCTGTCGGCATTCGCGTTGTGGTCCCATTTTTTCAGCAGCGCTGCGGCGGCGAGCACATTCGCATCGGGTGACGCCTCCGCCGCCTTGAGCAGGTCGGGCAGAACGGCATCGGCCAGCGCCATGCGAGTGGAATGCTTATTCGCCACGAATTGTTCGAAGGAGATGAACTTGCTTTCCGTCAACAGCCGCAACGAACGGAGTGTGCGGAACGTGGGCGGAGTGCTGACCGGAGGCGACATGTAAGCGGGATATTTGGAATCCTCCAGTTCCGGCAACGTCATGGTCCATGGCGGCTCGTTGGTGTTTTGATTGAAACCGCTCGGCGGATCGATCGACTTGGGTAAGTCGTCGAACGAGTGATAGCTGGTCCAAAGCGTCTTAGATGTATCGCCCGGGACGATTTTCGACCAATAGCTCCAGTTGCCGGTCGCGCGCTTGGGCACCAGGCCGTCGAAGACAAGCATGATGTGACCGCCGCTATCAGCGTAGTCGGCGTTCCACATCGGCACGGACATCATGCGCAAGGCGGCTTTGAATTGGTCCAGATTCCGGGCTTCTCCCATGCGGAACCACTGTTCCAGCATTTTGGGCCGGTCCAGCCCGGCCACGCGCATCGCCAGCGTCAAGCCATTTTGGTCATAGACGACAGGACCTTGCACGGCACGGCGCACTTCGAGTTTTTCTTCCCGTAAGCTGCCGTCGGACTGTTTGATTTTCAGGACCTTAGTCTCATGCTCAAAGTC